>QHBZ01000088.1 GCA_003244055.1 Pseudonocardiales bacterium | reverse complement strand
GCGTTGAGCGCCATCCGCTCGGCCATCTCGCGGCGCTGCCGGTTGTCGCTGACCAGGTCGGGCAGGTAGCGCCGGCGACCCATGATGGTGGCGGTGTAGCCGTCCATCCGGGCCTTGTCCACGATCGTGCGCAGGTAGTCGCGGACCCCGCCGAATCGGGTGAAGTATTCCTCCATCAGCTCGCGAGCCTCTTCGGTGGAGATCCGCAACTGCGCGGAGAGTCCGAATGCGGACAGGCCGTAGGCGAGGCCGTAGTTCATCGCCTTGATCTTGGCGCGCTGCTCGCCGGTCACCGCCGCAGCGTCCACCGCGAATACCCGCGCGGCGGTGGCGGCATGGAAGTCGTGCCCGGAGGTGAACGATTCGATCAGCGCGGTGTCCTCGGACAGGTGCGCCATGATCCGCATCTCGATCTGGCTGTAGTCCGCGGTCATCAGTTCCGAATAGCCCGGGCCGACCACGAACGCCTGCCGGATCCGGCGCCCGGACTCGGTGCGGATCGGGATGTTCTGCAGGTTGGGCTCAGTGGAGGACAGCCGCCCAGTCGCGGCGATGGTCTGAAGGTACGTGGTGTGGATGCGTCCATCATCGGCCACGGTCTTCAGCAACCCATCCACCGTGGTCTTCAGCCGGGTCGCGTCCCGGTGCGCCAACAGGTGCGCCAGGAACGGGTGCGCGGTCGACTCGTAGAGCGTCTGCAACGCATCGGCGTCGGTGGTGTAACCGGTCTTGGTCCGTTTGGTCTTGGGCATGCTCAGTTCGTCGAACAGCACCACCTGCAGCTGCTTGGGCGAGCCCAGGTTCACCTCGCGCCCGAGCACCCCGAAGCAGTCCTGCTCGGCCTGCTTCACCGCTGCTGAGAAGCCGGCCTCCAGCCCAGCCAGCACGTCACCGTCGACGGCGATGCCGGCTGCCTCCAGCTCGGCCAGCACGGCGAGCAGCGGGAGCTCCAGGTCGGTGAGCAATGACCGACCGGCAATCTGGTCCAGCTCGGCGTCCAGCGCGATGGCCAGCTCGGCGACAGCGCGGGCCCGCAGGATCTCGTCGGAGACCAGGGCGGCGGTGTCCTCGTCTTCGAACAGGCTCGGTTGGGCAACCTCGCCGGGTTCGACCCGTAGCTCCTTGCGAAGGTAGCGCAGCACCAGGTCTGCGAGGTCGAACGAGCGCTGGCCGGGCCGAACGAGGTAGGCGGCCAGTGCGGTGTCGCTGGTTAGCCCCGCCAGGCTGGTGCCGCGTGAGCGCAAGGCGTGCAGCAGCGGCTTGGCGTCATGCGCGGCCTTCGGCCAGGCTGGGTCGGTGAGCCACTGCCCCAGCGCCAGCTCGTCCTCGGGGGTCAGGGCGCGAGGATCGAGGTAACCGCCCTCGCCATCGGCGGCGGCCAGGGCCAGGCTTTCCAGATCCCCCGCGCCGCGCGCCCAGCTACCGCGGAAGGCCAGCCCGGTCCGCTGGCCGTCCCGGGTATGCGCATCCAGCCAGGCCGCCACCGCGCCGGCCCCGATCATCCCGCCCCGGGCTTCGAACCCCTCCTCGGCTTCCGGCTCGGGCGCGCTCAACGTGGCGAACAGCCGGTCTCGCAGTACCCGGAACTCCAGCTCGTCGAACAGCCGGTGCACCGCGTCACGATCCCACGGTTTGAGCACCAGGTCGGTGGGCTGCTCGGGTAGATCGACATCGCGGACCAGCTCGGTGAGCCGGCGGTTGAGCAGCACCGAGGCCAGGTTCTCGCGCAGCGCGTCACCGGCTTTGCCCTTGACCTCATCCACCCGATCGATCAGAGCATCCAGCGAACCGAACTCCCGCACCCACTTCGCCGCGGTCTTGTCTCCCACGCCCGGAATGCCCGGCAGGTTGTCCGAGGGGTCGCCGCGCAGCGCCGCGTAGTCCGGGTACTGCTGCGGGGTCAGGCCGTAGCGCTCGGCGACTTCCTCGGGAGTGAACCGGGTTAGGTCCGAGACCCCCTTGCGGGGGTAAAGCACCGTCACCCGGTCACTGACCAACTGAAACGCATCCCTATCCCCAGTGCAGACCAGCACCTGGAAACCCTCTGGCTCGGCCCGGGTGACCAGGGTCGCGATGACGTCGTCGGCCTCGTAGTTCTCCTTGGTGATTACCGGGATCCCCAGGGTGCCCAGCACGTCATGGATCAGCGAAACCTGGCCGCGGAACTCGTCGGGCGTGGCGCTGCGGTTGGCTTTGTATGGTGCGTAGGCCTCGGCGCGGAAGGTCTTGCGCGAGACGTCGAACGCGGCGGCGACATGACTGGGCTGCTCGTCGCGAAGCAGGTTGATCAGCATCGACGTGAAGCCGTACACCGCGTTGGTGGTCTGCCCGGTCGTGGTGCGGAAATTCTCGGCGGGCAGCGCGAAGAACGCCCGGTAGGCCAGCGAGTGGCCATCGAGTAGGAGCAGCCGCGGTGGGGTAACCGTCACGGCCCGCGAGTCTAGGCCGGACCGGCGACAGTCCAACCCGTGAGTGGCGATACGAGCCATGGGGCGCATCGCCACTCACGGGTCTGGCTGCCTAGAGTCGGCGGGGTGACCACGTCTGGCGTCCCTTTTGAGGTCGATCCGGTGGCCGCCGAGGTGGTGGCCCGTTGGGCCGGCGAACAGCTCGTCGAGCGGATGGGAATCAAGATCACCGGATGGGACCCGGAGCGGGTGGTGGGGACCATGCCGGTGGCGCACAACCGCCAGTACTTCGGGCTGCTGCATGGCGGGGCGAGCGCCGTACTGGCCGAGACTCTCGGCTCGATCGCTGCCTCACTGTGCAGCATGCCGGAGAAGATTCCACTAGGAGTGGAGCTGTCTTGCTCGCACCACCGGTCGGCGACCGACGGAGAAGTCACCGGCGTCTGCACGCCGCTGCACCGGGGCCGCACGATGGCGACCTTCGAGATCCGGATCAGCGACGAGCAGCAACGTCCGATCTGCACCGCCCGCCTCACCTGTCTGCTCCGCGACCGCCCCCCAGCGTGACCGCCAGCTCATCACCGTGATCATCGGTGGTGTGCCTACAGCGACAGAAAATGTCGTTGAGCGCACCCACACGGTGATCATGCCCATCATGGGCCTGTGTTGAGGTGGGCAGCTCCAAGGTCGTGGGGGCGGCCAACCCCGCGTCGCCACGAGCGGGTCAGGGTCGCCACGAGCGGGTCAGGGTCCCCGCACGGAATGGACTGGCTGGTGATCGCCGGAAGTGAGGCCTGGCTGTGCGAAGTTGCACGGCTACGGCTCATTTTCGACGATCGTGCTCCGGCTGACGTTTTTTCAGAACGCCTGCCTGACTTGGTATTCGTCGGTCTGCGCCCACGACCCGGCAGCACACCGCCCTGCTAGGTAGGGTGCGCTGCCCATGGCTCACTATGGGCAACTTGGTAGGCCAGCGGGGTTCGGCATCGGATTCCGCCGGTCGCTGCCGACACTCTCGAGGAGATGCCCACCCGTGCGAGCAGCAGGTGCAGCCCGGCCACCGGTCAGGGCACGATCGAGGGACCCCGGATTCGGCCGGGTTCCTGGCCCGCTGCGCGCGCTGCTCGGCGCGCTGCTCGGCACCCTGATCGCGAGCTCAGCGCTGCTCGGTCTGGCCGCTCCAGCACTGGCCGCTCCGGCACTGGCCCCTCTGCAACCGTCTCGCGGCGCGCTGTCGCCACCGGCTCCACCCGATCAGCCGGGTCTGCCGGTCAGTGGCACCCTGCGCAACGTCGACGGCACGTTGTTGGCCGGTGTCCGGGTGCAGGCGCTGGCCGCCGGTAGCCAGCAGGTCGCGTCCACGCTTTCGGACGCCAGCGGTCGTTGGGAGCTGACCGTGCCCACGCCGGGGCGGTACACCTTCCGAATCGATCGACAATCGCTGCCTCGTGGCGTCAGTGTGCTCCAGGGGGAGGTCGTACGCGATGTGGCGCCCGGAACGTTGTCGCTGGTCGTGTTCCGATTCGGCACGCAGCGTGCCGGGCTGCAGACCTCGGCGAGCGCCACGGCTGCGCGGGTACTGGTCGACGGCATCCGGTTCGGACTGGTCATCGGCATCACCGGGGTGGGGTTGTCGCTGATCTTCGGCACGACTGGGCTGACCAACTTCGCGCACGGTGAGCTGGTCACTATCGGAGCCGTGCTGGCCTGGACGCTCAACGTCACCTTCGGGCTGCAGCTGATCTGGGCCGCCGCACTGGCCATCGTGGCCGGTGGTGCTCTCGGCGCGGCGAATGACCTGGCTATCTGGCGGCCGATGCGGCGCCGCCGCGCCAGCCTCGTCGCCCAGCTGGTGATCTCCATCGGCCTGGCGCTGGCGCTGCGTTATCTGGTGCTGATCTACTTCGGCGGCCGGTCGCAGTCGTTCGCTGATTACACCAATCAGGTGGAACGCAACTACGGCTTCATCAGCATCACCGACAAGGATCTCGCCACGATCGTGATCAGCCTGGTCGTCCTGGTCGGCGTCGCGCTGCTGTTGCAGCGGACCCGGATCGGCAAGGCCATGCGGGCGGTGGCCGACAATCGGGACCTGGCCGCCTCGTCGGGAATCAACGTCGAACGGGTCGTGCTGTTCGTGTGGATCCTGGCCGGCGCACTGGCGGCGTTGGGCGGCGTACTGTTCGGGCTGTCCGAGCTTGGTGGCACAGTGCAGTACGAGATGGGCTTCAATCTCCTGCTGTTGATGTTCGCCGGGGTGATCCTCGGCGGGCTGGGCACCGCCTATGGAGCTCTGGTGGGTTGCCTGATCGTCGGAGTGCTGGTGGAAGTATCCGCCCAGATCATCCCGGTCGACCTCAAGTATTTGGGCGGGCTCGCGGTCCTCATCGTCATCTTGGTGATCAGACCGCAGGGCTTGCTCGGCAGCCGTGCCAGGATCGGATGAGCAGATGATCGACATTCCGAGCCTGCTGACCAACGGAATCGCGGCCCTGGTCGGCCCTTCGACGATCTTCTTCGCCCTGCTCGCGATCGGGCTGAACATTCACTTCGGCTACACCGGCCTGCTCAACTTCGGTCAGATCGGCTTCGCCCTAGTCGGTGGGTACGGCATGGGGATCGCGGTGCTGTACTTCGGACTGCCGCTGTGGTCGGGAGTGCTGGTCGGAATGGCCGCGGGGATGGTCCTCGCGCTGTTGCTGGGGATCCCGACGCTGCGGTTGCGAGCGGACTACCTGGCTATCGTCACGATCGCGGCTGCGGAGATCCTACGGCTGATCACCCGGTCTACCTCGATGACTGATTTCTCTGGGGGGACCCAGGGCCTCACCGGCTACGGCGGCGGCTTCCGCCAGCTTTCCCCGTTCGACAACGGACGCTTCTACAGCTTTTACGGAGTACGTTTTCTGGGCCAGGACCTGTGGTCGATCTGCGTGGGTTGGACCGTGGTGGGTCTGTCGCTCATACTAGTTTTCCTGCTGGTACGCAGCCCATGGGGTCGGGTGCTCAAGGCGATCCGGGAGGACGAGGACGCAGTCCGGGCACTGGGTAAGAACGTTTTCGTTTATAAGATGCAGGCGTTGGTGCTGGGCGGGGTTTTCGGTGCGGTCGGCGGGATCATCTTCGCGCTGACCACGCAATCGCTCACACCGGACTTCTACTCTCCGCCGCAGACCTTTTTCGCCTACGCGGCGCTCATCATCGGCGGCGCCGGTCGTGTCCTCGGTCCGGTCGTCGGCTCGATGATCTTCTGGTTCGTCCTCTCGATCACCGACAATTTTCTGCGCCAAGCCACCGCGGGTAGTAACCCATTGATCTCCTTCATCGATAATCAGGATGTCGGGGCAATCCGGTTCGTTCTGGTAGGGGTGGCTCTGGCGGCGCTGATGATGTTCCGACCGCAGGGCATCTTCGGTAAGCGGAGTGAGGTGCTGCCCGATGCGCGCTGAGGCGCCCGACGTGGTGCCCGGGCAGCCGGGTGCCGGTAAACCCGACCCGGTGCTGGTGATCGATTCGATCACTCGTTCGTTCGGCGGGGTGCGGGCTGTCGACGTCGCCCACCTGGAGTTTCAACGGGGCTGGATCACCGGCCTGATCGGTCCGAACGGGGCCGGCAAGACCACCCTGTTCAACCTGCTCACCGGGTTCGACCGGCCCGACACCGGTCGCTGGACCTTCGACGGGATACCGCTGTCCCGGCTCGCCCCGCACCAGGTGGCTCGTCGCGGGGTGGTCCGCACCTTCCAACTGACCAAGGCGCTCGCCAAGCTCACCGTGCTGGACAACATGCGCCTGGCCGCTCCGAAGCAGACTGGGGAGCGGTTCTTCGGCGCCCTGCTCGGCACCTGGGGACGGCAGGAGCAGGCCAACACCCGCAAGGCGATGGAGCTGCTCGCCCGGTTCCAACTGGACGCCAAGGCAGAAGATCTCGCCGGCTGCCTGTCCGGCGGGCAGCGCAAGCTGCTCGAGATGGCCAGAGCGCTGATGATGGACCCGACCGTCGTCATGCTCGACGAGCCGATGGCAGGAGTGAACCCCGCGCTCACCGAGAGCCTCCTGAAACACGTCAAGTCGCTGCGCGATGACGGGATGACCGTGGTGTTCGTGGAACATGACATGGACGTCATCCGGGACATCAGCGACTGGGTGGTGGTGATGGCGCAGGGCCGGGTGATCGCCGAGGGGCGGCCCGAGGCGCTGTCGTCCAACAAGACAGTGGTCGACGCCTACCTGGGCGCACACCACGATCAGGCACTGGAGTTCGACGCCGAAGGCAACCCGGTGGGCCAGACGGCGGTGCTCGTCGCGGAGATCGAAAGCGAGCTCGAGGCGGCCATCGAGCGCGGTCAGGACCTGTCGGCGTGACCGCCTCGGCCGGTGGCCCGACCGGTAACGGGCTGTCTCCCGCGGAGCTGGCCGCGAGCCCGCAGCGGCACCGCGAGTTGGCGCTGGGCGCACTGTTGCGGGCCGACAACCTGGTGGCCGGCTACCTGCCCGGGGTGAACATCTTGCAGGGCTGCGATTTCTTCCTCCGCAATGGCGAGATCGTCGGCATCATCGGGCCCAACGGTGCCGGCAAGTCGACACTGCTCAAGGCGATGTTCGGGCTCATCCCGGTGCGGGACGGCAGGGTGACGCTGCGTGACACCGATATCACCTCCGCCAAAGCGCACACGCTGGTCACCAGGGGCGTGGGCTACGTGCCGCAGAACAACAATGTGTTCCCCTCGCTGACCATCGAGGAGAACATGCAGATGGGCGCCTACCTGCGGCCGCGGCTCTTCACCGCCAGGTTCGACGCGGTGTGCTCGCTGTTCCCGCTGCTCGCCGAGCGGCGCAAGACCAAGGCCGCAGCGTTGTCCGGCGGGGAGCGGCAAATGGTCGCGATGGGCCGAGCGCTGATGATGGAACCAGCCGTCCTGCTGCTCGACGAGCCCTCTGCCGGACTGTCGCCGATGTTCGCCGACGAAGTGTTCGTGCGCTGCAAGAAGATCAACGCAGCCGGCGTATCCATCGTGATGGTCGAGCAGAACGTCCGGCGCTGCCTGCAGGTCTGTGACCGAGGCTACGTGCTGGACCAGGGTCGCAACGCCTACACCGACACCGGATCAGCCCTGATGAACGATCCCAAAATCATCGACCTATACCTGGGAACCCTGGCCGGATCGAGCCGGCATCGCTAGCCGCCCTCGCCGGCGGCATCGCTCAGCGGCCCACTATCCGGTACTGGATGGCGGCTTCATCGATCTTGTTCTGCGCGTTGAACTTCAGGATCCCGTAAGAGCCGACAGCGCGTTCACCGGCGGCGTTGAAGTCCAGGGTGCCGGTGACGCCGTCGTAGTCGGGATTGCCGCCACTATCGATGATGTCTCGACACTGGCGGAAAGTGGTGCACTTCTCACCATCCTTGGTGATCCCGTTGATCTCCGAGGCGATGTCGACCCCCTTGGTCGACTTCGCCCGCTCGGTGGCCAGCGCGACGATCATGACGGCGTCGTAGGCCTCTCCGGCGTAGTTGGTGTCGACCACTTTGGGATCGTCGGCTCGCAGGCGCTGCTCAAAGCCAGCTGACAGCTTGCTCAGCGGGGCGGTTCCTTTCATGCCGTTGAGCAGGCCGGGCGGCAGGCCCATTCCCAGCGCATTGCCCATGTTGCCATCGGTGCCATAGACCAACTTCTGCCCCGGACCGATGCGCACCTCGCTCATCCGGGTGAGGATCTTCTTCGACTCGTCGAAGCCGATCACCGCGATCGCGTCCGGGTTGAACTGCCGGACGTCGTCGATCTCGGTGTTGTACGACGTCGCGTTCGGATCGTAAATGATCTTCTGAATCTGGTTCTGTGGGATCCCGGCGGCACGCAGGTTCTGCACCGTGTTGTCGGCCAGCCCACTGCCGTAGGGGTCATTGCGAGCCAGGATGGAGATCCGTTGTGCACCGTCGCCGGCCATCAACGCCGCCAGGGCTTGGGCCTGCAGCCGGTCCGGCGGGGCGGTCCGGAAGTAGAGGCCCTTGTCGGGCCAGCAGGTGAACTCGTCGGAGGTGTTGGCTGGCGAGAACTCGACCACGCCAGCGCCGGTGATCTTGTCGATGACCAGTTTGGTGACCCCGGAGGCAGCCGCACCGATGATCACCTGCGCGCCTTGGCCGAGCTCCCGGTCCACGGTCTGGTTCGCGGTGTCGGTCTTGTCGTCACCGGAGTCGCCCCGGATGTTGGCGACCGGGTTGCCCAGCACCCCGCCGGAGGCGTTGATCTCTTTGATCGCCATGTCGACGGCCGCGAACTCGGGGGGGCCCAGGAAGCTCAGGCTGCCGGTCTCCGGCAGCAACGCGCCGATCTTCAATGGCGCGGTGCTCGGCTGCCCGCTGGCTTTGGCCTGCGGAGCCTCGCGGGGGTCACACTTCTTCGCGGGTGGACCAACGGTGGCTGGTCCTCCGGCCGTCGTGGTGCCGCCACCGCCGCAGCCGGCTATCACGACCGACAGGGCCCCGAGAAGGGCCGCCGCGCGGACAACGGTGCGGTGCGCCATGTGTGTCTCCTCAGAACAGACACTTGCGACGGGTAGCCGTGGGTCGGCGTCTCGCGATGCGATCGTCAGACCGTAGTGCTGCCGGTGCCAGGGGGGCACGGGCGGTCGGTTGTCGTGACGAAGATGTGACCCTCAGGCCATAGCGCCTCGCCATGCCGGGATCCGAACGGGGCACTGCTCGGCCAACCCGTACAGTGATCCCGCCAACAACTCGCCCCCGTAGCCCAACCGGCAGAGGCAACGGACTCAAAACCCGTCCAGTGTGGGTTCGACTCCCACCGGGGGCACCACCTCTCACCAGCAGGCACCCGGGGTAACTCGCTCCAAGTGCGCGTCTTCTCCGGTGCTGACCCGATGACAGGGCGCGACCTCTACCTGACGAGCACGGTGCACGGAACGGACCGGGCAGCCCAACGCGAGACGCAGCTGCTCGGTAAGCCGTAGAACGTATACGCCTCGAAGGCGATCATGACTGCGTGGTCGCGAAGTGAGCGGGAACGCTCACGTGAATTGTCGTCGCCTTCACGACCGTTATGCCCGGGACACTGGAGTTCCTGCCGAGATGTGTTCGCGCTCATGTTTCTCACATGAGCGTCACATGGCGTGTGACCGATGCTGTACGCGGCTGGTTTTGCGCTGGATGGCGGGAGGGTGGTGTCGTGCGCCTGGAACACGGTGCTCGTCGTGCGGGGTTGATCGGTCGGCGACCTGGCCGGTCTGGGGTGGTCGCGGTGGGGGTGGGGGTGTCGTTGGCGGTGCTGGGTGCCTGCGGCGGTCCATCGGTTTCGCCGGGGCCGGTGGGGTCAGCGCCAGTGTCGGCGGGATCAGCTTCTCCGGGGCCGTCCGCGGCGCCGAATCCGAATGCGCCGGAGGTCAACCCCGCGGGTGATATCCCGGACAACCAGGTCTTCGTTCCGTATACCGCGCCGGGCGGGTCTTTCATGGTGAGGGTGCCCCAGGGGTGGGCTCGGTCCGTGGCGAGCTCGGCGGTGGTGTTCACCGACAAGTTCAACAGCGTGCGGATCGAGAGCGTGCCGCGGTCGCAGGCTCCTGATGTGGCGTCGGCTCGAGACCAAGAGGTTGCCCAGCTGCAGGGCTCAGCGCCGGGCTTTCAGGCCGGGGGAGTCACGATGGTGCAGCGTTCGGCCGGCCCGGCGGTTCTGATCACTTATCAGGCGAGCTCGGCGCCGAATGCGGTGACCGGCAAGTCGGTGACCGAAGCGGTGGAGCGCTACGAGTTCTGGCGGGCGGGCCAGGAGGTCGTGCTGACGTTGTCCGCGCCGCAGGGCTCGGACAACGTGGATCCGTGGCGGACGATCACTGACTCGTTCCGTTGGCAGCAGTGAGCAAGGTGGCCGAGACGCGCGGAACGGGACCGGGACCGGTGACCGCCGCGGCCATCGAGGCGCGCTCGTTGTACCGGTTCTTCCGGGCGGGGGAGGAGGAGACCCTGGCCCTGCGGGGCGTGTCGGTGTCGGTCATGCCCGGTGAGTTCGTGGCGGTGGTGGGTCCGTCGGGGTCGGGCAAGTCCACGTTGCTGGCGTGTCTGGCGGGGCTGGACGACCCGGAGGGGGGCAGGGTGCTGGTCGAGGGGCAGCGGATGAGTCACCAACCAGAGCCGGTGCGGGCCCGGTTGCGGGCGCGCAGGATCGGGGTGCTGTCCCAATCGGGGAACTTGTTCGACCACCTCACGGTGGAGGCGAACCTCGCAGTCGCGCAGGGTCTGGGAGGCAGGTCTAGCCGGGAGTCGCGGACGGCGCTGCTGGGCTCGGTGGGGCTGGCCGAGCGGGCCGGTGCGCTACCCAGCCGGCTCTCGGGTGGCGAGGCGGCTCGGGCCGGGTTGGCGGTGGCGCTGGCCAATGAGCCGGCGGTGGTGTTGGCCGACGAACCGACAGGGGAGCTGGACAGTGGCACCGAGGCCACGGTGTTGGAGCTGCTGCGCGCTGCTGCAGGGCGTGGGGTGGCGGTGCTGGTGGCTAGTCACAGCCCAGCGGTTGCCTCGGCTGCTGACCGGGTGATGCGGCTGGTGGACGGGCAGGTGACGGGGTGACCGCCGAGCGGATCAACATCAGCGGCGCCAAGGTGACACCGACAACGACGTCGGATCTGGATTTGGTGGAGTGCGTGTTGGTGAGCCGCGTGTTCGGTCATGGGCCCAGCGCTGTGCCCGCGGTACGAGAGGTGAGCGTCACGGTGCGCCCTGGCATGCGAGTCGCGCTGAGCGGGCCGTCAGGGTCGGGGAAGTCGACGCTGCTGCACCTGATGGCCGGGTTGGTGACCCCAACCAGCGGCGCGGTGCGCTGGCCCGGGCTGGGCGGGACGCCGCAGGGCCGCCCCGGTGTGGTGGGCGTGGTGTTCCAGGGGCCCAGCCTGATCCCGGCGCTGAACGTGATCGAGAACGTGGCCCTGTCGTTGCTGCTAGGCGGGGTCACCCAGGACGAGGCCGCCCAGCGCGCGACCTCAGCGTTGGACCGGCTACGGATCGGCGAGCTAGGCCGCAAACTCCCCGAGGAGCTCTCCGGAGGGCAGGCCCAACGAGTGGCGGCGGCCCGGGTGCTGGCTGGCCGGCCGCGGCTGATTTTAGCCGACGAACCCACCGGGCAACTCGACCACGAGACCGGGGCTCGGGTGGTTTCAGTGCTGCTGGATGCGGCCGACGAACTAGACGCCGCACTCGTGGTTTCCACCCATGACCCCGAGGTAGCTCGACGACTGCCCCGCCGCTGGCGGATGAGCGACGGTCGGCTTACCGCCGGACCGACGCAGGAGAACGCCTCGACCGGGACAGACCGAAAGTGATCACGACGTGGATAGGTGGGCTGTTGCGGCGGCGAGCGGGACGGCTCGTCGCCACTGCCCTCGGGGTGGCGATCGCGGTGGCGCTGCTGGCCTCGCTGGGGGCATTCTTGGCCGCGTCGAAGGGATCTATGACGGCCCGGACGGTGCGGGGGGTCGCGGTGGACTGGCAGGTGCAGGTCCAACCCGGAGCCGACCCGGCGGCCGTGCTGGGCACGGTGCGCGCCGCGCCGAGGATCCGCGTGGCCGTGCCAGTCGGATACGCCCAGGTCGCGGGGTTGACCGCGACCGGTGATGGCACCACCGAAACCACCGGCCCCGGTGTGGTGCTGGGCCTGCCAACCGGTTATCGCGCGGATTTTCCTGGCGAGATCCGCACCCTGACCGGGACCGATCACGGGGTTCTGTTGGCCCAGCAGACCGCGGCCAACCTGCACGCCAAGCCCGGTGACCTGGTGCAGATCGCCCGAGCTGGGTTGGCGCCGGTGCAGGTCCAGGTCCAGGTGGACGGGGTGGTCGACCTACCGCAGGCGAACTCGCTGTTCCAAAAGGTCGGTGCGCCGCCGAGCTCGCAGCCGGCCTCGCCACCGGACAACGTGGTGTTGCTGCCAGGATCACAGTGGCACGTCCTGTTCGATCCACTCGCCGCAGCCCGCCCGGACTTGGTGAGCACGCAGATCCATGTGGCCCGCACCCGAGCGTTGCCAGCTGATCCGGGAGCGGCCTACACCTCGGTGAACGCGGCCGCGCACAACCTCGAGGCGCGCAACGCGGGCAGCGCGGTGGTCGGGGACAACCTGGGCGCGGCGCTGGACGCCGCCCGCTCGGATGCCGCTTACGCCCAGGTGCTGTTCTTGTTTCTCGGGCTGCCGGGCGCTGTGCTGGCTGGGCTGCTGGCCGGCGCGGTGACCGCTGCCGGGGCGGTGCGCCGCCGCCAGGAGCAGGCGCTGCTGCGCACCAGAGGCGCGACCAGCAGGCAGCTGCTCGGGCTCGCCGCGGTGGAAGCCGGTCTGGTCGGCGTGACCGGCGCCATGCTCGGGCTGGGCGTGGCCACTCTGGTCGGGCGGTTGGCGTTCGGGTCGGTCAGCTTCGGCACCAGCGCGGCCACCGCGGTGGCCTGGATCGCGGCGGCCGCGCTGGTCGGGCTGGTTATCGCCGCGGCGAGCGTCCTGCTCCCGGCCTACCACGACCTGCACACCGCCACTGTGGCGACCGCGCGGCAGACGGTTGGGCGGCGGCGGGGTCCGTGGTGGGCCCGATATGGAGTTGACGTCATCCTGATCGCCGGGGGCGCTGTGGTGGTCTGGGCCGCCAGTGGCAACGGCTACCAGCTCGTGCTCGCCCCGGAAGGGGTAGCGAGCATCTCGGTGTCCTACTGGGCATTTGCCGGACCCGCGCTGCTCTGGGTCGGTGCCGGGTTGCTGGCGTGGCGGTTGGCCGAGCTGCTGTTGAGCCGGGGACGTCGGCTGGTCGGCTGGGGACTGCGCCCGCTGGCCGGTGAGCTGTCGGGCACCGCGGCGGCGATGTTGGCCCGGCGGCGGCGTCCGCTGGCCCGATCGATCGTGCTACTCGCGCTCGCACTGGCCTTCGCGGCGTCCACCGCGACGTTCAACGCCACCTACCGCGCCCAGGCTGAGGTCGACGCCCAGCTGACCAACGGCGCCGACGTCACCGTCGCCGAGCCCCCCGGTACGACCGTTGGACCAGCCGCGGCGGCGCCGATCGCCGCCGTGCCCGGGGTGCGCGCGGTGGCGCCCATCCAGCACCGCTTCGCCTACATCGGCCCGGACCTCCAAGACCTCTACGGCGTGCGTCCGGCCACCATCACCAACGCCACCTCGTTACAAGACAGCTACTTCCAAGGCGGCAGCGCGCGAGCACTGATGGACCAGCTCGCCGCCCACCCGGAGTCGATCCTGGTCAGCGCTGAAACCGTGCACGACTACCAACTCCACCCCGGTGACCTGCTCAACCTGCGCCTGCAGGACAGCAGGACCGGACAGCTGACGACGGTGCCGTTTCACTACATCGGCATCGTCAACGAGTTCCCCACCGCTCCCAAAGACAGCTTCTTCGTCGCCAACGCCTCCTACATCGCACAACAGACCGGCAACAACGCCATCGGAGCCTTCCTGGTCGACACCGGCGGCCAGAACACCGCCGCCGTCGCCCACCGGATCCAGACCCTTGTGGGCACCTCCGCCACGGTCACCGACATCGCGCACACCCGCTCGACCATCGGCTCCAGCCTCACCGCGGTCGACCTGGCCGGGCTGACCCGCGTCGAGCTGGCCTTCGCGCTCGTGCTGGCAGCCGCCGCCGGGGGACTGGTGCTCGTCCTCGGCCTGACCGAACGGCGCCGCACCTTCGCCATCACCACTGCCTTGGGCGCTACCGGCAAACAACTACGCGGCCTGGTCGCCGCCGAAACGGCGACACTCGCCATCGGCGGTGTCGTCGTCGGCGCCGCAATCGGATGGGCGCTCTCCGAAGTTCTCGTGGCCGTCCTCACCGGCGTGTTCGACCCCCCACCCGATGCGCTCACCGTCCCCTGGCCCTACATGGCCGCAGTCACCGTCACGGTCATCGCGGCCCTCTCTATCGCCACCGTCACAGCTGTCCTGCTAGCGCGCCGATCACCAATCAGCATCTTGCGCGAGCTCTGACCGTTCGATCGGGTGTGGGCGGTGCGACTACTGAGCACAGCGGGGGTAGGGAGACTAGGTGGTCGTACGGCGTCGGTTTCGCGGGAAGGTAGCCGGAGAAAGGGTCGCCCTAAGTGATCGTCAGCTATCGCTCTGTGACCATGTCCGATATCCACTAGGCAGCCACCGCGGGTAGGTCTACGTAGCAAGTCGCCGGTTCTTTCTCTACGAGCGCATGCTCTGTGTCGTAGCTCAGGTGATGGTGCCAAGCCAATCCCGTGGGCGCCGCGAATGGCGGCCTTCCACGTCCCGTCACTGCCTACGCTGATCGCCGCGGCGATGAGGTTCACCAGCGCTAATGCGGTCGGGAAGACAGGTGGGCAAAGTCCGGGCGGCGTTGTGCGGTAGGTACTGAAGATCTGGAATCTACGCGTATCTGGTGGCCGCTGACTAAGTAGTCGGAAATCTGCTTCACGGCTACGTGATGAAATGTAGAATTAGGTGGCGAATGGATGTTGTAAGACGACTCTCTCTTCGTCATGGTGAGATTAGCCGAATCGGCAATTGCAGTCGATGACGGCATTCTGTTGCGGGCCCGCTGAGGGCCACTCTGAGGAGGAAAAATGTCTGACGCATTGAGCTTCGCCGTGATCGACGGGCAGCACGTAGAGCTGCTCCCCGCTCGTACCGTGATGTCCATGTTCGCCATGGGCGGGTGCGAGGCCGGCGACGGCGGCACCGGCGGCAACGGCGGCGCCGCCCAGGGCGGCCTCGGTATCAACATCCTGAGCGGCATCGGCATCCTGGGCAAGGGAATCGCCAGCGCGGGCGACGCCACCGGCGGCGCGGGTGGCAGCGCCAACGGCGGCAACTGCTGAGCCAACGGCCGTTGAGTTGAGCCGGTGATCACATGCGGTGCCGTTCGGCTAGGGAACGGCACCGCATGGCCGGCGGCAACGCTCCGGGTGGTCATGGGGCAACCGACGACACCTTCAGCCGGACCCTGCCATCCTCCGCGTACCCGCACCCAAACCGAGGAGGCCGGTCACATGACGGCGGAGGTCACAACCCCGTGTTGACCGCGAGAGACGAGGCCACCGGTTGCCAGCACTGCGGTCACCTACTCGGGGCATCACCCTCGCGGGACTTCTGTTCCGAGGACTGCCAACAACAATGGCACCAGCGGACCGCTGTTTCCGGGTCGCGATCCGCAGTCGGTGGCTGGCTGGAGATCTCGCCGTTGTATCGGGAGATCGACCAGTACAGCCAGGCCATCGACGTGCTGGTCTCCAAGAAGCAGGACCTGGCGGACTAAACTACCGGTTTTTCATCCGCATCCCCGAGTACGGCCCATGCACGCCCGCGCCATCTGATCGTGCCAGCACAGTGGAAATCGGCTCCTCGCTGTATCAAGTGGGTTTGGTGATCAAGTGGGGGTGGAATCCGCCAAGCGATCACTCGTGCGATGGCCGACCAGGCTCGCACCATCCGGATCCCGGTGCACCTGGTGGAGGTGATCAACAAGCTGGGCAGCATCCTCCGCGAGCTGCGACAGGACCTGGGTCGCGAGCCCACCCCCGCGGAGCTGGCACAGGAGATGGGCATCACCCCACACACAAGGTGCTGGAGATCCAGCAGTGCGCCCGGGAACCCGTCCCGCTCCCACCTCCTGCGCGACTACCTGAACTAACCGGTCAGGGGATCCATTGGACACGAACCAGACCACTAGAACGTCTATCCTCGACCACGTGCCGCAGTTCCGGATCGGCGAAGCGGCTGAGCTGCTCGCCGTGAGCGACGACACCGTACGGCGATGGCTCGATATCGGGCAGCTGCCCCTCGAACGTGATCAGTCGCGCCGGATGGTTATCGACGGGGCGATCCTGGCCGCTTTCGCCCAAGACCATGCCCATCCCGCGCCCGACCCGACATCCCAAGTCGGTTGCTCAGCCCGCAACCGGTTGGTCGGGCTGGTCACCAGTGTCATCGCTGACACCGTGATGACCCAGATCGAGGTCCAGTGCGGACCGCACCGCGTGGTCTCGCTGATGAGTACCGAGGCCGCCAGCGAGCTCGGCCTGGTGCCTGGCTCACTGGCCGTGGCCGTTGTGAAGTCCACTCAGGTCGTCATCGAAACCCCGAACAAACGCACTCCAGGGTAACTCCACCTGCGGACACGGCCAGCGGTCGGAGACGGCTGCTGGCGGGATGTGACGGGCAACGTGCTCGCCGTGGGCGGGAATTCACCGAGTGTTTGTCCGCGGTTAGTCGTTCGTCTCTTGTCCGGCGACGTTTGGGCCACCAATCATTCAGACATGGCGCGGATGGAGTATTACCACGATGTCGCCGCACCCCGAGCACGCGAACTTCTACCCGCTGCGTACGCGATCGTGCGCAACGGCTTGGGCCAGGTCCTGCTGGTACGCCGCACCGATGACGGCTACTGG
The DNA here is from genome assembly GCA_003244055.1 of Pseudonocardiales bacterium. GTDB lineage: Bacteria > Actinomycetota > Actinomycetes > Mycobacteriales > Pseudonocardiaceae. The sequence goes on along the minus strand of QHBZ01000088.1, from coordinate 1,671 downwards.
GAGTTGCCCGGCGGTCGAGTCGAAGTCGGGGAATCCGCCTCGGCGGCGGCAGTACGTGAAGTGGCCGAGGAGGCTGGCGTCACTATCAAGGTCACCGGGCTCGCCGGAGTGTACAGCGACCCTGGCCACGTGTTGGCCTACCCGGGCGCGAACACGGCGATTTATCAACAATTCGCGGTGTGCTTCCACGCTTTCACTCCCGCCCGCAACGCCACACCTGATCAAAAGGAGACCAGCGCCGCAGCATGGTGCGACCCCGAGCACGCAACACGGCTGGTCATGCACCCAGCCGTACGCCAACGCCTGACCGATGCGTTGACCGACCCGCACCGGGCACACTTCGATTAGCCGATCATTAACAATGCGTCACTAGGCTACGTCATACGGGCGATCCTCCAAGACTCCGGGGCCGCATGCACGTCGTCAAATAGCGTACTTCCATACGATAATTGAGTATGCGCTGAACCAGCCGCCTGCTAGCGTGTAGACGGCAGCGGTGATAACCAGTGTCCGCGTATCCTTTCTCGCAATTCGCACGGCGAGCGGGATGAGTAGCGGGAACGCCACCAGAAGCAGCCGGGCTTTCGAGTTCATGATCACACTGGATTGCACGGCCATGAGCGTGGCACCGATGCCGTACGCCACGACAGGCCAGCTCAGCTTGTCTCGGATGGCCAACAACCCGAGCGCGAGGTATCCCAACACCACGGCGACCGTGATGACGAGCATCGCGTCGTGCGAGTACGTCAAGATGGCGCCGCTGTCCAGCACGGTCGCCCTACCGAGGTCGTAGGAATATCCCCATCCCTGGTGCTGGAGGTGTAACCAGCCGTCCCAACGGCCGGTGCGCAGTGCCACATAGCTGAGAAAACCAACGATCCCAAGCGGCGCGCTCACCAGCGCGATCCATACCCGCGCACCCCCACCGCCTGTGACGATGCGTAGTACGGCGGCTGCACACACGACGATGGCGAGGACCAAGCCGGTCGGACGGACCAGCCCGGCGAGTATGCACAGGGCTGACGCGAGAATCCATCGGTCGGTGAGGACGCCGACCACATCTTGGCAGCTTCGTGCGCGCGCAGGCTGCCACGTCGATCCGGTCCGAGTCCTGCGGTGACGCCGCGGGCGTTATGTGGCGCCGCGGAACCGTCGGGTCGCTCGGGCGACCAGGCGGCGGCCGCCGGCCCACCGTCGTGAAAGATCGTAAGCGATCCTCACCGGTGACGAATCGATCATCTCGACGGCGCTGGGATACCGGAATGGGCTGCCTCCGAACGCTACCTTCGCTTGATCCGAACTCGACCAGTTGTCGCTGTGCCGGCACTCGCCGGCAAGCAGGGCTTGTAGCGCTTCTTCGTGCAGCCCTCCCAGGTCGTACCATCGGTACCCGCGTGTCTTCGCCCACCGGATGATCTCCCACCGGATGGCGGCGGGGACGCTGAGGTGAGCCGCCTCGCCGGTGCGGTCGAATCCGGCCAGCCGACCCCGGACCATCGCTCCGCACATGGTGACCAGGTCCGCGGCGACCGGTTCGCCGTGCACCTCGGCCACGAACAGCGCCGCCTGCCCCGTTGCCGCCAGCTCGGAATACAAGGCCTCGACGTAGTCGATCGGCAACGGTTGGTAATCCTGATGACGCGCCGAGTGGGTCATCAATGTGGCGAGCAG
>QHBZ01000087.1 GCA_003244055.1 Pseudonocardiales bacterium | reverse complement strand
TGCGGGCTCGATCCCTGGTTCTGTACCCGGAACGTGTGGGTGCCCGGTGCGAAGGTTTTCTCGGAGAGCTCGATCGAGAAGTCCTTCTCGACTGCCGTCACGGTCATCGGAACCCCGCCGGCCATCGGAGGCATGCCGGACATAGAGGGCATCGTGGTCATTGTGGACATTTCGGCCGGGGGAGTGTTTGTTACCGCAGGACTGCTGCTACCTCCGGAGCTAGCCGTGCAGGCCGTAAGGAGCAGCGCGGCGGCCGCCACGGTCCCCGCGGTCGCCAGGCGGGAGGGGCTTACCGCGCGTTGAGCACCGACCTGCACGCGAGGGTTTCCAGTGGTCACGTTCATGCCAACAGTGTCCTTTCTCTGTGGTGTGCATTGTCACCCGCCTGGTCGTCGCGCATTGCTTCCCCGGCTGGCTCGCGAGGCGGTGAGCGGGTCGGTGGCCGCGGTGTCGGCATCCGCTCAGCTACCGAGCAGAACAATTCCGGCGAGGAAAAGGATCCCCGCCACCGGGTACCCCATCAGTAGGTCCTGCATGCTCACGTTTGGCAGCACCTGGAAGTGTCCGAGGTGGGTGACGACGTGCGATCCGGCCACGAGCAATCCGAGACCGGCGAGTACCCATCCGGCGATCCGTTTGTACAACTGCCGGTAGTACGCGGGCGTGTACGGGGTTTTCTTCGGTTTCGCCTGCTCCTGGTGCAGGTTGGCGGCGTCACGACGGGTGCGTACCCGGCGGAGCCGTCGTAGTCCCTTCTCCTCCGGATCACCGGCCATGGTGGGACCCCCGTTCCTCTCCGAACCGCACGATGTGGCCAAGACAAGATATACTACGTTGAATAGTAGGACTGTCGGTAGCCGGTCAGCCGGTCTTCCCCAGCAGGCGTTCGACGTCGCGGCCCACCTCATCCGGGGTGCGGAACACCCGAGGCGGGCTCACCATCTCTACCGACCCGTCGGGGCGTAGTAGGTAGCTGACCGGCAGAACCGGCGGGGCGTGTAGCGCGCGTTGCAGCGCGCCGTCAGGGTCGGTGACCGAGGGGTAACGGGCGCCAAGGTCGGCGAGCAACATCAGCGCATCGGCCGGCCGGTCCTGCACGTCGATCCCGATCACTAGGACCGCATCGGGCCGTGCCGAGTACTGGGCCAGTACGGGGATTTCCTGGCGGCACGGCGTGCACCAAGACGCCCAGAGGTTGAGCAGAACGGGTCGCCCGACCAGCGCGGCACCGAGATCCACCGTGCCCGGGGCGCCGAGACAGGGGACGGTGACACCGGCCAGCGGGCCAGCGGGTGGCCGCGTGCCCGGTCCGCTGGCCGGACAGGGCTGCAGCGCGGCCTGTCGCCGCAGCCTGGCAAGTTCCGGAACAACTGGACTGGGGCTAGTCAGATCCGCTGAGCGCGGTGCCGGGGCCACACCAGGTAGCGACCCGGGTGTGGCCCCGACGCGGGGCCACAGGGCGATTGTCCCGGCGATCGCGAGCACGACGCCGACGATCATCCAGCGGACCTCCGAGCGCATCAGCCTGGACCTCCCGGACTCGGCGGGGCCGGCTGGACGGGGCCGTTGGCGCGTGACTCCGGCTGCCGGCCAGCAAGTAGGGCGTCGAGCACGCGGGAGAGCAGGGCGCGGTTCGCCGGGCCGGTGATCTTGGCCACGATGGTGCCGGTACGGTCGAGGAAGAAGGTCTCGGGGATGCCGAAGACGCCGAAGTCCAGTGCGAGCTGGGATCCGGGGTCGGTGACGTAGCGGCCCGGTCCGCGCCCCATCTCGTCGAGGAAGCCGATCGCCGACCCGCCCCGGTCCTGGTAGTCGACGCCGATGAAGGTGACGCCGGCCGCCTGGTAGTCGCGGGCCGCGGCGACCAGCGCTGGGTGCTCCTCGCGGCAGGCCGCGCACCAGGATGCCCAGAAGTTCACCACGACGATCTGGCCGCGCAGCTCGGCGAGCGGCAGCGTGCCGCCGCGCTCCAGGTAGGGCAGCTCCCGGGTCGGGGCCGGACGTCCGATCAGGGGGCTGTCGACCAGGGTGGGGTCGGTGCCCAGCTGCATGCCGAACACCGCGCCGATGCCGACGGCGAGGATCGCGACGGCCAGCGCGGCCCAGCGGATCACGCGCCACCCCCGGGTCGGGCGCAGCTCGTCGAGCGCCGTCACCGCCGGCTCCCCGGCAGGCGGGCCCGGGCGACAGCAGCGAGCTCGTCCACCTGCTGAGCGCCCCCAGGCGGCAGGTCGGTGCGCCGTCGGATCCTCTCCAGGGTGGCCAGCGCCGCGGCGGGGTCGTTGAGCACGTAGAGCTGCATGTTCGCGGTGAACCACTGCGCGTCGAGCTGACTCGAGCTCACCCCAGGTGCGGCCTGGGCCACCTCGTTACCAGTGACGAAGCCGCCGGCGGGCCGCTGCGCGACGAACTGGGGCAGCAGCACAGCGGCGGCGACCACGGCGGCGAGAGCGGTGAGCGCGTAGGCGACGATCCGCGCCCGGGATAACCGGGGGCGAACGCGGGTAGCGGTGGTCGTTGACGGCGCCGTCAGGTCCAGCGCGGCCAGCGCGCGAGCAGCAGTCACCTCGTAACCCCGGCGCAACGCGGCCGCGGCATTGGGGGGGATCTCCGCGTCGCCGACCTGCCGATCCAGCTCGATCAGGTCGCGCAGCGCCTGGTCACGCAGCTCCTCCAGGCGCACCCGCTCGACGTTCACGGCTCCTCGTCAGCGAGGCGAGTGCGGGCGAGCTCGGTGGCCACCCGCGCCCGGTCAGCAGCCGAGATCTCCCCGGCCGGTGGCACGACGCGCCGCGCACGGGCCAGTAGGATCGCCACACCGACAAGCGTCGCCGCAGCCGGAAGCAGCCACAGCAGCGCGGTAGTGCCCCGGAACGGCGGGTCTAGGAGCACCCAGTCGCCGTAGCGCGCCCGGAAGTAGTCGATGATCTCCGCGTCGCCGCGACCCGCCGCGACCTGCTCGGCGACGGCCCGGCGCATGGCGACCGCGGTCTGCGACTGCGACTCATCGATCGAGACGCTCTTACAGACCGGGCAGCGAAGCCGCTGCTGCAGCTCCGAGGCCCGATCCCGCACGCCGGTTCCGCCGAGAAGGAGTCCGACGGCGGTGACCACGAGCAGCACGATCGCGGCGGCGACGCCGACATTCACGGCCCGCCTAGGCATGGGCCAGCACCTCCTCGGGGGTGGGCGCTCCGGGCTCGGTACGCCGCCGGCTGCGGCCACCCAACGCCCACAACCCACCGGCCATCACCAGCAGACCCCCGACCCACAGCCACGACATAAGCGGGTAGCGGTACAGGTTGAGTGTGACCTGTCCGGGCGAGAGGTCAGCCAGGGCGATGTAGATGTCGCGGGTCGGGCCCGACCACACCGACGGCTCGGCCACCGCCTGCCGCTGTCCGGCGAACGAGCTCAGTCGCGGCTGCGCCACCTGGATCACCTGACCGCCGGCGCGGAAGGCGATGTGCGCGTCGGTGACCAACCGATCGGCCAGCCGGTGCTGCTCGGTGCGCTCGAAGGACACCGAGTACCCCGCGAACCGCACCGACTGACCCTGGCCCAGGGTCACCGCCGCCCGGTCGGCGAGCCCCCCGGAGACCGCGATGACGACCGCGACCACCGCGACCCCGAGGTGCGCCAACTGCCCGCCCCAATACCCGCGCTGGGAACGCAGTACCCGGACCACGGCCCGCGGATGCCGGCTGGGCACGGTGACCGCCAGCTGGCGGGCGCTCGACGCGGCGAGCCCGGTGGCGAGGAAGGCGACCGCCACCACACTCACCGACCGGATGCCGGCCAGCGCCAGTGCGGCGGCGGTCGCACTGGCCACCAGCAGCGGGATTCGCAGCCGGGCCCACAGCACTGCGGCGGTGGCCCGGCG
>QHBZ01000086.1 GCA_003244055.1 Pseudonocardiales bacterium | reverse complement strand
TCAGATGCAATTCCGCCCATTTACAGGAGCGTGGCGCACGAGTGTCGAAGATCGTGAAAACGGATTCGGGTCACGCCGATCTTGGCGATGAGCCCATCAAACGTGCGGTTGATATTGCGCGGCTCGATCGGCGTGCCCTTACGCGTGGTGAACACGAGACCCGAGTCCGTCCACCGGTCACCAGCTGCCATCCGATCGGCCGCCTGCTGCGCTCGATGGCGCCGCAGCGCTTGCACGCATGGGCGGGGCAGTGCGACGACACGGGTGGAGTCGTCGGTCTTCGTTTCGTCGTGCCGGAGTTCGCCCGCGACCCGCTGCAACTGCATCGCCATCCTCACGGTGCCGTCCAGGAGGTCTACATCTTCCCAGCGCAGTCCCAGTGCCTCGCCGCGTCGCATGCCGACGGCGATGGCAACCGCGAACAGGGCATACAGCCGGTGCTCTCGTATCGCGGCGAGGAAGGTCGTTGCTTCGGCGACGCTCCACGTATCGAATCGATGCCGGCGGGGTCGGGTCGGCTTCGCGAAGCTCGCGACGTTGCGCGTCAGCACCTCCTCGGCCACCGCCACACCCAACGCGGCGCGGAGCGTCCGGAACACGTGATGAACGCGGGCCGGGTTGGGAACCTGACCGCAGCACTTGCCCACCGAACAGCACCGGCGCTTGCTCTCCAGCCGCTTGGCATCCCATCCCTGGGCGCAGCACTGGCATTTTGTCGAATGCGGTTGAGCATCCCCCGGACGTCTGCAGTCTTCAGAGCCGTTAATTTGATCTTGCCGAGCTGCGGCGCCAGGTACAGCCTCACCGCGACCTCGTACCCGACGTAGGTCGAAGGCTTGCGCGCCGGCTTCACCACGTCCTCAAGCCAGTAGCTGAGCCACTGGGAGACGGTGTAGCTGCTCACCGACGCGCCGATGCCCGCATAATTGTCGGACTTGAGACGGGTGATCTTCTCGTCGCACTCCTCCCAGCTGCGGCCGTAAACACTGATCCGCTTGAACTCCCCGCTCGTCGTGCGAACGAACACCTGCCCCTCGTACCGGCCGTCCTTGCGGTTCTTGATCGTTCCCGAGCCGTTCGCCTTCCGGGCATGCTTCCGCCGTCGAGTCCCGCTCTCTGAGCTGGTCATCACGCCGCCTCGCTGATCAGCCGAGCGAGGTAGGTGTCGAGCGCTTCCCGGGGAACGCGTCGACACCGCCCGATCTGCACAGAACCGAGATCATTCGCCCAGATCAGGCGGTACACGGTCCACCGGCTGATCTGCAGCGCCTCAGCCACCTGATCAACGGTGAGCAGACGTGCATCCAGTCGGCCTAGAGGCGGTATGTCCTCGTTGGTCATCACGCAGCCTCCTCGGTTGCCGAACGGGTTTCGGGTGGTGGGCCGCTGGTGGCGAGTTGCGCGGCGGTGTATTCGGCTTTCCATCGCTGTCGTTCGGCGACGGCCTGGAGCAGTAGGACGGGTCGGGGTGGGATGTCGGGGTCGGTGGGTGCGGGGCGTTCCCACTGGTAGGGGCCGTCTTGGGGGCCGTGGGCGGGTTGTATGCCGGCGGCGTCAAGCAGTTGCCGAACGAATTCGCCACGTTCGGCGCGGTGGTCATCGAGGGTCCTAGACGTGTCATTATGTAGTACATGACCACCACGGATCATCAGCAGGAAGCCACAGGACTGCGCCATGCCATCAGCACCGCCCTGGCCGAGATGCCGACCCCGAAGCCCGATGCCCCCACGGCGTTGATCTACGCCCGCATGAGCATGGACTCCGTCGGGAAAGAGCTGGGGCTGACCCGGCAGGTGGCCGGTGAAGATGGAGCCTTGAAGTTGTGCGCGGTGCGCGGCTGGACCGTGACCGAAGATCACATCTTCACCGACAATGATCTTTCTGCGGCCAGCGGGATCTTCCGGCCCGGCTATGCCGACCTGATGGCCGCGATCGAGCGGGGCGAAGCGGGCATCATCGTGACCTACCAGCTCTCAAGGCTGTGGCGGAACCGGCGGGAACGTGCCGAAGCCATGGAGATCTTGAAAACCCACCGGGTGAAGGTGGTCACCGTGAAGGGCCCGGAGCTGGACCTGGCCACCGCCTACGGTCGCGCGATGGTCGGTCTGTTAGGCGAATTCGACACGATGGAGTCCGACGTCAAGGGTGAGCGCATGCGCAGCTCGATCCTGCAAAAGGCGCACGCAGGTCAGCAGTCCGGTGGTGGTCAACGCCCGTTTGGGTATCAGCTCCGGTACAAGATTGTGTCAAAAGCTGGGGAGAAACAGCGCCGCCGGATCACCCGCGTGAGCGTTGATCCCGACGAGGGGAAAATCGTGCAGGACTGCGCCGGTCGGGTGTTGGCCGGTGAGCCGATCGCGTCAATCGTCCGGGACCTCAACGACCGCATGATTCTCACCTCAGCCGGTAACCCGTGGAACCGGACCACCCTCCGCCGGATGCTGTGCAGTGCCCGCATCAGCGGGAGGCGCGAGCACATCTCGCGCGATTCCTACGAGACCACCCGGCCGCTGATCGGTGAGATTGTGTGGGCGCCGACGGACGACCCGGAGCGCGTCTGGGAACCCGGGGACAACATCGACCAGGACCAACACGAAGGCGGATCGGAACCCGAGGGCGACACCGACGAAGAGGAACCCGAGGGCACCCTGCGATGGCCGGCGATCATCGGCGTGGCCGATTCCGACCGGATCCGGACACTGCTGACCCGACCCGAACGCCGGCTCACCACCGGCGGTGCCCGCAAGCACCTACTGTCCGGGATCTTGCACTGCGCACGGTGCGGGCAGCCGATGGTAGGCCGGTCATCCCGTGGCGTCCTGCGCTATGTCTGCAACAAAAACCCCGATGGCGGTAAAGCCGCGTGCGGCGGGACGTTCATCACCGCGGCACCCACCGACGACCGCATCCGCGACCTCGTACTGACTGCGCTGGACTCGCCCGAGCTGGTGGCCCGGCTGCGGCATCGTGACCAACCCGAACCCGACCTGCACGCCCGGATCCGCGCCGATGAGGACGAACTGGAGCTGTGGGCCGCTGATCAGGGCAACGGCATGGTTTCCCGAGTCGAGTGGAGGAAGGCCACCACACCTATCAGGGCGCGACTGGAGGCCGCCCGGGCGCAGCTAGCCACCTCGACCCAGACCACCGCCCTGGTGGGCTTTGTGGGCGCGCTGGAAGACATGACGCACCGTTGGGACGCGGCCAACAACAGCCAGCGTCGCGCGGTGATCCACGCGGTGGTGGAGACGGTAACCGTGCACCCGGCGGCGGTGGCTGGTCGGAACCGGTTCGACACTGCCCGGCTGGAGCCGGTGTGGCGGGTGTGAGGTCGGAAGCAACCGGCTCGACACGGACGGGTGATCCGGGACGCCAAAAGCACACGTAAGTATACGCCACACCACGAATTTGCCCACAAATCCACAGAGTGTGGATTTGTGGGATTTGGCATGAAATCGCCGACTGGTTACCTTCATTCCAGTACCCGAAACTGACTGAAATGGAGAGCCGAATGCGCGCGATGCCCACGGATATGGGTGGCCTCCTGCGCTACCTACGAGAACGCGCTGACCTATCACCGGAATACGTCGCGCTGGAAATCGGGCGGAGCGCCCGCGTGATCGGTGACTGGGAACGCAACTACCGATCCCCCCGGCTGGTTCATTTGCGGCAACTCGCCCGCTTGTACGGCGTTCCGATTGCCGTCTTGGTCGACGCCGCGACAATTCCCGAAGAAATCACCGCCGGTGTCGCCTGAGGACCTGCGCGCCTATGTGACCGCATCCCGGGCACGCCAAGGACTACCGCCAACCGTCACCGATCCAGCGACCCTGGAACGCGTCGCGAGCGTATTCCGGTTGGTGACTCCCGCCGATGAATCGGTGCCACCCCAGCCGCGCAAGCGCCGCCGTAAGCCGTCCCGCAGCGAACCGGAGGGTGCGGCGGCATGAGCCCTCTTATGCGGCGAAGCGGGGCGCGCCGACCACCTCAAGTAAGCGAGCCCCGCTTCGCCTTAATTATGCCCCCTGTGTGCACTAAGGCGCGCACAGCGTAGCGCGCCCTTCCACCTTCCAAACCCCCAGCGCGGTGAGCGCGCCGAAACACTCACCACACCAGGGCTCCCTACCTGATCGGGACCTGATGTCGACCACCTCTTCGAGCAGCAGCAGCGACGTTCCCACGCCGGTGAGCGACGTAGCCCCTACCGCAGCGATGCGCCAGCAGTTAGTGGAAATCGTCACGGAAGCGTTCGCCCGCCAGCCGGACGATTCACCAGCGGCAGCGTTCGAGTCGGGCCGGTAGGCGCGACGTGGGTATCCGAATGATCAAGAAGGTGTGGGACCACGCGCCGGCCGACCTGAAACCTCAGGAGCGCCTGATGCTGCTGGCGCTGGCCGAATGGGCGAACGATGACACCGGCCAATGCTGGCCCGGTCGGGACTCGATAGCGCAGCGACTGCGGCGCAGCCCGCGCACCGTTGACCGCGTCATCGGCGCGTTGATCCGGCGCGGCCTGGTCGAGATCGTGAAGCCCGCAGCCCCGAACCGCACATCGACCTACCAGCTCAACGTGCGCCAACTAGTGACGCACGAACGTGAGTCAACTGGTGGCGCACGTTCAGACCCAACGTGCGCCAAATCGGGACCCAACGTGAGACATCTGGGGTCACAACGTGAGACACCTGGTGGCGCACAGAACCCTCAGGAACCCTCAGTAGAACCCTCAGATCAGCGCGCACGCGAGGAGCCAAGCCAAGAGGAACTCGCCGCGATGATCACAGCGCTCCGGCGCGAAGCGGTCCGCCAGGGGCGAGCGAAGTCGACCATCGACGCGATCACCGAACACTGGGCCGCGAAGGTGATCAAGCAGATACTCGAAGACCGCAACGGCAGCACCCGGGACGTGCAGCACCGCGTGCGCTATCTCGTCGGTGCGGTCCAAGGCGATCGCGACCCCAGCCGGTTCCTGCCGACACCGGGACCGTCGCGCTACCAACCCGAAAGGAACCGAGCATGAGCATGGCCATTGACGTCGATGAGGTCACCGCGGTGCTACTCGCCGACGGTTGGTACGACGTCGCCAACGAATCGTTTAACGTCGATAGCTTCGAGTTCGTCTGGCACCACCCGGGCCCCCAACTCGACCAATTCGAGCGCGAGTTCGAGGTGCTGCACAGCCGCGGCACCAACGGTGTCTGCGCGACCGGATTCGAGTTCACGACCACCGAGGGCACAGCCATAGCCGGTCCACTGACGGCGATCCTGGCGGTCAAGAGGGTGGTGCACATCTGCCCCGATTGCGCCGGCACCGCCCCATCTCCGGATGCGGCATGAACACCCGCTCGCCGGCCGATGGCGCACCGAAGGTCAACAGCGTGGACAAGCCCACCGGCACCGAGCTAGCGCGCATCCGCCGGCACTGCCACCAGTTCCAGCGGAGGTTGCGGGCGCGGCGGATACGGCGCGTGCGTTGGTGACGACTCACACCGGACCGGAGTGGGCACCCACCCAAAAACCACACGCCCGGTACCCGGTTCGTGGCTCAGCGTGGCTCTCAGGGGCCCGCAATGGGCATCCCCCGGAAAACTGACCCCCGCGCAGAGCGCCACCCCGCGCGGGGGTCCGGGTGAACACCGACAAACTGGAGAAAACGATGTTCAGCACCAACACTACTGAGAGCACACCGCGGATGCCTGCCAGCCTTCCCGCAGCGGTGGCCGTGGCCAACCACTATTTGCGTCCGTCACTATGCCCCGTCGAGGTGATCGATCCCAACGACAGATCCGCTTTCGGCCAACCCGCCACAATGCAAGAAATCGGCGACACGACTAAAACCGTCCTAGAGATCCTCGAATCCGGCGAGTATGTCGAAGCTGGGCCGTGCGGGTCGCGGGTCACCGCCGACGGCGACGAGTATTTCGTCACCATCGATCACGAAACACCCGAACACTTAGTTGAGGTCGCGGGGCACGCGATCATTAGCGCGATCCATCTTCGGCGCGCGGCTGACGAGGCCATGAATCGGGCTATCGTCGCGCTCTCATTGACCAAGCCAGCCTTAGGACACCCACAATGACTCACATCATCGACTTCAATAAATTGAAGCCCGCGCGAGACGGCGCGCACTGTGACGGCCTATTTTCGCTGCAACCTCATTACGTCGGGGGCCGGCGAGATGGGCAACTAGCGCCCGTCGAATGGCAACCGTTCCGCCGGTGCGAATCAGGCCAGCCGTTAGAGGACTATCAACAGCCACCAGACAAGCACTATTCATTGTTCGCTGACGGTCGCTCGTCGCGTTACATCTTGGTGTCAAGTAGTGAGTGCA
>QHBZ01000085.1 GCA_003244055.1 Pseudonocardiales bacterium | reverse complement strand
TACCGCACCACCCCCGGTGCGTTGACAGTTATTTCTGTGATCGTGTTCTAGTGCAGGCTGTAGCAGCCACCCCCTTGTTCACCATCGTTTGTCCGATGCCGTCTCGTATTCACGCTGGTAGCAGTGCCCTCATTCGGGCTTCGATTCCCCTCGCGTGGACTCGCTCTCGTTGCGCCCAGTACAGGGCCTCGCCGTCGTGGCTGGGATCGGTCTTGGCGACCTGCTCATACACCGCTACCGACTGCTGGTAATACGACAACCACACCGGTAGTGACGCCTTCCGGCAGGGACGGACCCGCACCAGCTCCACATGCGCCGCCATCAACGTCAGCGGCGGCCCAGGATTCGTCGTCTTCATCACCGCCTTCTCCCTCTCATTTCTCACCGATCGTTGATGAGGCCATCTCGGTCTTGATCTCGGTCACCCGGTGGCGTTCCCGCTCAGCCATAAACAGCGCCTCGTGATGGTGACCTCGATCAATCTCGGCGACTTCGGCGTACATCGCCGCCGACCGTTGGTGAAACGCCAGCCAGTCGGTCAGCGGCGCCTTCTGAGGCGGCCGAATACGGGCCACCGCCTCGTGAGCCTCCGCCAGCGTCCGTGGCGGATCTGGTTCAGCCGGTTGAGCCACGGCCATCACCTCCCAGGCTCGCCCGGTAGTCCAGCGGGGACAACGCCGACCGCAGCGGACCCGACCCGCTGGAGGACACCGGCGGCCAGGTCGAACAGCCACTGCTCATGCCGCAGCCCTTCCCGTCGCGTCGGACGGACCAGCAGACCTGCTCGATGGTGGCTTGCTCGCCGCCATCACGGTGGTCGAGGCTCCACCGGGTGCGCTCATGCCAGTGGCCCGGATGACCCACGTGATCCACTTGGCCTGGCCGGAGGTTTCCGCGCGCGGGGCTACCGTCATGCCTTCCAGCACGACTGGCCGAAACGGCAGACCTGCGATCGCTTCCGGCGGGACGGGTTGGTGTGCGCAGGCGAACTCCACCGTTAACGATTTCTCCCGGTCTTTCTCCGCTGCCGGGTCAGCGAACGTGCCCCGGTACAGCGCCAAGCCGGTGGCCTCATCGATCCGGGGACGCACCGGCCGGTTGCGGGCGCGGTCTTCTTGCGATTGGTATTCCATCACCGCGGTGATCTCGCCCACCAGGAACAAACCCTGTGGGAACCACTCGTCGAAGTCAGCGGTCAGTCGAGCATTCTTCGGGGCTGCCATCGTTGTCACTACCTCCTGCTAGTGTTCCGTGATGTCCTGCTGTCTCATCTGCTGCTTGTGTCAGCATTTCTGCCACCGCGCGGGCTTCCTCAATACTGAATTTGAGGCCGCGTAGGCCGGGTATTGCAAGCACAAGCTGGTCCCCTTCGGGGAATACCCAAATGTATCGCTCCGCGCCCTCGTCCACTATTCCCGCATCGGAGGGCCTAGCCCCGACTGCGCGCGAGCGTCGTGCCCGTGTCGTCATCCCGTGGTCCTCTCACCGGTCTGTCCCCCTTCAATGCCGCGAGCTATCTCGGACGGCCCTACAGTGCCGCCGATCGGCGGAATCGGCAAAGAACACCGCGCATATGCGCCGCTGGCGGGCCTGCGAATATGCGTCGGGCGCATACGTGCAGGTCAGGAATTCGTGTGGGTTACACTCCGCGCATATGTCGTCAGGACGGGAGCGCCGATGAGTGAGCACCACGCACGCCGTTGCGCGTCGTGCAATGCCGCCTTGGCAGCGGATGACCGCGCCGGGCTGTGCGAGCCGTGTGCGAAAGCCGCTCCGGCTGCGGGCGATGCGGCGCCGGTGCTATCCGCCGGCTTCTGGGAGCAGCCGGAAGTCAGGTCGGCCCTGCTCAGCCAGCACTTCGGTCGCTTCCTGCGCACTTACCGGACGATTCAGTCGCCCCCGGTGAAGCAGACCCAGCTTGCCTGCTGGCTCGGCATCACTCAGGGCCAGCTCAGTCGGATCGAGCGTTCGTCCACACCCGTCGGCGACCTGCACAAGCTGGCCACCTGGGCGCGCGTACTGCGTGTCCCGCCAGATCAGCTGTGGTTCAACCCAACACCCGCTTCGTCCGACGCAGATGATGCGGCGTCCGACCGAGCTACTGTGGAGAAATCACCGCACAACGAAGAGAGCGATGTGCACCGACGAGACTTGTTGAAGGTCGCCGGGGCCGCAGCGGCTGCCGTCGGTAGTGGTGTTCTCTCCGACACCCCGTGGCAGCGGCTGATCGACTCGGTGGACAAGGCCCGACCGGTCGACACAGCGACCGTTCAACTCATATTCGATCGAACTGTCGACCTTTTCTACGCCGACGAGACTGTTCCTTCTCGCGAGTTGCTCGTCTCGGTGATGCAGCACCGAGACGCGATTAAGGCGTTACTTGGCAACTCTCGTGTCGAATCGATTCGAAACGGTCTCGCGGTGGCCATGGGTGAGACCGACGCCTTGGCGGGTTGGCTATTATTCGATTTGGGCCGGGGAAACGACGCGGCCAACGCGTGGCGTTCCGCGTGGAGGGTTGCGAAAGAGACAGGTGATGGTCCGTTAGCTGCTTGCGCACTTGGCTATTGGAGCTACCTGGCGGCATCGCGTAACGACACCTCGCCCGCGGTCCGACTGTTGCAACAGGCGGGGGAGTACGTCCCCGGCTCGTCGGCGCCCGCCACACGTTCCTGGCTATCGGCGCGGGAGGCGGAGGAGCTAGCGCGATTGGGTGACGAACCCGGAGCACTGCGCGCCGTTGAACGGGCACTGACCGCATTCGACTTCGCGCGCCCACGCTCCGAACGGCCGTGGACTGCAAACATTCAGCCCTGATGAT
>QHBZ01000084.1 GCA_003244055.1 Pseudonocardiales bacterium | reverse complement strand
AAGGTCAACGCCAAGGCCAGCCCGTACGTCACCCACCTGCCCGACGCCCTGGCCCACGGGGTCGAGGTGCGAGGCAACTGCATGGCGCTGCGGGTGGAACTCGACCAGACCAGTGGGTTGGCCAGCGGCGTCACCTATGTCGCCGAGGGCCAAGCGGCGCACCGGATGCAGCGGGCCCGGTTCGTCGCGATCGCCGGCTACTCCATCGAGACCCCCCGGCTGCTGCTCGCGTCGGCCAGCCGCCGCTTCCCCGACGGGCTGTGCAACGACCACGACCAGGTCGGGCGCTACGTCATGGTGCAGGGCGCGTCGCAGAGCGCCGGGCGCTGGCCCGAGGAACTGCGGATGTACAAGGCACCGCCACCAGAGGTGTCATCGGAGCAGTTCTACGAAACCGATCAGAGTCGGGGTTTCGCCCGCGGGTTCTCCATCCAAACCGTCTCACCGCTGCCAATCGGCTGGGCCGAACACGTGCTGGCCGACGGGCACTGGGGCCGGGCACTACGCGAATACATGCGCGACTACAACCACTGGGCCACCATCGGCGTGCTCAACGAACTACTCCCCCACCCCGACAACCGGATCACCCTGGCCGACGAGACCGACCCCTACAGTCAACCCATCGCCCGGATGGACTACACGCTGTCCGGCAACGACAAAGCCAACATGGCCTACTCCAGAAAGATCCTCACCGACATCCTGCACGCCGCCGACGCTCAGGACGTGCTCACCATCCAACGCTACGCCCACCTCATCGGCGGCGCCCGGATGGGCAACTCCCCGGAAAACTCGGTGGTGGACGCCCAGCAGCGGGCCTGGGCGGTGCCCAACCTGTTCCTTGCCGACGGCTCGGTGTGTCCCACCCAGGGCAGCGCCAACCCCGCCCTGACAATCATGGCGCTGGCATCTCGACTCGCCCACGGAATGGCCAGCGGCGCCGCGATGGACGACGACCCCGCGGTCCGCGCGGGCCGCACCCCCAACACAGTCCGCACTGCCCGCCGGCGCACCACCCCAGTGGGTGGGGGGAGCCGACGATGAGGCCGACCCGACCCATCCCAGTGGCCGCTGTGCTCACAGCGGTCACACTCACCCTCGCCGGCTGCGCCGTGGCCGCCTCCGCCGGTGGGGCGCACCTGCCGGCGAACGCACCCGCCCTGGAACAGGCTTACGTCAGCGTGGTGGCGCGGGTGCTGCCCTCGGTCGTGCAGATCACCACCGATCACGATCTGGGTTCCGGGGTGGTCTTCGACGGCAAGGGTGACATCGTCACCAACGCCCACGTCGTCGGCTCCGCTACCAAGTTCCAGGTCCGGCTGGCCGGCAGCGCGTCCCCCTATCCGGCCAGTCTGGTGGGCTCCTACCCGCCGGATGACCTCGCGGTGGTCCACCTGGACTCCCCGCCCAGCGGGCTGCGCCCCGCGCACTTCGGGGACTCGTCCAAGCTGGCCATCGGCGACATCGTGCTGGCGATGGGCAACCCACTGGGCCTGACCGGCACCGTCACCAACGGCATCGTCTCCGGACCCGGGCGCACGGTCACCGAACCCCAGGGCGGCGGCTCCCCCGGGGCCACGCTGCCCGACGCGATCCAGACCAGCGCGGCGATCAACCCCGGCAACAGCGGTGGCGCCCTGGTCGACCTCGCCGGTGACGTGATCGGTATCCCCACTCTGGCTGCCATCGACACCCAGATCGGCGGCACCGGAGGGTCAGCGGCACCGGGCATCGGGTTCGCGATCGCCAGCAACCTCGTCACCGACGTCGCCGGGCAGCTCGTCGCCACCGGACATGTCACCAACAGCCACCGCGCCGAGCTCGGCGTGCAGGTAGCGACCGTGCTCGACCCCAACGGAGAGCCCACCGGCGTCGGCATCGAAAACGTCATCCCGGGCGGTCCCGCCGCGGCCGCCGGACTGCAGCCCGGCGAGATCATCACCGCGGTGAACAACACCCCCGTGCACAGCACCCCGGAGCTGGCGGCGGCACTCGCCCACCTCAACCCCGGCCAAACAGTCCCGATCACCATCACCAATCAGCAGGGCCAAACCCGCACCGTCATGGTCACCCTCGGTCAACTCCCCGGGAGTTGACCCGATGCCACCAGGTTGGACCGCCATCGCGGAGTG
>QHBZ01000083.1:2024-4156 GCA_003244055.1 Pseudonocardiales bacterium | reverse complement strand
ACGTCCGGGCGCAGCAGGGTGGCCAGCGCATCGGGATGGGGATCCCGCGTCGCGCAGTGCCCGACAACCACGAGGTCGGGTGTGCTGGACAGCTTGGCCGCGAGCGCTTCGATCAGCATCTGCTGGTCGTCGACCAGCAGCACCCGAAGCGGGACCATCGCGCGGACCGTGTCCAGCGGCATCGCCCTCGTCACGGCTATCCCGTCCTCGTTCGGCCCTCGGGCCCGTGTTGCTCGTGGTCGACGAGGTCGTAGCGCACCGCAAAGGTGGCTGCCTCGAGCCGGGAATGCACTCCGAGTTTGGTCAGTAATGACTGCACATGACTGCGCACGGTGGTCGTCGAGACGCCGAGCCGCACCGTCATCGCCGGGGTATCGAGCCCCTCGACGAGCAATCCGAGGCATTCCCGCTCGCGGGCCGTCAGGTGAGCGGCGAGCCGGCGTGCTTCGGACACCTCGGATCGCGCACTGGCCGCGGGCCGGGGTGCGTCCAACACGACCGCACCGTCGATTACCCGCTCCAGTGCGTGGACCAGCTTGCGGATGCCACACGTCTTGTGCACGTATCCGGCGGCGCCGAGCCGGACGGCCCGGCGCATCGCGTCGTTATCACCGTCTGCGGCCAGGATGAGTACCCGCGTCGCCGGGCTTACCGCGATAACGTGACTGATTGCGGTAATTCCATCGCCATCGGAAAAACGTCGACCCAGTAGGCAGATATCGGGCTGGTGACGGCGGACCGCCTCGATCGTACCGGCGAGGCTTCGAGCGACCGCCGGTACTCGGAATCCCTGCGCGACCAGTACTGCGACCAACGATTCCACGAACACCGCGTGGTCGTCACCTAGCACGATGCTAGACATGGCGGATCACGTCCGACTGACCGGATTGCCGCAGTCAGCCCGCCCCCCAGCGGTCGCCAATATCCCCACCCCATTTATGAGTATTTCGCCGCACACAAGTTCCGGTGACAAATCGATTGAACGCCTTCAGCCTACAACCGCAGGCGGCGACTGGTTACCGAGATCGCCGATCACGGCACGTAATATCCCCTTCAAGGACTACCAACCCCCCTCGCCGCTGCCGCCGACCAGCACCAACCCAGCCGATCGCGACGGTGGACGATCGCCTATTGTGGGTACCCGACCCCGTGCGCCGGTCGCGTCCCGGGGAGGGGTCCGCGTCGACCACTCCCGCGCCCGAAAGGTCCACCACGGTGCCCGTAGCCACCGCGCTACATACCACATCCGCTCACCTGTCCGGCCTGCTCGAGGCGGTCCTTCCCGAACCCTCGCTACGCGAGATGGTCGGCCTAGCCGGTGCCGCCGAGTTGGAATTGCACGGCCCGCCAGCGGCCCGCCCGCTGGTCGTCGCTGCGCTGGCCCGCTCCGGGCACCCGGTGCTGGCCATCACCGCCACCGATCGGGAAGCCGGTGAACTGACCGCCGAGCTGTCCGAGGTGTTGGGTGCCGGGGTGGTGGCTGAGCTGCCCTCCTGGGAGACGCTGCCGCACGAGCGGCTGTCTCCCCGGGCCGACACTGTGGGCAAGCGGCTGGCGGTGCTGCGCCGGCTGGCCCATCCGGAGGAAGGCCCAGCACAGACCCCCGAAAGCCCACTGCGGGTGGTCATCGCGACCGTGCGATCGCTGATCCAGCCGATGCTCGCCGGCCTGGGAGAGATCACGCCGGTGCGGCTGAGGGTCGGGCAGCTGCACGACTTCGACAGCGTGCTCGCTCGGCTGGCCGATCTGGCCTACACCCGGGTCGACATGGTCGATCGTCGCGGCGAGTTCGCCGTCCGTGGCGGGATTGTCGATGTCTTCCCGCCCACCGCTGACCATCCGCTGCGGGTGGAGTTCTGGGGTGATGAGGTCTCCGAGATCCGCTCCTTCGCGGTCGCCGACCAGCGCACCCTGGCGCCCGCAGACGAGCTGCACGCACCGCCGTGCCGGGAGCTGCTGCTCACCGAAGGGGTGCGGGCCGCCGCGGCACAGCTCGTCGCGCAGGCCCCGGCCGGTCCGGTCGCGCAGCTGTTGGAGAAGATCGCCGCCGGTATCCCGGCCGAGGGCATGGAGTCGCTCATCCCGGTGCTCGCCGGGGAGCTGCAGCTACTCACCGACGTGATGCCGGCGGG
>QHBZ01000083.1:0-1997 GCA_003244055.1 Pseudonocardiales bacterium | reverse complement strand
CTGGAGGCATCCTGGATGGTCGCTGCGGGGGGCGGTGCCGCTCCGGTCGACGTCGCGACGCTGGATCTGTCGGCGTCGGCCTACCGCGGCTTGGGCGAGGTCGCCGAGCACGCCCGCAGCACCGGGCTGGCGTGGTGGACGCTGAGCCCGCTGACCACTGATTCCCACGGTTCGCTGCAACTGCGGATCCTTGCCGCGCAGCCCTATCACGGTGACGTGACGCGCGCCTTCGCCGACCTGCGCGCGCATACCGCCGCCGGCGGCGCCGCAGTGCTGGTGGTGCCCGGCACCGGCACCGCACACCGAGCCTGTGAGCAGTTGCGCGATGCCGAGGTGCCGGCGGTGCATGCTGCCGACGGATTGGTCCAGCCACCCGCTGCGGGCACCGTCACGGTGGTCCGGGGCACGTTGGAGGACGGCTTCGCGGTCCCCGCGCTGGGGCTGGTGGTGCTCACCGAGGCGGACATCACCGGCGCCCGGGGTGGCACCAGCAGCCGCGAGATGTCGAAGATGCCGGTCCGTCGTCGCAACGCGGTGGACCCGCTGGCGCTGCGCAGCGGCGATCACGTGGTGCACGAGCAGCACGGCATCGGCCGGTTCCTGGAGATGGTGCGGCGCACCGTCAAGGGCGCTGCCGAGTCCACCAGGGAATACCTGCTGGTGGAGTACGCGCCCAGCAAACGCGGCCAACCAGGAGATCGGCTGTACGTCCCCACCGACCAGCTCGACCAGGTCACCCGCTACGTCGGGGGCGAGCTGCCGACGCTGAGCAAGCTGGGCGGGTCGGACTGGGCCAAGACCAAGGGCCGGGCCCGCAAGGCGGTCAAGGAGATCGCCGCTGAGCTGGTGCAGCTGTACGCGGCTCGGCAGTCCTCCCCGGGGCACCCGTTCGGCCCGGATACTCCGTGGCAGGCCGAGCTGGAGGACGCCTTCCCCTACACCGAGACGCCCGACCAGCTCGCCGCGATCAACGAGGTCAAGGCCGACATGCGCCGCGGCGTCCCGATGGACCGGGTGGTCTGTGGTGACGTCGGCTACGGCAAGACCGAGATCGCTGTGCGGGCCGCCTTCAAAGCGGTTCAGGACGGCAAGCAGGTAGCGGTGCTGGTACCCACCACCCTGCTCGCCCAGCAACACCTGCAGACCTTCTCCGACCGGATGCGCCCGTTCCCGGTCACGGTGCGTGGGCTGTCGCGGTTCACCCACCCCGGCGATGCGACCGAGGTGCTACGCGGGCTCGCCGAGGGCTCGGTGGACGTCGTGATCGGCACCCACCGGCTGCTGCAGCAGGGGGTGCGCTGGAAGGATCTCGGGCTGGTGGTGGTCGACGAGGAGCAGCGCTTCGGCGTCGAGCACAAGGAGCACATCAAGGCGCTGCGGACGGCCGTCGATGTGCTGACCATGTCGGCCACCCCGATCCCGCGGACCTTGGAGATGAGCCTTGCCGGCATCCGCGAGATGTCGACCATCCTCACCCCGCCAGAGGATCGTCACCCGGTGCTGACTTACGTCGGCGCCTACGACGACAAGCAGGTCGGCGCCGCGATCCACCGCGAGCTGTTGCGCGACGGGCAGGTCTTCTACGTGCACAACCGGGTGTCGTCGATCGAGAAGGCCGCTCGGCGGATCCGCGAGCTGGTGCCCGAGGCACGCGTCGCGGTGGCGCACGGGCAGATGAATGAGGACCAGCTCGAGCGCACCGTCGCCGGGTTCTGGGACCGTGAGTACGACGTGTTGGTCTGCACCACGATCGTCGAGAACGGGCTGGACATCTCCAACGCCAACACGCTGATCGTCGAGCGCGGTGACCTGCTCGGGCTCGCCCAGGCGCACCAGCTACGCGGGCGTGTCGGACGCGGTCGCGAGCGTGGATACGCCTACTTCCTCTACCCGGTTGAGACGCCGCTGACCGAGCTGGCGCACGACCGGCTGTCCACCATCGCCCAGCACACCGAGCTGGGCGCGGGCATGGCAGTCGCGATGAAGGACCTGGAGAT
>QHBZ01000082.1 GCA_003244055.1 Pseudonocardiales bacterium | reverse complement strand
GCCCGCGCCGCCGGCGCAGCTGCTGGAGCAGCTCAGTGTCCGCGATGCGGAAGTCCAACCCGAACTTGTCCCGCATCTCGTCGCGCCACTGCAGGGTCAGCCCGGCCGGGCAGACGATCAACATCGTGCGCGCCCGGTGCCGCAGCATCAGCTCCTGCATCACCAGCCCGGCTTCGATGGTCTTGCCCAGACCGACGTCATCAGCGATCAACAGCTTGGTGCGCGGCATGGACAGCGCTCGCACCACTGGGTCAAGCTGGTAATCCTCGATCTGGATACCGGAGCGAAACGGTGCTTGCAACGCGGTGGTATCGGCTGAGGCGATCGCACCCCAGCGCACCGCATGCAGGAACGCCGCGAGCTCTACCGGTTCGTCGAAGCCGTGTTCGGGACTCGGTAGCACGGCGACGTCGTGTACCACGGTGCTGGGCTCCAGCTCCCAGACCACGCTCAGCTCTTCGTCGCGAGCGTCGTCCTCGATGCTGGCCAGGCTCACCAGGTGCGGCGCGCGGCCAGTGAGCACGTGCGGGTCACTGCTCGCCACCGTGCCGCGCGACACATCCGCCACCACCCACTGACGGTGACGTACCGTGACTAGCTGGCCAGGCGCGGGGACGGCGACCCGCTGATCTCGCTCAGTGGAGGTGCCAGTCACGGCAGGATCCTACGTGGCGGGTTGAGAGTCGTCCTCACTCGCGTGGAGTCAGACGGAGTGCAACCGGCGCTACCGCCGTACCGGATCGTCTTGGACGACCTGCAGCGCAGCCGAGGCGGTGCGCTTGGATATCAGCCCGGTGGCGATAATGGAGTAGTGCCCCGGAGGGTCCCTCTCCAGGATTCTGCCGTGTGTCGTCCGGCCACCCGAGTCAGCGGGGAAAACATCCATCACGCCGTTGGTCGGGCCGGTCCAGGAGAACCGCACGCCCTCCCTGGGTGAGAACCCCGAGGCGGTGGCTGAGTAGGTTTCGCCGATCTTGACCAGGGAGGTTGACAGCACCAATCGGGGGCTTGGTTGACTCCGCAACACGAATGCCGTAGTAGCAGCCGCGATGACGAGCGCGGTGGCGATGGCGAGCAGTAGCCAACGTCGGGGGTGGCGACGATCAGTTGACGCGCGGCCGTCTGGTGCGCGGTGCATTCATGCGAGTATGACGCAAGGTTCTGACGGCGCCCAGCCTACAACTGCGAACCAGCCCGAGCTAACTCAGCGTGCCTATCGGTACCGCTACGTGATGCTGCCAGCACCCACGGTTACCCCGACCGCACCCCTGACCAGTGGTTCGTCCCAGCAGAGCCGTCGCGTAGGTGCAGGCCACGGTCGTGGAACTGAACCGGACCGCTCCGCCATCCGAACGTCAGGTGGGTACGAGGCGATCGCGATCAGTGTGGTTGCCGCCGGATGCCGAATGGACGGAGTACAGAAATGCAGCAGTTCCAATGCGGGCACGAGGAGTGCGGAAGCCAGTTCACCGCAGAGAACAAAGATGTCCTGATGGCCCAGGTAGCACAACATCTAAAGGAAGTCCACAACGTCAACAACGCGACCCAGACCTTGATGGGGTACCTCGAGTCGACCTGCGTGACGGTAAAGCCTTAAGGCCGCCGCTCACCTCGGTGAGCGCCCGGTGTCGGTCTCGACGGTGCCTCCCGCGCTAGAGGCCGACACAGGGGTGCGCTGAGATCAGCCGCTGATGGCGTGTATCGCGCTGATCACGCTCAGTAAGGTCATCACGAGCGCTGCAACGCGGGCGATCCAAACCAACGGGATCCAGCGCAGCAACTGCCGACCGCCCAGGACTGCCAGGCCTCCGACCGCCCACAGGCCCAAGACCGCGCCGAGCCCGACGCTGATCGGATCGTGGTACTTGGCGGCCAGGTTGGCGGTGACGATCTGGGTGAGATCGCCGAACTCCGCAACGAACAGAACTCCGAAGCTCGTCGCCGCGACTTTCCAGAACCCGGATGGAGCGACGTCGCGCCGGACGTGAGCGCGGGTCAGCACGACCGCTGGATCATGTGGTCCCTGCTCGTCACCGCCGGACGCTGAGCCTGGCACCTGCTCATCCCGTGGCGGCGCATTCGCCAGCGCGTGCTCATCACCGTGATCCTCACCGCCGCGACGTAGCATCAGCAGCGCCCCAGCCAAGAACAGGACTGCCACGATTGCCTCGACGATCCGGTGGGGCGCCAGGCTCAAAGCGCTCCCCGCGGCTACCGCGATGATCACATGCAGCGCGAACGCCGCAGCCACCCCGACGAAGACGAAACCGGGGCGGTAGCGGGTCCCCAGCACCAGACTCGCCAGCGCGGTCTTATCCGGCAGCTCCGCTACGAAGACGATGCCGAAGACCGCGGCTAGCAGGGTGAGACTCACCGTCGCGGTTCCTTTCGTCGCGCGAACTCCAGCCCATGCTCACACAGGATCAGTCAACTTGGTACACCGTTGAGCACCGCCACGTGCTCGCTCTCGCCGAGCAGATCCTCGCTGACCGTGACCAGGTATGCAGGGTAGCGAGACGGATGCGAGTCTGCTCGTCAGCTGGAGTGTAGGTGACCATCCGGGTACCGAGCCACAGGTTGGAGTAGTCGAGGCGCAGAAAGCCGACCCACGGGCGGGTTCATGTGCGTGTTCGCGATGACGCAGATCACCGTCGTCGGCGCGCTGGCCGCGTTGAGCCGGCGGCGCTAGGTGGTGAGGTGGCGGTTGACGAAATCGAAGACGCGCTGCCAGCCGGCAACGGCGGCCTCGGGGCGGTAGGTCGGCCGGTCCACCGCGAAGAACGCATGCCCGGCGCCCTCGTAGGTGTGGAATTCGTGGGGCTTGCCCAGTCGGTGCAGCTCCGTGCTGAGCGCAGCGGTCTCCTCCGGCGACGGGTGGGTGTCCTCGGCACCGAACAAGCCCAGCAGCGGGCAGGACAGCTGTGGCGCCAACCCGATGAGGGGTTTCATAGCGCCCGGCCTGCCTGCTGGAGGTTCACTGATGATGAAGGCGCCGTAGCAGTCCACGGCGGCGTCGAGGGTCAAGCTGCAGGCCGCCAGGAAGGCTTGCCGCCCGCCGGAACAGTGCCCGATCACCCCGACCTTGCCGTTGGACGTCTCCAGCGACCTGAGATGGTTCACCGCTGCCCCGACGTCGCCGACCAGCCGCTCGTCCGGCACCCCGCCGGCCGTGCGGACGGCGGCGGAGGCGTCGGCGGGGCTGGCGCCAGGGGCTTCGCGGTAGTGCAGGTTCGGGCACAGCGCGGCGTAGCCGGCCGCCGCGAAGTCGCGGACCATCGCCTTGGTGGCATGGTCATAGCCCGGCATGTGGTGGATCACCACGATGCCGCCGCAGGGCCCGCGGTCCAGCGGGCGGCCGAGGTAGGCCTCGACCTCGTCTGCATCGTGGCCGGTGATCCTGATCGACTCGGCGGTCATGGCGTCGGGCATCGCGACTTCCCTTCCGGGTTTGTGGCCAACCTGACTGTACGAGTTGACCTTCCACCGAACGGGCGCGGCTAGCCTCCGCAGACGGTCTAAGGCGCTGCGTTACGGTTGCAGCCCCAACAGCGACCGGGAGCTCGGAGGGTGCGACGTGGAGGTAGGCCGCCAGCCAGCAGAACTCTCGAAGGAACAACGCGAGCAACTGCATCGAGCCCACCAGCGCCTGCGCAATACCTCACACGCGCTGGAAGCGTTGACAGTGGTCGAGCCGGTCCGCGGCCGATGGGTCGCCGCGCCCGCGCCCGACGAGGCACTCGAGGCCGCGCAGAGTGACCTCTATAACGCGTGGCAGGAATTCTGGCGTGTTCATCAGGAGCTGCTGCGCTGCGATCTCCCCCCGGGTGTTCTCGGTGAAACCTCCGGTGAACAGCCGTGACGCCGTCGGGCGCAGCCGTCCAACGCCGGGCGACGATTTCTAGGGAATAGGAACCCGTTGTTCACTCGGTGGGCAACCCCTTGTTCATCCGGACGCTGATATTTGCTTGACTCACAGCACAACCACACTTGTCAGTGCGATATTTAATGATAACGTCTGCGCCACGATTCGCCTGCCGGGCCTACGTCGAAGAGGCCGACGAGGAGGAGTGATGATCGAGCCGGAACACGTCGCATCCGACTTGCCTGAGCTGGACCACACGGATGACCCCCGTGGTGGGGCCGCTGCCTGGGCACTGCTGACGACGGGCGCGGTGGTAATCGGGAGCATTTCCGCGATGGTCTGGGTGTGGTAGTGCTGTGGTCCAGCTCCGGGCCGGGACCGTGATCAATTCGCAGCCGGGGTAACCGGCAGGTCGGAGTTGAAGGTCGCGACTACTGCGGCGGGTGCCGTGGAGCAGGCGAGCATGGACATGGCCAGACCGGCACAAACGGTCACGAATGCGATGAATCGGGTTGTTCTCCCCTTCGCTGGTCCCACTATCTCTCCCTTTCTGATCGAGAACTCTTGCAGTAAAGACGAGGATGCGCCTGGTCTGGGCGATGAAGGTAGTCGACTGCGTACACAGGATTACCCGAAGCGTTGACCTGGAAGGTGATGAGGGATAGACCCGACGGCGTGGGACTTGCCGACTTCAGGCTCAACCCGGCGGCCTCGCCCAGCTCAGCGAACTCGTCGATCGTCATGGTCGTCGCGTTGTGGCTCGCCCGCGACCCTCAGGTGCTCGCGGCGGAAGGCCACGCTGACCAGCCTGGCGAGTTCGGGGGGATGTTCGCGGGCCGCGATGTCGAAGTATGCGGCGGGTCTCCCTGAGGCCGCCCCTGCAAGGTCCGCAAGAAAGCCATTTGGACATGGTGCGAGAGTCGAACGTTGACATCACAGTCGACAGCGTCAACTGTTCCTCGATGTTCTCCGGACCCCACACCGTCAGGTGACGGGCGTTCAGGGCGTAGGCGAGGTTCGGGTCGTCTCCCAGGCGGCGGGCCAGCTCCACCGACGCCCGGCTCAACGCCGGGTCGCAGGTGTAGCGCTCGAGCAGCGTGATATCTATCGGCCCACCGGCACCGGAGAGATGCTCGCTCGGTGGTTAGCTGCCGGGATGGGCTGATAGGCCCAAGCGCAGTACCGTGACCGAACGTCGTTAGCCGAGGCGGTCATCCAATGCTGGTCGCCAGTCGAGATCAGCGAAATTCTCGTGCCGGTGGCTTTGGTGAACCCCCGACATTGTCGGGGGTGGGTGCGACAATGGTCCCGTGATGGAGACGCTACTGGATCCGAGGCAGGCGATGGTCGCTTGCCTCGACCAGTGGCGTGAGGCGATCGTCGAGTCCGCTGACGCGGGATTGCCGGATCAGGTCCGTGACATCGAATCCGTATCGCGGATGCTGCATTCGGTGATGCTGCATGCGGTCGCGGAATTGGAATCCCGCAACATCGCGGCCACTGCCGGATTCCGCAACACCAAACAACTCCTGACCGGGATGCTGAACCTGTCACCCACCGAGGCCGGCACCCGCGTCACCCACGCCGGGCTGCTCGCGCCGCGCCGGGCATTGGGCGGTGAGGTGCTGGCACCGTTGCTGCCGAAGACCGCGGCGGCGTTGGTCGCCGGTGAGATCGGCCCGGCCCAGGTCCGGGTGATCACCGAGACGATGGGCGCGATCCCCGCTGGCGTGGACCCCCGCGAGCGGGAGACGGCAGAGGCCGAGCTGGCTCGTCATGCCCGATCGTTTCACCCCACCGCACTGCACAAGATCGGCCAGCGGATCCTCGCGCACCTCGACCCAGACGGTCCCGCACCCCGCGACGAGCCGGAACCCGCCCCAGCGGCGGGGGAGCTGCGGTTGTGGGAGCGCCGCGACGGGCGCCTGGGCCTGGAGGGACACCTCGAACCCGAGCACAGCGCCGCGTTCCGGACGTTGATCGAACAACTCGCCGCACCCCGACCCGCTGCTGCGGGCATCCCCGACGCGCGGACCGCTGAGCAGCGCAATGCCGACGCCCTGCTGGAGGTCTGCGGCTTGGCCCGCGCCGCACAGGACTGCCCCACCACCGCAGGGGAACCACCGCACCTGACTGTGACCATCGACTGGGACGCCCTGCGCACCGGCCTCGGGTTCGCGACCCTGGACTACGGCACCCAGATCAGCGCCGCCCAAGCCCGCCAATGGGCATGCGACGCCAAGATTATCCCGGTTGTGCTGGGTGGGAAATCCGAACCACTCGACGTCGGCCGGGC
>QHBZ01000081.1 GCA_003244055.1 Pseudonocardiales bacterium | reverse complement strand
CACTCACTACTTGACACCAAGCCTCTGCAACCACCACTCCCCCGCTGTGCCGCTGCGGACACTGCGCGCCGTACTTGTGTCCGCACGGTTTGTCCGGCGGACACCCGTGCTTCCACCCCCGTTGCTGAATAGCGCGCCGGACGGTGAGTGTTCCGGAACCGCAACGTTGCGGACACTCGGCCGCTTGGCGCACCCGCCTGCACGTCCCCCCTTTTGGACACCCGTGCTTCCACGTGACGTCGATATCGGGCCAACGAAGTCCCAGCGCTTCACCCCGACGCAGCCCTAGAGTTAGAGCGACGATGAACCTGGCACCGTTTCGTATGGTCGCGGCGCTCGTGAGGAGTTGCTGCGCCTCCTGGACCGTGAACGGTACGATCTCTTCCTCTTCAACACGTGGCGGTTTCGCAACCTTGGCGGGATTTTGCGTGATGTGACCGCGGCGCACGGCTTCATTCAGTGCCACTCTGACCGTGCGGTGCGCCAGGTGCGCTGTGGCCGGTTTCAGGCCCTTCTCGGAGACCATGCGTCCGTAGAGTATTTCGAGGTGCTCAGGCTGGAGCTTGTCGACGCGGTGCGCGCCAACGCCCGGGATTAGGTGTTTGTAGACCGACGCGCGGTACCCGACCATTGTGGTCGGTCGCACGCTTGCCGCTGCGATATTCTCTACCCAGTGGGTAAGCCACTGCTCGACAGTCCACACTCGTCCAGCTCGACGGACTCTGCCGGTTTCCCTCTGCCGCTCCAGCTGGCGAACAGCGTGGATAACTTCCATTTCGGCCTTGCGCTCGATATGGCGCCGATCAGGAGTTCCGTCATCGCGGACACCGACCGTGACGCGACCATGCCACTTCCCGTCTTTGCTTTGGTAGATGCTCGACGCACCGTTCGGCGCGCGGGTTCCCTGCGCGCGTTTCCGCGGCATAGCTACACGTCCTTTCAGGCGGCGTGCCGCTCGGCGATGAGGCGGGCGGTGTAGGCGGCGAGGGCCTCGGCGGGAATGCGTCGGAGGCGCCCGATGCGGACGGAGTTGACGTGGCCGGCTTTGAGAAGCGCGTACATGGTGGTGCGGCCGACGGACAGCCGCCGGGCAGCGTCTTCGACGGTGAGCAGGGTCTGGCTGGGCTCACCGAGCTCGGGCGCGGTGTAGGTCGGCTGCTCTTCGGTGGGTGTTGGCGGCGCCATTCGGTATCTCCAATTCGGCAACGGGTGTCTGCCAGGTGCATGGGCTGGGTTGTGCCCTACAGGGGTGGTGTGGCTGGTTGTTTCCTCGCGGCGCCCCTTGGGGGCTGTCGGGCGGTGGGTCCGGAGTGCAAGGGTGGGTTTCCCTTGCGCGGAGTGGCCCGCTGTCTGGCAGGGCTTGTCCGCGCTGTGAGGAGACAACCAGCCTGGTGATCTTCCCCTGCTTTCCGAAGTGGTGCCGGGGTTCGGGGCGGAGCCCCGGCCGCCGGAGGCTCCGGGCCGACGGGCCGGAAGCTTGTGGGTGCTGGCCGCGGGGGTTTGTCGGTGTCGGTGCTCATACTTGACTTCGTGACGGGGACGGGTGTTCTGCCGGCGTGGGTGGTGCCGCCGGCGGCGGTGATTGATGACGTGTTGTGGGTGGCGCGTGCGGCGCGAAAGGCGCCCCCGGATTCGGTGCGGCTTGAGGCCCGAGGTGCTGCGGTGGCGTGGGTCTTGGGCAGTGGTGCGGCGCCGGTGACGGGTAGAACGGATACGCCGGTCACGTCGGGGCTTGCCAGCGCGGAGCTGTGGGCGGCACTGGTTGTGTGCGATAGGCGGTCGCCACCTCCGCGGGAGGATGTCTGCCTCGCCTGGGGCGTGCAGTATGCGCCGCCATTGACGACCGTCAGTCTCGCTGTCGGTGATGGTGTGGCTCGTACGCTGGGCTGGTTGTTGGGGACGCCAGGCCTTGATGAGCGTCCGATGCAGTTGCCTTGGCGTGACGAGAATGGCCGCGTCCTGACTGCTGAGGAGCTTTACGCCGACGCTTTGGCGCACAGGCCGGAGCGGTTCCCGTCCGATGAGCAGCGGTTGGAACTGTGGCGTTGGGTCCATGAGGCTGGTTTCTCGGCAGCGGCGGCGGAGTGGATCGAGGCCACCAAGCGGCGGACCCGAGGTCGCGCGTATGAGTCCTGTCCGTCGGGGCGTTCCGCCGCTGAGGGTTGAGTCGCGGCGTCGGGTGGTCATGGGGTGCCGTCCAAGGCCAGCTCGGGTACGGCATGGGCTGTGGCGTGGTGGTCGGCGCCGCGGTCGTCTTCCTGCCAGCGGGCCATTTGTTGGGCGCGGGCGGCTTCGGCGGCGTGGCGTTGTTCGGCGGCTCGCCGCTGCTGGACTTCGGTAAGCGCTCGTCGGGCGTGGGTGAGTTTGTCGGCGCTTTCGGGCCCGGTGGGGATCCGTACCGTGTCGTCCTCGGCGCGGGGCGGTTCGGTGGCGGAGATGTCGGGGATGTCGGGGAGCTCCGTCTCGGGACATGGGTGCGGTCCGGTATCGGGCGTGTGGTCGAGAGCGGCCAGCTCGTCGAGCGGAGTCGCGGTGTCGGTGAGTTCGTGGTCGTCGTGAACGTCGAGGTGGCGGTCTTCGGCTTGTTGGCATGCCACTTGGTGGGCGAGCCAGTCCACGGTTGTTGCGGTGTCCTCGGGTGGTGGGTTGATGGCGTGGCGGTTGGCGAGCTCGGTGCGGGCCCGGTCGTGATTGGCGCGGGTGTACGCGCTGTCCACCCGCCAGGTTGCGTATATCTCGTCGATCTCGGCGAGCTCACCAACTCGGGTGTCGAGCAGATCGGCCAGGGCGGCGGCGTCAGCGGCTTCCTGCTGGAGCCGCGCGCGGGTGTCGGGGTCGGCTGCTGCCGTGGCTTGGGCGGTCCAGATTGTGGCGTGGTTGCGGTGGGTGGTGGCGGCTTGGCGGGTACCAGCGAGTTCGTTGACCACCCGGTCCGGTGCCCAGAGTTGTTCGCGTTCATAGGCGCGGATCCGCATCCGCAGCTGCCCCTCGCTCATCCGCATCTCCTCGGTATCCGCGGCGGAGCGCCCGAGCGCGCGGGAGGCGGCGAACCAGGACGCGTTGTGCTCCACCTGCCCCGGCCTCGGGGGCGCACCGAGCGCGGTGGTCGGATCGTCGTGGCCGGATAGTTCGCGGTGTGCGGCGACGATCCCGGCCCTCCGCTTCCACGATTCCCGCTCGTGCGCGTCGGTGGGTACCGGCCCGAACGCTGCAGTTGCCCAGGCCGGTTGCTGGTCGGCGGCTTGGTCGGCGAGCTGGTCACGGCGGGCGTCGGTGGCCTGGCTCAGGACGTCGAGATAGCGCTGGTGTTCGGAGTCGGTGAGGGTGGGGATCCATTGGCTGGCGGAGTCCCCGACCGGATCCAGAGACAGTGCCCGATTGCCGGTGATGCGGTCGTGGACGACGTTGGTGAACTGCCGCGCGTCACCGAGGGAGCGTTTAGTCACCGCGGCGGCCAGGACCTGGTAGGGGTCGTGGCCGGCGACCTCGGCGCGGCGCAGGACCCGGGACAGGGTGGCGGCGCCGTCCTCGGCGGCCATCCTCTCCCGCTGGTGGGAGGTGAGGTGGCCTTCGTCGACGAGCTGATCGAGCCAGGCGGCGGTGCGGCCCACGGCGGCGTGATCGGCGAAGTCGGCCATTTTCTTCACCGTGGTCGCCACCGAGTTGGCCTCAGCGGCAGAGGCCGCCATGATCGCCAGGGCACCGCGCTCAGGTTCGTCGCGGTCAAACGACAGCGCGAGCATCGCGGCGGGGCTGCGATGAATGGCGTCGTGCACCGCGCCGGTGGGGGCGTCGGCGTCGGGCACGGTGCGGGTGGCCATGTGCGCGGTGTTGCAGTCCCCACCGCGGGTTAAGCTCATGTAGAGGGAGGCCCGGCTGGTCTGGGGGGTGGTGAGGCTGTGCTCGGTGCCCACAGTGACGCCCTGGATGGAGTACTCGGTGGCGGCGTAACCAAGCTCGGTGTGTTGGCGGACGTAGCTGCCGGGCAGCGTGAGCTTCGCCCCGTGATTCTCGGTCCCGTCGGGGGCACGGCCCAGCACGGGGACGACGACCAGGCCCCCATCGTCGCGGGTGTCCAGGACGCGGTACTGCTGGCGGTTGATCGGGCCGCTGGCGTTGCCCTCATAGCCGGCCAGGTCGCGGGCGATGCGCCGGGCTTGGACCAGGTCGTTGGCGCTGGCGTAGTTGCCTTGCACTCCCACCGGCACCCCGCCGGCCTCGTCGACTGTGCCGAGTTTGATGAACTCCGCGCGGAGCTTCGCCGACACCCGGGCGGCTTGGTCATTGGAGTTCACGGTCAGCAGCGAATGCTTGCCGGACAGGGTGTCAGCCAGCCACGCGGTGGCGGAGGACTCTTTCGGCTTGTTCGATGGTGCCGCAGTCCAGGAGCCGCCCGTGCTTGTGGTACTCGGTGAGCACGGTTTCGTCCCCGGCGCGCAGCCGTAGCGACGCGGCCCGTTCCCATTCGTGGGTGAACCGGCGGGCCTCGGTCAACTCATAGGATGCGCCGGCGTCGACCATCAGCTCCATGCCGCCAGCGGCGCCGATCGCGGTGAGCTGGCGGTGGTCCCCGGTCGGCATGGTTTTCGCTCCGGCCGCGGCGATGTACTGATACACCGCCGCCAGGGCGGGGATGTTGACCATCGAGGACTCATCGATCATCACCAGGTCCCGGTCGGACAACCGCCAGGCCTCGTCGCCCTCGTGGGGCCGGCCGGCGGCGAGCCGGTCTTGGATGGCCAGCCATTGGGCGATGTTGCGGGCGTCGAGGCCCTCGCCTTGCAGGACTCGGGTGGCGACCACTGAGGTCGCCACCCGATCGCGCGCTGCTGGCGCCCGTCCCACAGGGTGGGGTCGGTCCAGGCTTGGGCAATCACACCGGTGACGAACGACTTACCGGTGCCGGCCGGGCCGACCAGCGATTCGACCGCATTCCCGGACGTCAACACCCCCAGCACCGCGGCGGCCTGGTCCTGGCCCAACTCGATGCCCGCCTCGGCGAGGCCGGCCAGGAACCCCTGCGCGTGGTCGGCGCTGAGCGCGGGGGCACCTGTGCGTGCGGTGGCGTCTTGCAGGAGCCGTTCGGTGTGGATGTGCTCCCGGGTGGCGTAGAGCTCGGTGGGGCCGCTCGTCGGCGGGTTTCCCGTTTTCCAGCCGTAACTCCGACGGGGTCACGCCCTCCCCAGGTTTCGGCGTCTTCAATGACACCACCATGGGCAGCGCTTTGGTGGTCAGTCCGTCGATCAGGGCCGCGACCTGCCACCCCTCCAAGCCCCCCAAGTAGTCGGGGAGCTCGTTGTTGATGTCCTGGGACAGGTAGGGCTCGGTCCACCCTGACTGCTTGAGCTGCACCGCCTCGATCGCGGTCTCCAGCACCGCGGTTTCGGACCACTCTGGCGCCTCGACGGGCTCCCCGGCCCGGGCGACCACGTCGGCGGCGACCTGCGCCATCCCGGCGCCGGTCTTGGTAAGAAATTCCCGGTCCACCCCTCGCACGAACTCCTCCCGGGTCTGGCCGGTGGAGGTCTTGCCCGGGCGGGTCTTCTCCGAGGCTTCCCGGGTCAACCGGGCCAACGCCATGCCCTTCGGCGCGCGCCCGTTCACCTGTTCGTAGGCCGCGGCCAACTCCGCGACCTTCGGGGCGATCGCCCGGGATCGGGAACTGGACAAGTCGAGCAGCTCCGTGGCGATCCCCAGGATTTCCCGGGCCTTGCCGTCCGGGCGCATCGCCACCCGCGCCGACATCGACCGGGTCAGGTGCTCGCTAGCGGTCCGCTCCCCCACCGCCGCCCCCGCCGGCCGCCATACCCGCAGACTGTCCGAGTCCAAGGTGCGCCACACCCCATCGGAGCCCTGGACGCGATTGAGCACGGTGTTGTGGATGTGCAGGTGCGGGTCGTGGTCCCGGGAGTCGTGCTGAAAAAAGCTCGCGA
This sequence comes from Pseudonocardiales bacterium, assembly GCA_003244055.1. GTDB lineage: Bacteria > Actinomycetota > Actinomycetes > Mycobacteriales > Pseudonocardiaceae. The sequence continues at coordinate 1,372 of QHBZ01000081.1, read as the reverse complement.
TGGTCCAGTCGTGGGCGTCGATGAACCGGCCCTCCCCGCCCCCGTGGTGCCCGACCCGGGAATAACCGGCCTTGGCCGACATGTAGTCCAACATCGCGTTGTTACCCGCCCACACCGCGTCCTCCACCGCTTGGCGGTGCGCACCCCAGGCCTCGGCCGCTTCCAGGTCCCCGACCCGCCGGGCGTTGGCCTCCTCGAACTCGAACGCGGTATGCAAAACAGACCATGACTTGGGCACGCTGAACGTGGCGTCGAGAAACGCGACGTTGTGCTGTTCAGCCTTCGCCGCGTCCAACCGGAGTTCATCGCGGCGTTCAGCATCCGCGTGCGGTTCAGCGTTCAACGCCGCCGCGTACAACTGTTCAGCCGTCCGGTAGCGCCGCCCAGTGTGGCCCAAGGTGTCGGCCTCGGCCCACTGCTCCGGGTCTTTGAAGCGCTCCACATCGCGCGGGTCGACGAAATGCTGGTAGACCGCCATCATATCCTGCGCGTCCACCAACCCCGACAACCCCATCTACTCGCCGCGACCTCCGCACCCGGTAGCGGTGGGGATCGAGAGTTCTGGGCCGGTCAGGCCCGGCGGTGTTGGCGGCGTTGATGCACGCCGTCGCCCTGGGGGGCGCGTCGATGCGCGACGTGCTGGCCTGGGTCGCTGCCCCAACGGCGCCGACTGTGTCGCCGAGGTTGTCTGGGGCACCTGGGGTCGCCCTTCTTTGTACTTGGTTGCGCTGGAAACTCTGGATCAGCTCAACCCAGAGGGCGGCAACCGTTTTTGCGTCTCCTAGGCTATTGAGTTTCGAGGACCAGTCCACGTAGCGGCGCCCGTTGCATTCGATAGATTGATAGGGCAATTGCCGACTGGCATCGTGGCCATGGTGGACGGACTGAAAGATGATGACACGCGCCCACGCGCCAGCCCTGGTTCGATTGGAACTCAATCGAGCAATCGAGAAGCCGTAGTCGGCGAGCCCGTCCTGCGTCCGGTAACTCATGACGGCCATGGTTTTTCCCTTCTATGAGATCATTACAATTCCAACTATTACTCCTTGACTAGGTCCTCCAAAATGATCACCTCGCTAGAAGACTAGGTCCGGCAAAGTCGGTAAGATCGAGTCAAGTTTGGTGCTCGCGGGTCAGATCTGACGGGAGTAGCGTGGATGACGCTCGCACCACAGGGCAACGACAGCCCACCTGAACTGCACATACGCACTTCGCGTCATGGTCAACACATCTAGGCGTAGCGAGTGGCGGTGGTCGGTCACTCTGACCGCGGGTCCCTGCGTGAGCCTGCCCGAAAACCGGAAGCCGACCACGGCATGTCTCGTTGTGCTGGGGCGCAGCCCCGTTAGTCCGAAGTTTCCTGATCTTGGGC
>QHBZ01000080.1 GCA_003244055.1 Pseudonocardiales bacterium | reverse complement strand
GGACGGGCATCGGGCGAGCACCCCCGCCGCACCTCGCCGGATCAGGCGATCAAGGTCAACCCCAGCAGGGGTGGTAGCTGACTTCGAGGTAGCGGGCGACGCCACCAGGTGTCGAGCGCAACGGTGACCAGCCAGGGGTTCCGCGTTTGGGGTCGAGCCGTGTGTCCGTAGAGGCGATCGATCACTCGACGCCCGGGTATCCGGCGCCGACTGTGAATGTCCGAACCCGCGCGCCCAGTTGAGCTGGGTGTGTGTCCCGGCGTGTGCGGCTGCGGCAAGGATTCTGCGTGCCCGAGGCCGGCGACGAGGACTAGGGGAAGTGATCCCGTCGGGTCCCGGCCGAGCTCAACGCTCGACCCGCGGTGGTGGTCGGCGAGCCGGCAACACTGACGTTCGCTGCCGACTCGCCCCGCCGGGAGGACAGGGTGGCCGAGGTATGGCGATCAGCGCCCACCCCGGGTCGATGACCCGCGACCCCACTGACGACAGCGAGACACGAGGTACACCCCGCTTGTGTACCACGCCTGGCCGCTACGCCGTTCGAGCTGCTGTTACGCCATTCCGAAACCGGTGGCGGTCACGACCCGGAGCAGGTGCTGATGGCCCATTTATTACCGACGTCCGGGTTCAGCATGCGCGCCGAACCCGGACGTCGCGAAGCCCTGCTGGGTGCGCATCGGGTCAGCAGGGGCGATGGATCCACGCCCGGCCAGCTCGCGGACCTGGGAGTCGAGGTAGGTCTTCAACCGGGTGCGGTAGTCGCGCTCGAAGGCCCGCAGGTCGTCGATCTTTTTCTCCAGGACGCTCTTCTCTTGGCCGAGCGCACTCACGATCTCGGTGTGCCTGCGCGCCGCGTCGCGTTCCAGCGCCGCGGCCTTGGCTTGGGACTGGCCCGTGACTAACGATCTTGCGAAAACTGGCGCTAAGGGGTGCTTGGACCGGGGAAGGGCGTCGCTCCGCCGATCATGGTGTGTGAAATGCCGCTGGCCTCAGGCTCGGGCGCTACGGTGCCTTGGCATGGTGGAGCCGTCTTACGTGCGTGCCACTCGGGCGGGCTATGACGCCGTCGCCGCCGATTATGCCCAGTGGGTCAGCGACGATCTCGCGGTCAAGCCCTTGGACCGTGCGCTGCTGGGCGCGTTCGCCGAACTCGTAGCCGCGCACGGTGGCCGGCCAGTGGGTGATCTCGGTTGTGGTCCTGGCCGGGTGACAGCACACTTGCGGTCTCTCGGGGTGAGCGTCTTCGGTGTTGACCTGTCGCCAGCGATGGTTGCCGTGGCCCGGCGGAAGTAGGGGGTCCAGTAGGAAAGGAACAGAGAACCCCGGTTAGTGTCACATTTGTTGACACGCTGGGTTTCAGCAGGCCAGGGTTGCCGGGTGAGGCTGGATGGCGTGCAGCTTCTGCGGTCGGATGTTGAGCGGTTCTGCGGGGAGCTGGTGGATCAGCCGCCGGCGGTGCGGTTGCGGTCGTTGGCCGTGTTGCGGGCGATGGTGGATGAGGTGACGGCGTCGGAGCTGGGGTCGGCGATGTCGTCCGCGCGGGATGAGGGCTGGGGTCTGCGGCGGATCGCGAAGTTTTCGGATGTGTCGCACGAGCAGGTCCGCCGGATGCTGGCTGCTGCCGCGGAGCCAGAGACCGCGGAGTGACAGCGGGCGCGCTGGCTTGACCGGGTTACCAGGGTGATCCGGGGGTGCGGAGGGGCCGGAACTTGCCGGTGCGGACGATGTCGGGGAGCTGGAAGTTGTAGCGGCCGAGCATGTTGAAGTGGCTGAACCCGAGCGGTGAGAGCCGGGCGATGTCGGTGGCGGAGGGGCGTTTTCCTTCGGCGCGGATGGCGTCGAGGGCGCGTTCGGTGTAGACGGTGGTCCACAGGATCGCGACGTTGGTCATGAATCCGAGGGTGTTGAGCTGGTCTTCCATACCTTCGCGGTACTTCTGGCGGAGTTCGCCTTTCTGCCCGTGGTAGATCTTGCGGGCCAGCTGGTGGCGGGATTCCTGGCGGTTGAGCTGGGTGTTGACCCGGCGCCTGAGCAGTTCGTCGTCGAAGTAGGTCGCGAGGTAGGCGGAGCGGTCGAGCTTGCCCAGTTCGATCAGGGCACGGCCGATCGGGGTGGGGTTGCCGCCGCTGGTGAGGTAGCGGAACAGCTCGGTGGGCCGAACGGCGCCGGTGAGCAGGGAGCCGGCCACACGCAGCAGGTCGTCCCATCGTTCTTTCAGCATGTCGGTGTTGATCCGGGAACGGGTGAGGTTCTGGATCGGCCCGTAGTTCGCAGCTGAGTCGGTGCGGTAGAGAGTGGCGCTGCCCGCGTCGGCCAGGCGCGGGGAGAACTGCCAGCCGAGCAGTCGGAACGCGCCGAAGCCCATCTCGGAGGCGCCGGAGGTGTCGGAGGTGATCTCGGTGGGCCGCAGCGAGGTTTCCTGGTCCAGCAGGCCTTCGAGGATGTAGTACCAGTCTTTTGGGGTGCCGGGGATGACGATGCCGTGGAATCCGGTGAACTGGTCGGAGGTGAAGTTGTAGTACGTGACGCCTCTCGCGCCTTTGCCCTTGCCGAAGTACTTCGGGTTCGGCCCGGAGTTGATGGATTTGACCGGTACGACGAACCGCAGCCCGTCGGCTGAGTCCAGCTCCCCGCCGCCCCAGTAGGACACGAGCGGCAGCCGGGAGTGCGCGTCCCAGCATTAGTGGACTAAAACCAACGCCACCGTGGGGTGAGGGACCCGGGGTGGTGGTCGTAGGGTCTGCGGGGTGCCGGTCCGGTTCCTGTCGGATGCGCAGCGTGAGCAGCTGTCGGGGTTCCCGGCGGAGTTCGACGATGA
>QHBZ01000079.1 GCA_003244055.1 Pseudonocardiales bacterium | reverse complement strand
GCGCCGAACCTGGACCCCGATCTGCGGCAGCGGATCTGCGCCGACGCGGTGACCTTCGCCCGGAAGATCGGCTACGTCAACGCGGGCACCGTGGAGTTCCTCGTCGACCGCGGCGGTCACCATGTGTTCATCGAGATGAACCCGCGCATCCAGGTCGAGCACACGGTGACCGAGGAGATCACCGATGTCGACCTGGTCAGTGCGCAGCTGCGGATAGCGGCCGGGGAGAGGCTGGCCGACCTGGGGCTGCGCCAGGACGCGATCCTGCCGCACGGCGCCGCGTTGCAGTGCCGGATCACCACCGAGGACCCGGCCAACGACTTCCGTCCGGACATCGGGACGGTCACCGCATACCGCTCGGCCAGCGGCGCCGGGGTCCGGCTCGACGGTGGCACGATGCACGCGGGCGCCCAGATCAGCGCGCACTTCGATTCACTGCTGGTCAAGGTCACCTGCCGGGGCAGCGACTTCGCCACCGCGGTACGTCGGGCCCGCCGGGCGCTGACCGAGTTCCGCGTCCGCGGGGTGGCCACCAACATCCCGTTCCTGCTCGCCCTGCTCGACGACCCGGACTTCGTGGCGGGCAGAGTCACCACCTCCTTCATCGAGGAGCGGCCACACCTGCTCACCGCCCGGCAGTCCGCGGACCGCGGCACCCGGTTACTGGCCTACCTCGGGGACGTGACGGTGAATCGGCCGCACGGCGATCCGCCGCATCTGGTCGATCCGGTCAGTAAGCTGCCGCTGATCGATCTCGACGGCCTGGCGCCCGCCGGATCCCGGCTGCAACTCCTCGCGCGGGGCCCGGAGGGATTCGCGCACTGGTTGCGGGCGGCTGACAGCGTCGGGGTCACCGAGACCACCTTCCGGGACGCCCACCAGTCACTGCTGGCGACCCGGGTGCGCAGCAAGGACCTGCTCGCCGTGGCGCCCTACGTCGCCCGGCTGACCCCGCAACTGCTGTCGCTGGAGTGCTGGGGTGGCGCCACCTACGACGTGGCGCTGCGCTTCCTTGCCGAGGACCCGTGGGAGCGGCTGGCCGCGTTGCGCGAGGCGGTGCCCAATTTGTGCCTCCAGATGCTGTTGCGGGGACGCAACACCGTTGGCTACACGCCCTACCCGACCGAGGTGACCGCCGCCTTCATCGAGCAGGCCGTCGAGACCGGGCTGGACATCTTCCGGATCTTCGATGCGCTCAACGATGTCTCCCAGATGCGCCCAGCGATCGACGCGGTGCGCGAAACCGGCCGCGCCGTCGCTGAGGTGGCATTGTGCTACACCGCCGATCTGTCCGACCCCGCGGAAACGCTGTACACCCTGGACTACTACCTGCGCGTGGCCGAGCAGATCGTGGCAGCCGGCGCGCATGTTTTGGCGATCAAGGACATGGCCGGTCTGCTGCGACCGCCGGCGGCTCGGACGCTGGTGTCCGCGCTGCGCAGTCGGTTCGATCTCCCGGTGCACCTGCACACCCACGACACCCCCGGCGGGCAGCTCGCCACCCTGCTCGCGGCGATCGACGCGGGGGTGGACGCGGTGGATGCGGCGGCAGCGTCGATGGCCGGCACCACCTCGCAGCCGGCGCTGTCCGCGCTGGTCGCGGCGACCGACCACACCGCGCGCAGCACCGGGTTGGACCTGCGGGCGGTCTGCGACCTGGAGCCCTACTGGGAACTGGTGCGCAAGGTCTACGCCCCCTTCGAATCAGGGCTGACGTCGCCCACTGGGCGCGTCTACCACCACGAGATCCCCGGTGGCCAGCTGTCCAACCTGCGCCAGCAAGCCTCCGCGCTGGGCCTGGGTGACCGTTTCGAGCAGATCGAGGAGGCCTATGCGGCGGCCGACCGGATGCTCGGGCGGCTGGTGAAGGTGACCCCCACGTCCAAGGTCGTCGGGGATCTGGCGCTGCACCTGGTCGGCGCCGGTGTCGAGCCGAAGGATTTCGAGGCCGACCCCGCCCGCTTCGACATCCCCGACTCGGTGATCGGTTTCCTGCACGGTGAGCTCGGTGTCCCCCCAGGCGGGTGGCCCGAGCCACTGCGCACCAAGGCACTGGTCGGCCGTAGCGCTGCCCGGGGGATCGCGGAGCTGTCCGCGCACGACCGGCTGGGCCTGAAGGAGGACCGGGCGCGGACGCTGAACCGGCTGCTGTTCGCTGGCCCGACTGCGGACTTCGAGGAACATCGGGAAACCTACGGGGATACCTCGGTGCTGCCCAGCAAGGAGTTCTTCTACGGGCTGGGCCCCGGCGAGGAGTACGCCGTGGACCTCGATCCGGGGGTGCGGCTGCTCATCCAGTTACAGGCGATCGGAGACGTCGACGAACGCGGTATGCGCACCGTGATGTGCACCCTCAACGGGCAGATACGGCCGTTGCAGGTGCGGGATCGCTCCGTCGCCTCGAAGGTCCCCGTCGCCGAGAAAGCAGACAGGTCCAACGGCAATCAGATCGCGGCCCCGTTCGCCGGAGTGGTCACTCTCAAGGTTTCTGAAGGAGACACGGTGTCCGTGGGCCAGCCGGTGGCCACCATCGAGGCGATGAAAATGGAAGCCGGAATCACCGCCCCCAAAAGCGGCACCGTAGCCCGCCTCGCGATCAAAGCCCTGCAACAGGTCGAAGGCGGTGACCTGATCTTGGAGCTGCGTTCCCCGTGAAGTTGGTCGCCCTCCAAGTACCGCCAACCCCCGTCGTGCGTGCTGTTATCGACTACCAACCTGCAGTGCGGACGGCCACGTTGTGCTCCCACCCCAGGGTCGCCGCCACCGAACACGCCGCCACCGAACACGCCGCCGCAGCGCTCGACGCCCGCGACGAGTTGGGCACCCTGTTGTTCGACGCCGGCTACGCCAGCACCGACACCCTCGCCGCCCCCGGCCCCGACCAGTTGATCGCCCTGAGCAAGACCCACCCGGTGCACGCCGCCACCACCACCGGGCCGCCACCACCCCACGCGACCCCGCGCCAAGCGATGGACCACCGACCACGCACCCCCCAAGGCACCGCGCTTAACACACGCCGCGGAACCACCGACGAATCCGGCATCGGCAACATCAAAAAACTCCTCGACCGCTACTCCCGACACGGCCTCGCCGCCGTGACCAACCAGACCCACCCCGCCGCCACCGCGTTCAACCTCCCCAAGATCCACCGAGCAGCCCACCCATAACCCCCACCCAGACCGCCCCAACCACCCACCCACGCCCCACCACCGGCCATGATCACCAAAACTGAGTGAACACAGTGCAATCCTGCACGGTCACCGCTCACCATTGGCGATCAAGACAACCCGCGCGAGACGAATAGGAAACAACCTCTTGATCGCGGCTCGATCTTCCGAAACGGTGATCATGGGTCGGCAGGGCGGCGCACTGAGGGCTCGGCCAGGTCAGATTCACCGCATTACCGATCAGATGATCCGGCTCGGCGGTCCAAGGCGAAGCCTCTCTAGGTGCGCGACAACGCTGATCTGCGGGGCTGCTACGCCGCTCGCCGGCGGAACTCGACTGCCAGGTCTTCCTGCCTCGCAGCGGTCTTCTGACGTGCCTCCTGCAGCTCGTGCAACTGCCGGTAGAGGGAAAGCTGCGCGGCCGCCTGACGCTTGGCTCGCGCTTCGAGCCGCCATTGGCTGAGCCACCAGCCGATTACCACGCCAGAAATCACCAACGCGGACGCCACCAGGACGATCAACCCAGAAGTCATCGCTACTCCTTGTCTCGGGCGACGCCCCGGTAGGACGCCGGATCTGCCGTTGGTAGCGGACAGTTACCCGAGTTCACTGAGAGCTAAACCCCAGTGAGTCAGCTTGCTGGGACACCCGGCAGCGTCCGTACCCGCGTCTGCAGCACGCCGCCTTCGACGCGGGATTCGAAGCCGGGCACCGGTGCCGTCGCCGGACCGTGAACCACCCCGCCGTCACGAAGACGGAACACGCTCGCGTGCCACGGACAGGTGATGCACACCTCCCCGCCGACCTCGGACAGCTCACCCTCGTGCAGCGGCGCGGACAGGTGCGGGCAGCGGTCGGAGAGCACCGTGACGTCGGAGCTGATTCCGCCGCGACGCAGGACGAATACCGGGACGTCGCCAGCGAGCCTGCGCACCGGCTGGCCCAGCGGGAACTCCTCCAGCGGGCCGAGTACCTGCCAGTCGCCAGGGCCGACGTGCGGTACCTCCTCGCCGTGGTTGGCGCCGGTGGCCTGCCGGTAGCCCAGGTGGCCGCCCAGCGCCGCGCCCGCCACGCTCAGCGTGCCGCCGAGCAGCGACAGCAAGCGACCGGTACCGCGGTCGCCGCGGCGGCGCACCAGCGAGGCGGCGAAGCACGCGACCGCCGTCGCGTTCAGCGCGGCATGCACGAGCCCGACCCGCTGCTGGTCCTCGTGGCTGTCCGACCAATCCGCCCAACCGGCGGCGACCGTCGGCACCGTGCTGGCCAGGCCCACGGCGATCAATCCAGACGACTCGCGCCGCCCGCCGCCGACCGCGTCGATCAGCGACGCGGACACCAACGAACCGAGCGCGACCTGTGCCAGGGCTGGGTGCAGCGGGTGCCCCAGCCATACCCCGTGCAGCGCGTCTTTCAGCGTCCGGTTGCGCAGCAGCCGTTGCACGACGCCGCGAATCACCGCTGCCGGCCTATCCAACGCCTTGGCCCGCTCGAGCCGGGCGATGTCGTCGAAGGGTCTCATACGCGCAGGATATGCGCGCCGGGGCACGATTAACTCCCCACCGCACAGGTTGACGCTCGCGCGGTGGTGAGGGTCACCAACATCATGCAAGATGCGGTAGTGACAGGTCTGGACGGATCTGAGCGGGTTGGAGTGGTCGCGGCCCGGTTTGCCGACCTGATTGACCGGGATCAGCTCGCCGTGCCGTTGCCTGGCCGGGGTCACACCGCGCAGCGATGGCGGGCATTGGCCGAGCTCGCGGCTGATGACCTCGACCTGGGCCGCCTGGCGGAAGCTCACCTCGACGCCCTGACCATCCTGGCCGAACTGCACGGACCCGCATCGGCCCAGTCGCCGGAGCCGCTGCCGGGCCAGCGGTGGGCGGTGTGGGCGGCCGAGCCGCCCAACGGCCGGGTGGATGCCGAATGCCACCCCGATGGCCGGTGGCGGCTGTCCGGGACCAAGCGGTGGTGCTCAGGGGCCCATGCCTGCACCCATGCGCTGGTCACCGCGCACGCGGCCGACGGTGGCAGGTTGTTCGCGGTGGATCTTTCCGAGCCTGGGGTACGGCCGGGACTGGGCGGTTGGAAAGGGCTGGGGATGGCCGGTAGCGGCACCGAGACCGTGGAGTTCGACGCGGTACCGGCGGCGGCGATCGGTGCCCCCAGGGCGTACCTGGACCGGGTCGGTTTCTGGCACGGCGCGATCGGCGTGGCGGCCTGCTGGTACGGCGGGGCGGTGGCGGTCGGCCGGCAGCTGTGGGAGGCGGCCCGCGGCGGCGGACTCGATCCGCACGCCCGAGCTCATCTGGGTGCGGTCGACACCGCGTTGACCGCGGCCGGCTCGGTGCTGCGCGAGGCCGCCGCGGCCGTGGACCGCGGGCCCGACCCGGCAACCAGCGATCTCCCGAGCATGCAACTGGCACAGCGGCGCGCGCTGCGGGTACGGGCGGTAGTGGAGGCTGCCGCGACCCAGACCATCGAGCGGGTCGGCCGTGCGCTGGGACCGCGACCATTGGCCACCGACGCCACGCACAGCCGTCGAATCGCTGATTTGATCGTCTACCTACGCCAAAGCCACGCCGAGCGCGACCTCGCCGCGCTGGGGGACCTCGCCGCCGGTGCGGACAGCTGGCAGTCGTGGTGAGGCTGATCGAGGGCCTTGGTACCCCGGAGTCGAGCTGGCAGGCCTGGGGCGGGCTGGCCGCCCTGGACATCTTCGACCTGCACCCATTGCCGGCCAGCGCCGTGGTCGTCGCCCCGCATCCCGACGACGAGGTCCTTGGAGTGGGTGGCACGCTGGCGCTGCTGCACACGGCCGGGGTGACCGTGCGCGTCGTCGCTGTGAGTGATGGTGCGGCCAGTCACCCGCACAGCCCCACTGTCACCGCGAGCCAGCTGGCTGAGATCCGACGCGCCGAGCAGAACGTCGCCCTGGGCAGGCTCGGCCTGGATGGGATCCAGATCCACCGCTGCGGCCTGCCCGACGGGCACCTGGATCGCTACGAAGCCGACCTGGCCGACACCCTCACCGGGCTGCTTGACGAGCACACCTGGTGCCTGGCCACCTGGGCCCGCGACGGGCACCCCGATCACGACGCCACCGGGCGGTCCGCCGCGACCGCCGCCAGCCACACCGGGGCCAGATTGCTCTCGTTCCCGGTGTGGACCTGGCACTGGGCCCAGCCGGCGGACCCGAGGGTGCCCTGGTCCACCGCTCGGCGGGTGCCACTGCCCCCGGTGATCGCCGACGCGAAACGGCACGCGGTGCACGCGTTCGCGAGCCAGATTGAGCCGCTGTCGGCCCAGCCCGGCGACGAAACGATCCTCGGGCCGCACGTGCTGGCCCGCCTCACCCGGGACTACGAGGTGATCCTGCTGTGAGTGCCAGCCTGCCGGCCGAGTACTTCGAATCCCTCTACGCCACCGCCGCCGACCCCTGGGGTTTCGCCACCCGCTGGTACGAACAACGCAAGTACGCCTGCGCGCTCGCGGCGCTGCCCCGCGCGCGGTACCGCCACGGCTACGAGCCGGGTTGCTCGATCGGTGTGTTCACCGAGCAGCTCGCGGCCCGCTGCGATCGGCTACTGGCTACCGACGTGGCGCAGGCACCACTACGCGCCGTCCGCGATCGGCTGGCGCCACTGACTCATGTCGAGGTGGCGCACCGAGCGGTGCCGCAGGACTGGCCGCCGGGCAGCTTCGACCTCGTCGTGATCAGCGAGCTCGGCTACTACCTGGACCCAGTCGATCTGCGACAGTTGTGGACCTCCGCCACCGAAGCCCTCGAACCGGGCGGCACGCTGCTCGCCGTGCATTGGCGTCATCCCGTAGCGGACTACCCCCAGACCGGGGATGACGTGCACGCCGCACTGGCTGCCGCGCCGGGTCTTGGCCGGCTGGTCGAACACGTGGAGGAGGACTTCCGGCTCGACGTGTACCTGCGCACGCCTCCCGCTGTGCGTTCGGTCGCCGCACAGACGGGCCTGCGGTGAGGCCATCGGCTCGCCGGTTCACCCGGATCGGGGTCGTGGTGCCCGCGCACAACGAGGAAGTGCTCCTTCCCGGATGTCTCGCCGCGTTGCGGTCCGCCGCGGCCGCGGTCGACGTGCCGGTTTACCTGCTGGTGGTTCTCGACACGTGCACCGACCGCACGGCCGACGCCGCCGGTGACACCCCGGTCCTCGCGGTGTGGGAACGAAACGTCGGCGCCGCCCGCCGGGCCGGTTTCGCTGCACTGATCGACGAGCTCGGTGCCGATCGGGTCTGGCTGGCGAGCACCGACGCTGACACCCACGTGCCGCAGCGGTGGTTGGTCGACCAGCTGGCTCACGCGCACCGCGGCGCCGACGCCGTGGCCGGCATGGTCAGCGTCGGGAACTGGAGCGAACACCCACCCACCACCGCCGAGAGTTTCCAGCGGCTTCATCGCCACATCGTCGGGCACCCTCACGTGCACGGGGCCAACCTGGGGATATCCGCTCGCGCCTACCTCGCCGTCGACGGATTTCCCGCGCTGCCCGCCCACGAGGACGTCGCTCTAGTCACTGCCCTGGAACGCACAGGGCACCGGGTCCTGCACACCGCTGACGCGCCGGTGATCACCAGCGGCCGCCGCCACGCCCGTGCCTCCGCCGGCTTCGCCGACTTCCTCATCGCGCTCGCCGAACCCGACCCCGACCCGGTCGGTTGAGCGCGGAAATGTTTCGACTGGAATTGCTCGGGCGCCACAGCGCCGCGAACCATTCGAGACCGCCGCCGGCGTACCGATTCCATGCCACTCGAATATGAACACGAGAAGTCCAGCAGTCGACGAGGGTATTTCAGGGAACGGAATTGCTACAAATGGTAGTGTAATGATGTCACTACCACCCATTCAGGTGGACGAAAACCCTCGATCGAGCTATGGTAACTGCGAACAGTGCGAACATCTCAGTGGTCAGCGATCTAGAAACGTGCTTTGATCAAGCAATCGGGTCGGTTCGCTCGGCTGTCCGGTGAGCCTGTTCGGCGGCGTTCCTTTGTCCGTCCAACTCACACCTCGTGGGCACGAGAGGATGACCAAAGTGGGACCCATAATCCAGACGCTGACGTTAGCGACCATTCTGCTCATCATCGGACTGGTCTGCATGCTCATCGGAGTGGCCGGTCTGATCCGGAAGGCCGGATATGATAAACGGCGGGTAGAAAAAGCGGAGAAGGTAGTGCCGTCAGGCGAACTCGAAGATGCAGCCCTGCACCAACCAGCCGCTTAAAACTGCAATGTCATTTGCGGCCATCTGTGCTCACGCGCCGCCGCCTAGGCAAGGTGATCACGATTTGTGTGCCTACGACGACAGTGGGTGTTACTGTAGGCACACAAACCGTGATCAATCCTTGCTGAGGGAGATCCGGCGGCCAAGCACCGAAGGATGGGCGTTGCGGCACTAAGCAGAATCCCTCAATTCAGTGGCTCGGCGGGTCGGTGCAGATCAACGCCCATGGTCGGTCGTCGACCCGGGTCATGACGAGGGTGGCGCGTTGCGTGCCGCGGAGCTTGAGCTGGCGGTGCAGGTCCTCGACATCGCCGGCCAGACCCCTGCGGCGGATGTCGACCGAGCCGATATCGAGGGCTCGCAACCGGGCTCTCAGTGCCTTCTGCTCCCAGGGGCGGGAGTCGAGCACCCGCAGGGTGCGCCCGAACGGTGTGTGCAGCGGTTGGTCGCTGGACAGGAACGCGATCTGTGGATCGATCTTCCACGCTCCGAGGCTGCGTGCCAGGTCCTCGACGAGGCCGGCGCGGGTGACGGCAGGGTTCGGGTCGAGCAGGAAAGCGCCTGGATCTCGATGCGCCACCTCCTCACCGGGTATCGGTAGCAGCACATGGCCTTGCGGCAGGATCGTGGCGCGGCTGGTGCCGGCCGCCAAGGCCGGTGACCACAACGCGGCCTCCTTCAGATCGCGCCGGTCGGCGATGAACTCCACCTCCCAGCCGGCCGGAACGGCATC
>QHBZ01000078.1 GCA_003244055.1 Pseudonocardiales bacterium | reverse complement strand
CGCAGGCGGAATCGGGTCAGAGCGAGACGACCGCTCGGACGGCCTCGTCCACCGGCGTGTCACCGGCCACCAGCTCCAACGTCATCCCGCTCACGGGGGTGTCCAGGAGCGCCAGGAGCACCGCCGCCACGTCATCACGCGGCACCGCTCCACGGCCGGTATGCCTGGCGAGCCGGACCAGCCCGGTGCCGGGCTCGTTGGTCAGCCGCCCCGGTCGCAGGATCGTCCAGTCCAGTCCGGCGCGCGAGACGAGGTCGGCATCGGCCGCGCCCTTCGCTCGCAGGTAGGTGGCGAACACCGGATCGGTGCCCGGCGGCGGCTTCAGGTCCGCGCCCATCGCCGAGATCAGCAGGTACCGGCGCACGCCCGCCCATTGGGCAGCGTCGGCGAATAACACGGCGGCGCCGCGGTCCACCGTCTCCTTCCGTGCCGCCCCGCTGCCTGGCCCGGCTCCAGCCGCGAACACCACCGCGTCCGCGCCGTCCAGGTGACTGGCGAGCTCATCGACCGGTGCCGACTCCAGGTCGCACACGACCGGGTCCGCGCCGAGGGCCCGCAGATCCTGCGCCTGCTCCGGAGCGCGGATGATGCCCACGGCACTGTCACCGCGTTCTGCGAGCAGCTTTTCCAACCGCGTGGCGATCTGCCCGTGTCCTCCAGCAATGACGACGCGCACGGCGCAACCCTACCGGCCACGTGCAGTGGGACTGGGGACTTGCACACATCCAGCAAACCTGACTGAGTGTGGCAGCTTCAGCGGGACCCACCCGGGCAATCTAAGCGGGACCCACCCGTTGGCGTTCGGGGTGTCGCGGGCAATTTGGGTCCGGTTACTCGTGGGGTTGCTCACGGTCGGTGGATGGTGGCGGGAAGGTGACGTCGATGGTTTCGGAGGCTATGTGTTGTTCGGCTTGGGCGTAGGAGGTGTAGGCGGATTTGTCGGCCCGGGTCAGCTCGACGTTGTCGGTGAAGGGGGTGAGCAGGCTGCGGGGCCATAGGTGCTTGGCGCGGACGACGTTGAGCTCAGCGCAAAAGACGACGATCAGGGCCGCGAGGTAGATCCAGGCCAGCAGGCCCAGCACGATGCCGAACAGGCCGTAGGTGGCGCTGGCGCCTTTGAGTTCGTGGGCCAGGTAATAGGTGCCGAGTTCTTGCAGGGCCTGCCAGGCGACCGCGGCCGCGATGGCTCCGGTCCGGATTTGATCGATGCCGACGTCCCGGGTGGTGAGCAGCCGGAACGCGGCGATGAACAGGGCCGTGTTGACCGACACCGCCAGCAGGGTCGCGGTGATCCGCAGGCCCACACCCAGGGTGGCACCGTAGGCGTCGGCTCCGGTGGTCACTGCGGACAGCGCTGTGGTGACCAGCAGGCCGGTGCCCAACACCAGCAGCAGCGTCAAGCCCCGCAGTGAGGCGCGCAGTGTGTCGACGCGCGCGGCGCGGGGCACCGCCCATACGGTGTCCAGCGCGTATTGGCCGGCTCGGGTCACTCCCAGCCCACCGTAGAGGCTTCCGAGGATGCCGATGACGACCGCGGCGACACTGCCGTGGAGGGAGTGGATGTTTTGCCCGATCTGGTCGCCGATGATCGGGAATTCCCGCAACGCGGAGTGCAGTATCTGCTGTTGTAAGCCTGGATCGCCGCGCAGGAGGGAACCGAGGATGGTCACCAGCAACAGCAGCAGCGGAAACAGCGACGCGAACCCATAGTAGGTGATCAATGCAGCCAGGTAGGTGCCTTGGTCGTCGCTGAACTTGTAGACCACCGCCAGCGGCAGACCCACCCACCGATGATGTTGTTGGTAATCGTCAAGACGCTCAATCACCAGCCGGGCCGGCGGCAGCTCCGGGGAGGCGCCACGGGTCGCCGTCGGTGCCACGCCGTCACTATCCATGATCCACGAGTGTATGACTGAGGTCGCCATGCGAGTGCGCCCCGGCCACCATCACCGTTGCACCGTCCCGCATCTGCTGTCCGAGCAGTGCTCGTCCCGTTTCGACCACACCTGAACACCCCTGGCCCCCGACGCCGGGCGCCACGATGAACGAGCACCACCGTCCCGGTCCGACTACCCTCTCGCGGAACGCTCATGTGGCTGCCGGTGACCCCCCGTTGTGGCACGCGAATGGCCCGACCATCACGGGAGGACCCTGCGGTTAACAGATGCGGGCAGCCCTCTAGGGGAATCGGGCAGAGCGGAGGGCCGCCGGAGGAACGCGCTACGGCCCAGCAAGTACGGGGGTCACCAGTAATGTCGGCGACCGAAGACGGCGCGTCCGACGGCTCCGAGCAGCGCCAGGATCAGCCCGACTATCAGCAGGAAGATCCCTAGCGCCGCGAGAATGTGGAGATGAAGGAGGAACCCAACCACTATCAAGACGATGCTAAAAGTGATCATGAAATCTCCCGAATGTCTCACCTGAGCGTCCCGGGGAACATCACGACATCGGGACGCTCGGTGATCCGCGACTCGCTGACGTCACACGGCGTACCGGCGGTCAGCACCTCGCGCTAGGACTGGCGTGTTCGCCGCCGGATCAGCCGGATGACCAAATAGATGACGATGACCACGTTGAGCGCGAGGCCGCCAACCTTGAGCCCGGTGGGGTGCTTGAGTAGCTCCTGGACTTCCGGGATGACCAACAACGCCGTCGACACGACGGTCAGGTACTCCCCCCATGGTCGGCGACGTAGCAGGCCGTAGCCCTCCACCGCCTCCAGCACTCCATACCCGATGGCGATCGCCCCGTCGCGCTGCGCATGCCGTGGTGCAGACCCTGCCAGTCGTGAGATCAGTCGGCCGGTCTCGTTGCGGCTGGGGTCCAGCCCGACCTGTTCAGCGAAGCGTCGGACAAGATCGGCCCAGTCGGTGTGGACATGGGTCAACAGGATCAAGCCGACACCGACCAGAAGCACCGCCCGAAGCATCCGCTCGACCGCAAGCACCGGCAGCAGCCGACCCTGGTCCTGAGCACCGTCGCTGCGGGCGGACCGTTGCGGTGCGTAAGCCTTCCCGGGCTGCTGCTTCCCTGCTGACACCATCACGACCTCACATCCAGACGGCTACTCAACGTACAGGACCAGTTACCGGCAACACCGTGCCATAGAGGTACAGATGGCGCCTCGACCCGCGCGGAACTAGTTGAAATTACCCGTTTAGTCGGCTCGCAGCGGACGGTGAATCCGTCGGCTGATGCCTTCCAAGGTTCGAATCCTTGACCCGCCGCGAAGCAAGAACCGGCCCCTGACCAGCACAACACGGTCGTGGACCGCTGTTCGTGTGTCCGGGGCTATCCGGTCCTGTCCGGCTGTACACGGTCAGTCGCGGCCTATACGCACGGCTGGGAGAACGCTGACCAGGGCCTTGGCGGTCGGGACGGACAGTGGCCTGCTGGAACGTCGGGTGACGCCAGCGCGGTGTTGCCGTGTCCGCACACCGGATCCGTCGTTGATCAGTTGTGGGCAGCGAGCGGGGTACGCGGGTCACCCAGGGTGAATCGGCCGGTGCGCCGGGTCGACGGTGGCGTGTCTGGGTGGGTGGTTACGCGGTGCGGGGGGTGGTCTCCGGTGCTGCGCTGGTCTGCGCTGGCTTGGTCGTGGTGGGGTTGGGGGCGGTGGCGGCTCCGTTGCCCGATCGGGGACTGGCCGCGCCCACCCCGGTGGTGATGGCCGCGCCCGCCGCGCTGCCCGATGTCCCCGAGCCCGCCGCCGCCCCGACTGCATCCGCCGGCCAGCCTGCCGGTGACAGTCCCGCTGCCCGGACCGTCACGATCCCGGTGCAGGTCCCGGTGCCGGCGGGTGTGCCGCGGGCACCGCAGCTGGTGTTCGCTGCGTGGGCCTCCCGGATGGCCCGGGTTACCGGGATCCCGGCGCGGGCGTTGGAGGCCTACGCCAACGCGCACGCCGTGCTGGCCGCCACCCAGCCGGGCTGCCATCTGACCTGGGTGACCCTGGCTGGTATCGCCAAGGTGGAGTCTGAGCATGGAACGATGGGTGGCCGCACCCTGCTACCTGATGGCCGGCCGTCATCACCGATCATCGGGATCCCGCTCAACGGGGCCAACGGGACCCGGGCGATCGCGGCTACCGACGGGGGTTTGTTGACCGGGGACAAGATGTGGGAACACGCTGTGGGGCCGTTTCAGTTCATCCCGTCGGCCTGGGCGCTGTGGCGCGCCGATGCTCACGGTGACGGGTTCACCGACCCGCAGAACATCGACAACGCCGCCCTGGCCGCCGGGAAGTACCTGTGTGCGGATAACCGGAACCTGGCCTCTGGTGACCAATGGCTTCGGGCGGTCCTGTCCTACAACAATTCCCTGGACTACGCCAAGGCGGTCTACGGCTTCGCCCAGGGTTACGCCCGCATCGCCCAAAGCCTCACCTGATCATCTCCCGAGTTCAGATCTGGTCGGCGCTGGTCGATCGCCGGGTCGAGGAGTTGCTGGATGACCCGACCGGCAATCCCGACGCCACATACTACCGGCGGTTCGATGAGTGGATCATCCCCTTCGGCGCAGCGAGGGGTTTATTTCCTACGCCGTCGTGGAGGAACCCAGGCGGTTAGTGATCCTGCGCCGGGTGATTTTCCTCGGATGAGACAACAACGGCACGGTCTTCACCCAAGTCCGGCCTGCACCGGTTCAACGGCGCCGGCGGAACTCACCGCCGTCGCCGATGTGCCGGCCCGCCCAGACAAGCCTCGGTGAACTCCGGCCGTCACCGGTCGGTCGTAGACGTACTGGTGGGCGGTCTGGCGGGAGCGTCCCTGCTCGCGTTGGGGTCGTAGCACCGTCGTCGGGGCCTATCAACCTATGAACGAGGTGTGGTAGGGGGGGTGTACTCGTCGTCGGGGGTGAACCGGGGCGCCCATCGGCGGGCGTCGAGGACCCGCAGCCCGGGCACATACCGGATCTCCAGGGCGATCAGGACCAGGCCGGTGGCCACCGCTGCCAGCACGAAGTTCCCTTCCCCCGAGGCCGCGCCGATCGCCGCGGCGGCGAAGATCGCCGCGGCCGTGGTCACTCCTTGTACCACCTGGCGGTGGCGCATCGCCTGGTGAAACACCAGCCCGCCGCCGATGAACCCGATCCCAGTCACTGCCCCGGCCAGGGCGTTGGGGGCGTTGTTGGCTGACAGCGCCCCGATCACAGCGGTGGCCACCCCGATCAGGGAGAAGGTGCGATCCCCGGCGGGCGAACCGCGCAGCTGCCGTTCGAAACCGAGCACGAAGGTGAGCCCGAAGGCCACCAGCAGCCGCAGCGCCAGGCCCATCTCCTCAAGGTGCACACCCCCATCCTTCAATAGCGCAGCGCCTACCGTTGCCCGGCTGCCGCGGACATTGGCCGTCGCGGATGAATCGCCAGGCACGGGGGGCTTCTGACTTGCTGGGGGTTCGGGTGTCAAACAGTCGGGGTCAGCCGGTGGTCTGGACTGGTGAATCAGGGTGGCGAGGG
>QHBZ01000077.1 GCA_003244055.1 Pseudonocardiales bacterium | reverse complement strand
AACCCGATCGGCGACCGTCACACGGAACTACCCATGATCGGGCTCCGCCTGCGCGGGTCCAGTGGGGAGCGTTGACATGGTTGCGGCAGGTGCATCCCATCGCGAGATGATGCGGCGTGCATCCCAACCTGCCGTTGCTGGAGTTCGACAACGATTCGCCGGCGCTCATTGATCCTGTACCGCTCACCACGACGGGTGAGGTGCCCGAACATGCGGTGATCTGCTTTTTCCAGGAGGTGATCGCCGAAGCATGCGGGGAAGGTCGAGCCGAGTGTATTGGGACCTTCCGATGGGAGCATGGCGACCATCCTCTCTACCGGCTACAAGCCCGGGGTCGCGAGGTGGCCGTCTTCCATCCCGGTGTGGGAGCGCCGTTGAGCTGTGGACTGTTCGAGGACGCGATCGCCACCGGTTGCCGGAAGTTCGTAGCCTGCGGTGGAGCCGGCGCGATCGTTCCGGGATTGGCGCTGGGTCATGTCGTGGTCCCCAGCGCGGCCGTCCGCGATGAGGGCACTTCCTATCACTACCTTCCAGCGGGCCGGGAGATCAGCGCCGACCCCGATGCGGTCGGCACCGCGGTGGCTGTGCTTGAGGAGCGCGGAGTGCCGCATGTCGTGGGTAAGACCTGGACCACCGATGCGCCGTACCGCGAAACGCGCTCGAAAATCCAGGCCCGCCGCGCCGAGGGGTGCGTCACGGTGGAAATGGAGACAGCGGCGTTTCTCGCGGTCGCCCACTATCGTGCGGTGCGGTTCGTCCAGTACCTCTACGCCGGGGACGACGTGAGCGGTGACACGTGGGATCACCGGCACTGGCGGACCTCGTCTGCACGACGCGACCTGTTCTGGCTTTCGGTGGAGACGGTCCTCCGGCTGTAGCCTCGCGGGCCTCGCCTCGACCGGACCGCGCCCAGCCCGCCTCGATGAAGCGGCGCACCAGAGCGATCGCCACCGGCAGTTGGTCTTCCGCCAGTCGCGCAGCCGAGCAGCATGTATGCAACAGTGTATGCTAATTTGCATGCAGGCCACGAGCGTCCGTATCGATGTCGCGACCCATCAGGAGCTCAAGCGGCTCGCGGCGGAGTTGGGCGCGAGCGTCGGAGCGACGGTGGCGTTGGCCGTGCGCAGGCTGCGCCAGGATCAGATCGGGGCGCAACTCAGCGCGGAGCTCACCCTGGCAGAGGTCGATTGGCTCGATGCTGAACTCGGGTGACGTCGTCGAGCTGGATCTCGGGCTGCCGTCCGGACGCGAGGCCGGCTTTCGGCATTCATCGGTCGTGGTGACGGCCCAACGAATCCTCGATGCTCGACCCAGCGTTGTTCACGTCGTGCCGCTGACCTCGACGATTCGGCGGTTCGGTTCTGAGGTTCGGATCGACCCGGACGCCCCGAACGGGCTCGAGCGGCCTTCGGCAGCTCAGTGCCAGCACCTGCGAGCCGTGTCTGCCGGCAGGATCGAACAGGTGCGCGGCAACGTGGGAGTCCAGGCCCTTAGTCAGATTCGTGAGGTGATCAGCGTGATCCTGGATCTCATCCGGTGAGGACGACTCGGGTCCGCGCCGCACGATCTAGCTAGAGCTGGTGGCTGAGTCGGGTGGCGGTGGTTACAACCCGTTCGACAGCCTTGTGAGAGGGTGCCGAGCACAGGTGAGTAGACGTGCTGGTAGCCCGCTCGGCGCTCTGCCTCGCGGATGTACTCCTCAATCGCGTGCCGGACGGCCGCTCCGGCGGGCAGCCAGTACGGCGGTCCAGCGCCGATCAGCGGATCAGAGTCGAACAAGCCCAGCTCGCGGCCCAACTTGCGGTGATCGTGCACGGTGCTCTCCCTGGTCAAGGGGCGAGCGGCCGACGACAAAGCCCCGGGGCCGATTACCCCGGGGCTTGGTTGACTGCGCAGGCTGTCAGAACGCCGGGATGGTCTCCGGCGTGGTCGTTGCGGCAGCGAGTTTCACGCCACCAGGGCAGCCCAAGCCATTGGTGACCCTGCGAGTCAGCTCTGCGCCGATAGTGCCTCAGTGAAGCGAGCGCTTCGGAACCGCGACAGACCGAGTGTGGCTGCGACGACCAGGAAGCCTCCCGAGGCGGCCCAGAGCATTGATCGGTACCCGATCGTGTCGCCGAGGAAGCCACCTGTCGGTGCACCGACTACGAATCCAGCGCGCCGAATTGACCAGCCCACCCCCGCAGCGCCTTCGTGCAGCGTGAGCACCACAAGCACCTGGATGGCGAGCGTCGTGACGTAGGTGCCAGATCCCGAGACGGTCGACGCCGTCCACACTCGCAGGAAGCCGGGGCAGTCCCGCAGACGCCTCTGCGACCGTTCCACACCATCGACCGTGCGGGGAGTAGCGGCCAAACACAAGCCACAGCAAGTAGCGTCACTCGCGTCACAGCAGCAACCCTCTGACCGAGGATGGAGGATCACCATGACAGCTGCGGATGGCGAACTACCGCCGGGGCAGCGCTTCGACACCCTGGTTGAGGCGTTCTCCGACCGGCCTGGCGTCACGCCGCCGGACGAGCCTGGGCGGCGTGGCTTCGGCTCAACCGCCCTCAAGGTTTCCGGGTCGATCTTCGCCATGCTCGCCGACGACCACCTGGTCGTGAAGCTGCCCCGCAGCCGGGTCGTCGCCCTGATCCAAGCAGGTACCGGGCGGCCGTTCTCCGCCGGAAAAAGGACCGTAATGAAGGAGTGGCTCGTCGTCACCGACGTCGATGGCCGTACCTGGCGCAGCATCGCCGAGGAGGCGTTCGCGTTCGTCCAAGCCGCCCCCGGGCGTCAGTAGGGGAGCGATGAGTTTCGGTCCGCCGTCCGGTCTCAACTGATGTTGCTTCTCCAAGACCGAAGGGATCGCGATGACCACAATGTTCGACCTCGGGTCAGCCGCTACTCAGATGTCGAGGCTGCTGGAGGGAGTTACCGACGATCAACTCACCGAACCGACGCCGTGCCCGGACTACACCCTCGGCGATCTCATCGACCATGTCAGCGGGCTGTCGAACGCCTTCGCCACTGCGGCCACCAAGGATGTCGGATCGGAAACGGGACAGGGCCCCGACGGAGACGCCTCCCGGCTGGGTGACGACTGGCGCAGCCGCATCCCCAAGGAACTCGCAGCACTCGCCCACGCTTGGCGCAACCCCGACGCCTGGGAGGGGATGACCCGGGCCGGCGGCATCGACCTACCCGCAGCGATAGCAGGCAAGGTCGCCCTTAACGAGCTGGTCATCCATGGCTGGGACGTCGCCCGCGCCAGCCAACAGCCGTTCGACTGCGATCCACGCGCGCTGAGCACGTCGATGGAGTTCGTGTCCACGATTTCCGGACAGGAAGGAGGCAGCCCCGACGGCCTCTTCGGCCCGGCCGTCGACGTCCCTGCCGGCGCCCCGCTCCTTGACCGCGTCATCGGTCTCAGCGGGCGCGACCCCTCGTGGACAGCGATCAGGGCTTCACTCGAGTGTTGAGCAGTCCCAGGATCAGGAGAAAGACGGCGACCGGGATCGCCACGGTGAAGGCCGCGAAAATGGGTGTGACGTGGCACGCGAACACCAGCAACAGGCTGCCGACAGTCACCGTCACCAGGGCGGGTGATAGGCCACCTGTGTCGAGGGCCTCTCGCCCAAAGTTACCATGGGTGGCACGTCCCCAAAAGATCCACCCAACCTCCGGTGGGACAGGAGTGGCGGTAGAGACGAGCGACGGCCTGGCCCGTTCACGCACTCCGTGCTTAGGTCGGGAGGCGTGGTTGGTGCCGGTCGGCTCGCCAGTGAGCCGGCGCCTTGCCGAGTGCACGTTTGAACGCCCGGCTGAAAGCCTCCTCGGAGGTGTAACCAACCTTTGTGCTGATCTCGCCGACGCCCAGTCCCGTCGTGCGGAGCAGTCCGGAGGCCAGGTTCAGCCGCCATTCCGTCAGGTACCGGATGGGGGGACGGCCGAGCATCTGCAGGAAACGCTCGCCTAGCACCGTCTTCGATGCCGCCACGGCGACGGCGAGTTCAGCGACGGTCCAGTCGCGCGCCGGTTGCGCGTGCAGGAGGGACAATGCCTGCCCGACCACGGGATCCCGCAGGGCAGCCAGCCACCCGGTCAGCTCCGCGTCGCAACTGCCGTCCAGATAGAGGCGTAGCACTTCGGTGAACAGCAATTCGGGAAGCCGATGGTTCATCCGTGCGGCACCGTGAAGCGACTGCGAGGCCATCAGGGCGTAGTCGACGCACGCCGTCACCCAGGCCGCCGCGGGGCCGGCCGGCGGGCGCACGACGAACAGCGACGGCAGCGCGCGCAACACAGGGTCGAACAGCACCGCATCGCCCCGCAGGTAGCCGCACACCACCAGCGTGTGCTCGCCACAGCCGCCGTACTCGACATGGGGGAACTTGGTCCAGGGCCGAGGGGGCAGCAATGTTGCGATGGACACCGGCTCGGCGTACGCGGGGGATCCCATCGAGTGCGCATCGCCATAGGGCATCACCACGACGTCGCCGCGGGAGAGGTCGCGCTTGACGCCGTCCTCGAGCGCCACCCAACAGTGACCCTCGGCGATGATGTGAAACATCACCAGGCTGCCCGCGCCCGGCGGCAGAGCCCCGGCGAGTTCCAGCGTCGCAGGTGACGTGTAGGCCCAGGGTGCCCGGAAGTGAGACCGAAAAAAGATCGCGCCGGTCAGACGTACGAGGTCGAGCACCTGGGGGACGACCTCGAACGGATCCCGGATCCCCACGCCAGAACCGAGATCCCCAGAACCGAGATCCGGAGTTTCGGTCAAGCACGGCGGCGTCTCGGTCATGGCCCTCCCGTCGCCCCCGACTGATAGTAGAGGTGACCGCCAGATCGGCGGATTCTCGAAAGGACACACCATGACTCGTTACCTCGTTGAGCGCACCTTCGGCGACGGCCTCGCCATCCCGACCGACGACGACGGAGCCAAGGCCTGCCGCAACGTCGTGGACGGCAATGCCACGCACGGCGTGACCTGGGTGCACTCCTACGTCAATCCCAACCGCACCGCCACCTACTGCATCTACGACGGCCCCTCTCCCGAGGCGATCCGGATGGCGGCGCAGACCACCGGCCTGCCGGTGGACCGGATCACCGAGGTCAGTGTCCTGGACCCGTACTTCTACCACTGATCAGACACGCGAGCATGCAACCTGGGACGCAGTAGTCAGGTCTCGTCGACTGTGTTGCCGACGAGACCTGACTGGGTCGCGATCGTTGCGCGTGCCTTCGCGGTCTTGACTGCGGTGGTGAGGGTGGTGATGTCGTAGGCGCCGTAATGACGCCGTCCGTTGATGATGAACGTGGGTGTGCCGGATACGCCGCTGAGGCCGGCGGATTCGATGTCTTCGGCGATTCGGGGAGCGTAGATGTGCTTGCGGAGGTCGGTGCGGAACCGTTCGACGTCGAGGCCGAGTTCGCCCGCGTAATGGGTCAGATCGGCCGGGCGCAGATCCCCCTGGTGGTCCAGGAGCAGGTCGTGCATCGGCCAGAACGTGCCTTGGCTGGCCGCGGCCTCGGCGGCCTCGGCCGCCAGTTGGGCCCGCGGGTGGACGTCGGTCAGGGGAAGGTGCCGCCACACGTAGCGAACGTCGCCGAAGTCGGCGAGCAGCTCGCGGACGACCGGTTCCGCCAGCCCGCAGTAGGGGCACTCGAAGTCGCCGTACTCGACCACGGTCACCAATGCTTCGGCCGGACCGCGGATGTGATCTCGATCCGGATCGACCGGCTCGGCCAGGTCGATAATGGGCTCGGCGTTACCCAGCAGGGCTTGGATTCGCCGCCGTGGCGGGAGCAGCGCGGTGATGCCGAAGACGACCCAGGCCGCGGTGGACGCGCACAGCGCCGCGGACAGCACACCCAGCTTGGCCTCCTGGAGCTGGGCGCCGTCGAAGGCGAGGGTAGCGATCAGCAGGGACACGGTGAAGCCGATACCGGCGATCGCGCCGCCACCGGCGATGGCGGCCCAGCCGACCGGGGGACGCAACTGGGCCCGGTTCAGCCGGGTCACGAGCCACGAGCTGCCGACGATGCCGATCGGTTTCCCGGCGATGTAGCCGAACAGGATTCCGAGGGTGATCGGCGACGTATAGGCGCGGGAGAGGAACTCGCCGCTGATCGCGATACCGGCGTTGGCCAGCGCGAACAGCGGCACGATCAGGTAGCTGGTCCAGGGGTGGTAGAGCTGCAGCAACCGCTCGTTGGGTGACAGCGCCGCTGTGAGCCCGGTGCTTGCCGAGCGGGCCAGCTCCGGGGTTGGCTGCTCGCGGAAGAGCCGGAACAGGCCCGTCGCTCGCTCGAGGTCGTCGCGCGCGGGTGGGTAGGCGAAGGTCAACAGCCCGATCACCAGGCCGACGGCGACGGGATCCACACCGGAGGAGAACAGCGCCACCCACGCGGCCACGCCGAGTAGCGCGTAGATCAGGCCGTTCCGGATCCGGCCGGCCCGGACGGCGAGGAGCACCCCGAAGATCGCTAACGTCACAACGAGCGGCTGCAGCGCGACGTGCCCGCTGTATACCGTCGCGATCACCGCGAGCGCTACGACGTCGTCGACGACAACGACGGTGAGCAGGAAGGCCCGCACGGTGTCCGGGAGGCGCCGACCGACCAGCGCGAGCAGGCCGAGCGCGAAAGCCGTGTCCGTCGACATCGCGACACCCCAGCCGTGGGCCGATGGGCGCCCCGCGTTCACGGCCAGGTAGATCGCCACCGGCACGACCATCCCGCCGATACCCGCGGCGAGCGGGAGGAGGACCCGGCGGCGCTCGCGCAACTCGCCCATGTCGAACTCGCGGCGCGCTTCCAACCCGATGATGAGGAAGAAGAACGTCATCAGCCCGCTGTTCACCCACTCGCGAAGGGTCTGCGACACGCCAGTACCCCCGAGACGGATCGACAGCGGTGCCCGCCACACCGACTCATACGACGCAACATCGATGTTCGCCCAGACCAGCGCGGTCACGGTGGCGGCCAGCAGGACGGCGGCGCTGCCGGACTCGGTGCGCAGGAAGGCGCGCAACGGTGTCTGGAGGCTGCGCGTCCACGCCGTCCGCCCGGCGAAGGGCTCGGGGGAGGCCTCGGGCTCGGTCATTATTACTGGAGATACTCGACCCCGTCCGGATCGGCAAGGATCGCCGCCACGCCTAAGCCACCCCCACGCTTAAGATTTTGATGCCTC
>QHBZ01000076.1 GCA_003244055.1 Pseudonocardiales bacterium | reverse complement strand
GTCAGGTATCGTCCAGGTCGTCCTGGATGCGGTCGCTGCCGATGGCTTCGCTGGTGCAGACACGGGAAGGGAGTCATCAGCCAGCTGGGTTGTCGATGAGCCACACGCGCCCAATCCAACGGCCAGCAGCACCAAGATGCCGAGATAAGACATCATGCCCGGCGCCCTGGGCGTCGCTGCATTCATCGAATGTGGTCCGCCTGCCCAGTTCATCGACGACTCAGCTCCGGTAAGGCGAACCAGCTACCGGGGCCTCGCGGGCCTGCCGCTCGGCGTTCACGGTCCCCTGGGCCAGCACATTCGTGCTGCGGACATGCTCGTCGGTCAGAACCACAGGGCGGCGCATACGGCCCCTGAGGACCCCACCGATCACCGCCAATACCAGACCCACCAGGAGCGACCAGAAACCGGTCCACAACGTCGACGCCACAGTGAATCCGCCGCCCGCCCCGGGGTATCCGCCGAACGTGGTGGCACCCTGCCGGACCCCCGCGTCAAGCTTGGACGTCAGGTTCACCGCCCCCGGAAGAAAAGTTGTCAGGGAGACCAGAAACAGCAAACCCCAGGCGGTGGATCCATTGGCCAAGCCAGCCAACGTCCCGCGCACCCCGGCGATCACCGCCGCCCAGCGGACCACGTCCGGAGCGCGTGCAGCGGTGGCGTGGATATCACGCTGCGGACGGCTCGCGCCGAATGCCATGTCGTTCCTCTTTCCATCTCCCCGGAACAGGAAACGATTACCCGGCGATGCGCATTGGTAAACACATCGATGGGTTTCTGGAAAATTGTGCCCCCGGAGGGAGGATGGCGGGCGAACCGATCGCTTGAGCTTGACTGCGCCGCGGCCGATCCGTCCGTCACTCCGCAGTGCCATTATCTGATAACTTAGCGTGCGCGGCGATCCGGCGAACCCGGGCAAGATCTGCAGGATGAAGATCTGATCGTCGAGGTAGTCGCTGTGCGCGAGGTCGTGCGGGCGGACCAGCCGGCGGCCGCGCTCGTCGACGAGGACTAGGGACGGCAAGTCCCGCGACAGCAGATCCCGGAGCACCGACCCGATGTGCACGAGCGTCTCCCGTGCCGTGGTCGGATCGTTCACCCCCGGGGACAGCGCCCGCGCAAGGCGATGTCCGCAAGCTGCTGGAACCCCAGCGCCAGATCCTGCTCCATCGTTCGGGTCCGTCCCAGTCGTACCGCAGCGCGCGCAGCATCGGCCGCCACGACCGGGTTCTCGGGCTGGGGCCACAGCGGCGTGCCTTCTATCAGGAACATCCCGGCACCGGTGTCGAGCCTTGCGTGCTGTGGTGATCCGGCGGGATGCCCCGCTACTCAACACGCTCATCCCCGTGGATGTTGCGCGGTACTCGGCCCAATACCGATCCCGTGTCAGCTCCGCGCTCCGGCCGGGGCGGGCGGATGAAGAGCGCTCCGACCAAGCTGCTCAGGGCGATTACTCCGGTCACTGCAGCGATCCCCCCGTAGGCGGCGGCCTTGCCCTCCAGGACCGCGCGATCGATCGTCGGGCGGGGATCGGGGATCCTGAGGCCGAACCCCTGGGCGATCGACTTATCCTGGATCGCCTGCCCCTGCGCGTTGACGTCGAGATAGCGCATCCCGGACCAGCCCGCGACCAACCCGAACAACAAGGCGACGACCGCCAGTGCCGCAGCCGCCCGCCTCAGCCAGGACGCGACGAGACGGTAGAGCAGGTACCCGCCGTCGGGGGCGGCAGCACCATTGTGGCCTACCGCGCGCCGCGACGCCGAGAGCACTTGCCGTTTGGCCTCGTCGTACTCGTCGGGGGAGACGTCCCCTTGGTCGCGCAGCTTGGCCAGCCGAGCCAGCTCGCCCACCACGCTCAGGCCCTGATCTACCGCCGTTACGCCGCCCATATCTGCCGGGTTTCCCTCGAATGACGCTCCTCAAACCGCGGATGACCTGCACATTACGGTGCGACATCCGGCGACCGCCCGCAGCGGGCCGAAACTGTCTTGCCCAAAGACGTGCCGCGATGACCTCGCTCGCGGCGGGCCGCCTGTCGTTGACGGTGCTCTTGGCGTGTTGGGTCGGGCCATACCGTCAGCACTTTGATGACCATTTATCTCATCGGGGGTAATCGTTGGTGACGATCACGATCAGGCCCGGACTCGCGTTCACGATCCCTGGAAACCGAGGCAGGACACGCATCCCAAAGTTGGCACCGATCGCCTCCGCGTCGGCGCGCTGCTCGGTCCCGTCCTGGTAATACACGGTTGTCGTTGGGATCGTTCCCAACGGGTAATTTCCGACATCGACCACCGTCCAACCCTCGGCGGTGAGATCACGCGCCGCCCGGGCGGCCAAGCCCCGTATGGTGCTGTTGTTGTAGACACGCACCTCGGTTCGATTGTCACCCTTTACCCCTTTAC
The DNA here is from genome assembly GCA_003244055.1 of Pseudonocardiales bacterium. Taxonomy (GTDB): domain Bacteria; phylum Actinomycetota; class Actinomycetes; order Mycobacteriales; family Pseudonocardiaceae. The sequence continues at coordinate 2,991 of QHBZ01000076.1, read as the reverse complement.
CCTGGCCCTGACCGCTGACCGGTGGGCTCGGCGCGGGCTCCGGCGGGACGGGCGCAGGTACTTCGGGAGCTTCAGCGGGAGCTGAGGTCACTGGCGGCGGAAATGGTATGACGGAAGGGGCCGCCGACCTGCTGCCGGGGGCGCGGGACGGAGTCGCCAGCAGTGGTCCGCTCTCCACGCTCTGCTGTCTACAAGTGACGGCCACCAATCCGATGAGGACAGCGACGATCGCCAACCCCACCAGCGCTAGACCGGCTGTCCGCCTCCGCCCGCTCGATCCGCGCCCGTTCGGCGTGTTCATGGCACTATTGCCGGGCGAAGTCGAGCTGCCCGCGACCGGCTCCCCGCCGACGCCCGGATTGCAGCCGACGCACTCCGTTTCCCAGCATCGCTTCGGCGGCGAGCACCTCCGGTGGGCCAATCAAGCCAATGAGGACCTGGCGGTCGGGTTGGCCGTCGGAATGGTCGACGACCGAGTACAGCCCCTCTGCGGCGTCCACTGCGCTCCTCGTTCAAAATCCCGCGCCTGGGAATCACAGCGGTGAAATTCCCGGCGGTATTAAATCATGCGCCTGGTTCAGGATGCCCGCGGCGCGCCCGCACCACCCAGATTGACGTTCTGGGATGCGCGGGATCTCAGGACGTGATCGAGGTAGGGTCGCCACAGCTCGCCCCGGCCGAGCGCCGGAGCGGCTACCGTGCGCGCGGCGGCGCAGCCTCGCCGGCGAGCCGCAACCGGAGCGCTATGCCGAGTGCACGGTCAGCCGGCCGAGGGCGAACGCCGCTAGGGCGGTGACCAGCGCTCCGAGCCCGTAGAAATAGCCGAGATGCTCGAGCATCTGCAGTGAATTCGCCCCGACCGGCTCGCCGATCGGGGCCCCTAGCCCTCCTGCCCGCCACAACAAGCTGACTACCGGGCCGATCGTGAACCAGATCCCGCCAATCAGGGCGAGCCACGCTCCCCGCCGGCCGCTGGCCCGGTTTGCGCTCGGCCCCAGGATCAGACCACCGAGGAACACGGCGATGCCGGGCAGGATGTCCAGCCATAGCCGGTCGTAGGTGAAAAACCAGGGACCGTGACGCCGAAGGTGTAACCGAAGTACGGCCCGACGAAGGGGATTATGGCACCCCAGATGCCGAGCAACACGAGCAGGAAGCCGCTCATCGCACCCCGGCTGCGCCGCATCGCCAGGGCCGACCCCTCCCGTACGTCTGATCTGTCGCCGAGTGAAGGCTCTGTCCTCGACATCGCAATCTCCTCATCAGGGCAGGCGCCGGAGGAACGACGTAATAGGTCCTCCTGGTGAGCCGAACCCTTTCAGTACCAAGCATAGTACAAATAGATTTCCTCGACATCCTCGCGAGCGAAATTGCCGACGCTCGGATGGGGGACAGAGCAGCCTTTAAAATCTGCCCCAAATGGTCGGTGTGCACTCAGCGGGCGGTAGCCCGCCAGCCCCCAGCAGGTACCGCGACTCCGCTGCGAGCCGGACCTTGATCTCGGCGACCCAGGGGCGACCCAGGGGCGAGGCGGAAGGGCACGCAAACTTGGACCCCCACTGAGCCAGATAGCGCTTGCGAGGTTTACTGTCCGCGCAACCGGGGAATCCCAGCATGCCCGCGCCAGGCCCGCAGAGCACAGGAGCGCTTGTGAAGCGAACCACGAACGCCGTACGGGGCGCAGCGTTGCGCCGTCCACTTGCGGTAATCCTCGCCGCTGCGGGGATGGCGATGGCGGGTTGCGCTAATAATCCCTATAACGTACCCAGCGCGCAGTCCACAGCGCCCTCTCCACCCGTGGCCAGCTCGACGCCGCCGGTCGCACCCCAGGCGGCGACCCTTGACTGGGCCGCGTCGATGTGCCAGGCGCTTCGCCCCGCATTCGGTCGGCTCGGCGCGCCGCCCAAGCTCGACCTCGGCAACCTCACGGTGACACGGCAGGCCTACCTCACTTATCTGGGTAACGCGCGAAACGCCACGCAACAGGCGATCGACCTGCTCCCGTCGGTCGGGGCCCCACCAGTAGCAAACGGGCCGCAGATCCTCGACCACATGCGCAACCAGCTCAGCCAGATGCGCAAAGACCTCGACGATGCAGTGGCGCAGCTCAACCAGGCAAACCCCAGCGACCCGATTGCAGTCGGATTGGCCCTCGGCGCTGCCGGCAACGTCTTCGGCGCGCTCGGCAACCGCGTCCAGGTGGTCGGCAACCTCGCCACCGATCCGCAGCTGCGCGCCGCCATTAACCAGACACCGGAGTGCCAGAATTTGATCGGGGCAAACGCGACGGCCGGTACCAGCTAGCCGGCGGGGGTCATCCCACCCGATGTGTGCACCGGTGGGAAAACGACTCGCCGACCGTGATCAATGCCGCACGCGGAGGGCGCCGATGAACTCATCGCGTCCGGGACCCGGTCCTGCGAGTGATCTTCCGCGGCCCCGGTCCGGCTCTACGAGCACAACCTCGGCTGGCTACTCGGCCGGCGGTTTGTCTACCTCACCCACATCGGCCGCCGCTCCGGCCGCCGATACCGGACCGTCCTCGAAGCCATCGGGAGCGACCAGCCCGTGATCCGCCCGGTGCTGAGCAGGCTCCTCGGCTGGCGCTACGACGGCACCGACCCTGCACGGCAGCGCATGGTGCGTCAACTCCCCGTCGTGGCGCTACGCCCCCGCTTCACCACAGTTGAGCGGATTACTTCTTGGCGGTAGTCGAAGTCGAGCGTGGACCGGCCAGGCGCTTGCCCGGCCAGCCGCTGAATCGGCCGACGAGGGAGATCAGTGCGGGTACGAGCAGTGACCGGACCACGAAGGCGTCGGTGAGTATGCCGACGGCCATCGCGAAGGCCAGCTCGCGAAACTGCACGAGCGGGATCAACGCGACCAGCGCGAAGCTCGCCGCGCGGGTCACCCCCGCGGCGGTGATCGCTCGGGTGGAGCGGGGCACGGCGACTGCAAGGGCTTCGGGCAGCGGTCGATGGCGGGCCTCGG
>QHBZ01000075.1 GCA_003244055.1 Pseudonocardiales bacterium | reverse complement strand
GCCTATTACCTGATCGCGCCCAGCGAGTGCTCCTCGAACCTGGCCCGCTTCGACGGCATGCGCTACGGGCTGCGCGTCGGCGATGACGGCTGCCGCAGCGCCGAGGAGGTCATGTCGTTGACCCGGGAGGCCGGTTTCGGCCCCGAGGTCAAGCGCCGCATCATGCTCGGCACCTACGCGCTGTCCGCGGGGTACTACGACGCCTACTACGGCCAGGCGCAGAAGGTCCGCACCCTGATCATCCGGGATTTCGCCGCGGCCTTCGAGCAGGTGGACGTGCTGGTCTCGCCGACCACCCCGACCACCGCGTTCCGGATCGGTGAGCGGGTCGACGACCCGTTGGCGATGTACCTGTCGGACCTGTGCACGATCCCGGCAAACCTGGCGGGCAACGCCGCGCTGTCCGTCCCGGCCGGGCTGTCCGACGACGACGGGTTACCGGTGGGTCTGCAGGTGATGGCGCCCGCGCTGGCCGACGACCGGGCCTACCGGGTGGCGGCGGCCTACGAGGTGGCCCGCGATCTCGCCGATGGCGGCCCGCTGGCGCAGCGGGTGCCCGATCTGGAGGTCGTAGCCCGATGACAGCTGCGCTGATGGACTACGACGAGGTGCTGGAGCGTTTCGAACCGGTACTGGGGCTCGAAGTACACGTCGAGCTGTCCACCGCGACGAAGATGTTCTGCGGCTGCGCCAACGTCTTCGGCGCGCCGCCCAACACCCAGGTCTGCCCGACCTGCCTGGGGCTGCCGGGAGCGCTGCCGGTGCTCAACGGCGTCGCGGTGGAGTCGGCCATGCGGATCGGGCTGGCGTTGAACTGCTCGATCGCCCCGTGGTGCCGGTTCGCCCGGAAGAACTACTTCTACCCGGACATGCCGAAGAACTTCCAGACCTCCCAGTACGACGAGCCGATCGCGGTGAACGGCTCGCTGGCGGTGCAACTGTCCGACGGTTCGATGTTCACCGTCGCCATCGAGCGCGCCCACATGGAGGAGGACACCGGCAAATCGCTGCACGTTGGCGGTGCGGACGGCCGTATTCACGGCGCGAGCCACTCCCTGTTGGACTACAATCGCGCCGGCGTCCCGCTGATCGAGGTCGTCACCAAGCCGATCGAGGGCGCCGGGGCTCGCGCGCCGGAGATCGCCCGGGCCTACGTCACCGCGCTGCGGGACCTGCTCCGGGCGCTGGACGTGTCCGACGTGCGGATGGACCAGGGGTCGATGCGCTGCGACGCCAACGTCTCGCTGATGCCCCGTGGCTCGTCGACTTTCGGCACCCGCACCGAGACCAAGAACGTCAACTCACTGCGGTCGGTGGAGCGCGCGGTGCGCTACGAGATGTGCCGCCAAGCCGCGGTGCTGGTCTCCGGTGGTGAGATCGTGCAGGAGACCCGGCACTTCGACGAGTCCAGCGCCAGCACCTCGGCCGGGCGGCGCAAGGAGACCTCGGAGGACTACCGGTATTTCCCGGAGCCCGACCTGGTGCCGATCACTCCCAGCGATGACTGGATACAGCGACTGCGGGCCGCCCTCCCGGAGCTGCCCTGGCAGCGTCGGGCTCGGGCTAAGGCTGAGTGGGGACTGTCCGACCTCGAGCTGCGTGACCTGGTCAACGCCGGCGCGCTGGACCTCATCGCGGCTACCGTCGACGCCGGCGCGCCGGCCGCTGAGGCGCGGTCGTGGTGGGTGGCTTACCTGTCCCAGCAGGCCAACTCCCGCGGTGTGGAGCTCGCCGACCTACCCATCACCCCGAAACAGCTGGCGCGGGTGATCGCGCTGGTGGACGAGGGTGCGCTGACCAACAACCTGGCCCGCCAGGTGGTCGACGGGGTACTGGTGCAGGAGGGCGAGCCCGACGAGGTCGTCGCTGCCCGGGGCCTGGCCGTGGTGTCCGACGACTCCGCGCTGACCGCCGCCGTCGAGCAGGCGCTGGCCGCTGCGCCCGACATCGCGGACAAGATCCGCGGCGGCAAGGTGGCCGCGGCCGGCGCGATCGTAGGCGCCGTGATGAAAGCCACCGGAGGCCAGGCAAACGCCCAACGCGTCCGCGAATTAGTTTTGGCGTGGTGCGCCCCGTGAGTGGCGATACGGGCCCTGGCCCGTATCGCCACTCACGGGTTGTCCACAACCTCAGTCCTGCCCACCGCCGGGTCCTACCAGGTCGGGTAGGACGAACACTCGTTCGTCGCTGGAGATCGGCGTGCCACCTGTCTTGTTGACGGTGCCCAGCCACATTTTGTGCCCGTCCGGGCTCAACGCGGCCGCGGAGAGCCGGCCGTAGCGCGCCAGCGGGATCTGCAGGGAGGGGCCGACGAACGTGCCGGCCGGCCCGATCCCGAGCGCGAACATCGGCGCCCCGCTGGTGAACGCGATCTGGATGCGGCCAAGCATGACCACGCACCCCGCGGCCCCGATCCCGCCCGGCCACGTCCACGCGGCGCGGCCCAGCGGTTGTCCCGGCGGTACCCGATGCAGCAGGTCGTGGTCGGGCTCGTGGTCGGTGATCCACAGCTCGTTCGTCAGCGGGTCGACGCACAGCCCGCCCGGCGCGTGTAGCCCGCTCACCAGCACCTTGGAGCCGCCCGGATTGCCTGGCGCCGGGTGGCCGAAGGTGTCGATGCGCAACACCTTGCCGGCGAGTGACTGCGGGTCCTCGGCCGCAGCGGGGTTGCCGGCGTTGCCGGTCGCGACCAGGAGCATTCCGTGCGAGTCGACCGCGAGTGCGCCGGCGTTGCCGGTCCGACCGCGGGGGATGCCCGTCAGGACCGGTTTGGGAATGTCGCCGGGGGCGATCCGGACCACTCGGTTGTCGACGGAAGTGGTGATATAGGCGTAGATCAGCTCATCCTCGGAGTAGCTGGGGGACAACGCGAGCCCGGTGAGGCCGCCGTCACCCGCCGGGTCGACGGCCAGCGCGGCCACCTCCTGGTTCGGCCGCTGGCGCTGGACCTGCAGGATCCGGCCAGTGGTGCGCTCGGCGGCCAGACCCACCGGGGCTGAGCCAGGCAGTACGACCAGCGCGGAGATCGGTTCCAGACACGTCGCGATGACCTGCGGGTCCGGATCCGTGCAGCCCTGTGGCGGGCCCGGCGGTGGCCGGCTCTGTGCGCTGGGGCCAGGAGCGCCAGGCGGCTGCGGGATCCCGAGCCTCGGTCCAGTCTCTGTACCGGTCTCCAGTTTGGGGTGGAATGGTCCGGCAGCCCGGTCCGGAAATGTCGGTGTCACCGAGCACCCGGCCAACAGCGCCGCAGCCGCGAGCAGTACCGAAATCGCGCGCCGGCCTGCGGGCGAGCGGCGCTCCCTGGCTGGGCTCGGCACACAGGGTCGCACGGTCGGACAGGCTAGGTGCAGACCCGTGTGCCGCTGGTGAGTGGCCGGCACAGCGTCCGCTACCGCTCGGACGCCGGCCGCTCGCCGAGTTCGGCGAGCGAGTCGGGCAGCCGGCCCTGGCTCAGCGCTACCAGGGTGGGAAGGTCGCCCGCCCGCACCGTGGGCAGCCCCACCTCATTCCCGGCGCGCAACACGGCAAATACCCGGGACCGATCATCTATTCGCAGGCCCCCCAGGTCGGACCAGGCGATACTCCGTGAGCTCCATACTCGGTACGCCACCATGGTTTCCGGGCCGACCACTGTCCGGGTGCGTACCAGCCAGACCGCAAGGGCCAGCGGCCCGAGGTACAACAGCTGCAGGCACGGTACGCCGAAGGCGACCGGGGTCATGCACACGATCAACCCGAATACCCCGATCAGCGTGGTCAGCGGCAGCCGGAAGGTCACCGTTGCGGGCTCGGTCACGAACGCCATCCTGTCAGGCAGCTATAGGCGTACACTAGGCGCATGCCACGGGTTCAGATCTATCTGCCAGACGATCTCCACCAGGCGGTCAAGGAGCTGGAGCTGCCGATCTCGGAGCTGAGCCAGCACGCCGTGCGAGTCGAGCTTCGCCGGCGGGAGTTGGCCGCCGCAGCGGACCGGTATCTGGCTGAGCTCGCGGTGGAACTCGGTGGCCCGCCCACGGCTGACGAGTTGGCGGCGGCGGATGCCTGGATCGATGCCGCCACCGTTCCGCCCGCGCGACGGCCCAGATGACGCAGGTGAGCCTGGTTCTCGACTCGGGCGCCATCACCGCACTGGGCCGCCGGGACCGGCAGACGGCCGCGCGCATCGCCGCGCTGCGCCAGCGCGGTCTGTGGCCACCGATCGTGTCGACTGCCGTGCTCGTCGACTCGTTGACCGGCAACCGGGTGCGCGATGCGCTCGCGAATCGCACGGTGGGACTGTCCCTGGTCTACCCGCTGGATGAACCGGTGGCCTGCCGTGCGGCGCAGTTTCGCGGCCGGGCACGCGCGGGTTCCGCGGTCGATGCCATCGTGGTGGCCACCGCGGAGCTACTCGAAGCGCTGGTGATCACGGTCAATCCCGATGACCTCGCTCGACTATCCCAACAGGCCGATGGAGTCTCCCTGCTGCCCACCTGACTGCCGCCCGCAGCTGCATTCAGACTCAGCGCACCCGACGGGATCTTCCTGAGGTGATGTGGATATGCCCCCTGGGCCGGACCGCGGAGGATCGGATCTGCGTGAGTCGGACGTCCCGAGAGTTCCCACGATCCGGGAGGGCTTCCCATAAGGTTGACGGTGCCCGGGCGGGCCCGTTAACGTCGGCGACGTGCTGACTTTCACCGTCCTTGTACGTCAGAGGCGCGTCGTCTGAAGAACCCCAGACGTCGACGCGCCAACCCTCGCATCAGCCCTACCCGGGCGGCGAGGGTTTTTTGATGCGTTGGTTGATGACGTTGATGACAAGGCCGAGCGAACAATGAACTAAGGCAGGACCATGACCACCGTGACCCCCCCAGACATGCCCCGCGTGACCTCCAAAGACAGCGTGACCCCCAAAGACCTGGCGAACCTTACGGAACCGCCCAAACCGGCCCCACCTGTCGGCGCACCTGTACGCATGACGGGTGCGCAGGCCTTGGTGCGTTCTCTCGAAGCTCTCGGGTGCGAGGCGGTGTTCGGGATCCCTGGCGGCACGATTCTGCCGGCGTACGACCCGCTGCTGGACTCCACGAAGGTCCGCCACGTGCTGGTCCGCCATGAGCAGGGTGCTGGGCACGCCGCCACCGGGTACGCGCAGGCCACCGGGCGGGTCGGAGTGTGCATGGCGACGTCGGGCCCTGGTGCGACGAACCTCGTCACACCGCTGGCCGATGCCCACATGGACTCGGTGCCGGTCGTGGCGATCACCGGCCAGCAGTCCCGGGCGCTGATCGGGACGGACGCCTTCCAGGAGGCCGACATCACCGGGATCACGATGCCGGTCACCAAGCACAACATGCTGGTCAAGGACCCCGCGGAGATCCCGAGGGCGATTGCCGAAGCGTTCCACCTGGCGTCGACCGGTCGCCCCGGTCCCGTGTTGGTGGACATTCCCAAGGACGTGTTGCAGGAGGTGACGTCGTTCGTGTGGCCACCGGAGCTGCAGTTGCCCGGTTACCGACCGACCACCCGGCCGCACGGTAAGCAGATCCGGGAGGCCGCCCGGCTGATCGCTTCCGCCCTTCGCCCGGTGCTCTATGTCGGCGGCGGCGTGATCAAGGCGCGGGCCACCGCGGCGCTGCGGGAATTGGCCGAACTCACCGGAGCACCCGTGGTGACCACGCTGATGGCTCGCGGTGCCTTCCCCGACTCGCACCCGCAGCATGTGGGGATGCCCGGCATGCACGGCACGGTCGCCGCGGTCGCGGCGATGCAGCGCTCTGACCTGCTGGTGACATTGGGCGCCCGGTTTGATGACCGGGTCACCGGGCAGCTGTCCTCCTTCGCGCCGGACGCCGCGGTGGTGCATGCCGATATCGACCCCGCGGAGATCTCCAAGAACCGGCGAGCGGATGTGCCCATCGTCGGGGACTGCGCGGAGGTTATCGGCGAGCTGATCATCGCGGTGGCCGCCGAGTTCGCGGCCGGCCGGCCGGACCTGGCGCCCTGGTGGCGGCAGCTGGACAACTGGCGGCAGACGTTCCCGTTGGGCTACGACCGACCGACCGACGGGATGCTTTCGCCGCAGTACACGATCGAGCGGATCGGTGCACTAGTCGGCCCAGACGCGATTTACACCGCGGGAGTGGGTCAGCACCAGATGTGGGCTGCGCAGTTCATCAAGTACGAGAAGCCGGGTAGCTGGATAAACTCCGGCGGCCTGGGCACGATGGGTTTCGCAGTGCCGGCGGCGATGGGTGCCAAGCTGGGCAGACCCGACGTCGCGGTCTGGGCCATCGACGGCGACGGTAGCTTCCAGATGACCAATCAGGAGCTGGCGACCTGCGCCATCGAAAACATCCCGATCAAAGTCGCGGTGATCAACAACGGCAGCCTGGGCATGGTCCGGCAATGGCAGACCCTCTTCTACGCCGAGCGCTATTCGCAGACCGATCTCGGCACACACTCCCGTATTCCGGACTTCGTCAAGCTTGCCGAGGCATTGGGTTGCGTGGGCCTGCGTTGCGAAGCGGAGGCGGACGTGGACAAGACCATTATCCAAGCCATGGAGATCAACGATCGCCCGGTCGTGATCGATTTCGTGGTGGGTAAGGACGCGCAGGTGTGGCCGATGGTCGCAGCCGGCGCCGGAAACAGCCACATCATGTCGGCGCGAGACATTCGCCCGCTGTTCGACGAGGACGGGTCATGACCGAACACACCATGTCGGTGCTGGTGGAGAACAAGCCCGGGGTGCTGGCCCGGGTGTCCGGACTGTTCAGCCGGCGCGGGTTCAACATCCACTCGTTGGCGGTCGGGCCCACCGAGAATCCTGATATATCTCGGATGACCATCGTGGTCGCCGTCGACGAACTGCCCCTGGAGCAGGTCACCAAGCAACTCAACAAGCTGATCAATGTCATCAAGATCGTTGAGCTCGATCCGACGATGGCGGTGCAGCGGGAGCTGTTGCTGGTGAAGGTCCGCGCTGACCCCACGGTGCGTTCCCAGGTGCTAGAGACGGTCACGCTGTTTCGGGCCAAAGTCGTCGACGTTTCCCCGGAGGCGCTGACCATCGAGGCCACCGGCACCGCGGACAAGATAGAAGCGTTGTTGCGGATGCTAGAGCCCCTAGGCATCCGCGAAATGGCCCAATCCGGCATGGTCGCCGTGGGCCGCGGCCCCCGCGCCATCACCGCCGGCCCTAACCGCTAGAACCCACCGTTTGTCGCGTCCTGGATGCAGAACGCTGTTATTCGGCCCCAGATAAGCGCGTTCTGCATCCAGAACGCGACAAAAGTCGAGGAGCGAGCGATGAGTGTTGAGGTCTTTTATGACGGCGATGCGGATCTGGCGATCATCGCGGGGCGAAAGGTCGCGGTGATCGGGTATGGCAGCCAGGGGCACGCGCATGCGCTGAGCCTGCGCGATTCCGGTGTCGACGTCCGGGTTGGCCTGCCCGAGGCGTCGAAGTCTCGGTCGAAGGCGGCCGACGAGGGGCTGGCGGTGGTGACCCCGGCACAGGCGTCGGCAGAGGCTGACGTCATCATGATCCTCGCGCCGGATACCAAGCAGCGCGCCATCTACGCTGCCGACATCGCGCCGAACCTGAATTCGGGCGATGCGCTGCTGTTCGGCCACGGCTTCAATATCCGCTATGACCTGATCCGCCCGCCGTCCGACGTGGACGTGGCGATGGTGGCGCCCAAGGGTCCCGGGCACCTGGTGCGCCGGCAGTTCGTCGACGGCAAAGGAGTGCCCTGCCTGATCGCGGTCGAGCAGGATCCCACCGGTGGGGCCCAGGCGCTGGCGCTGGCGTATGCCAAGGCAATCGGTGGTACCCGCGCAGGAGTGATCAAGACCACCTTCACCGAGGAGACGGAGACCGATCTCTTCGGCGAGCAGGCAGTGCTCTGCGGCGGGATCACCGCACTGGTTCAGGCCGGATTCGAGGTGCTCACCGAGGCCGGGTACGCGCCGGAGGTGGCGTATTTCGAATGCCTGCACGAGGTCAAGCTCATCGTCGATCTGATGTACGAGGGCGGGATCTCGCGGATGCGCTACTCGATCTCCGACACCGCCGAGTACGGCGATCTCACCCGCGGACCCCGGATCATCACACCGGAGGTCAAAGACGAGATGCGCCGGATCCTCACCGAGATCCAGGACGGCAGCTTCGCCCAGGAGTGGGTCACCGAGGACGACAACGGGCGGCCGAACTACACCAAGTTGCGCGCCGAGGGGGAGCAGCACCCGATCGAGCAGGTCGGCGCTCGGCTGCGCGGGCTGATGTCCTGGATAGACCGCCCGCTCACCGACACCGTCTAGACGGCAACGACTACGGGGTCTGCCCTGGTCAGGTGGTGACCGGTATAGTGGTCATGTGACCACTACAATGACCGCCACTGAGGTGAAGGCCAGGATCCTCGCGCTGCTCGACGAGGTCGCCGCCGGTGCCGAGGTGCAGATCACCAAACACGGCCGCATCGTGGCCCGGCTTGTCCCGGCCACCGGACCGCCTGCGGTGCGAGGGGCTCTCACGGGCACGGCACGCAGCACCGTGGCCGATGAGGACCTGTTCAGCACTGGGGAAGCGTGGGAATCGGCGTGACGACCGTGTTGCTCGATACGCACGTGCTTCAGTGGTGGTCGGCAGAGCCCGAGCGGCTGAGCGACGCGGCGACCGACGTCATTGCCGGGGCCGACGAGCTCGCCGTCGCCGGAATCTCGTGGTATGAGCTCGCCTGGCTCGCCGCGCACGAACGCATCACTGTCACCATCCCGATATCGTCGTGGCTGGCGCGATTGGCCGAAGGGGTCCGCACCGTCGGCATCACGCCGGCCATCGCGCACACTGCGGTCGCGTTGCCCTCGACGTTTCCTGGCGACCCGGCGGACCGCCTGATCTATGCCACGGCGGTGGAATGTGGCTGGTCGTTAGTGAGCAAGGACCGACGGCTGCGGGATCATCCTTACCCCCGCGAGGTCACCATCTGGTGAGCAGTGTGAAGGCTGTTGTATGGCAGGTCCGGCGGGTCGAGCACAGCCAGGATGTCAGCGTCGGTGACAATCCAACCTTGCGCGAACCTTATGCGTGCGAATAGTGATCGTGCAGCGCATTGACTTGACGCACCCAAAACTCCTCTTTCGCCCGAGCCGATGCGCCGCGCGGGAGTAGGCCGAGTTGTGTGGCGAGGCTGTAGAAGCCAGGCCCTGCGTCGTTCGCGCCCAAATAGTGCACGAGCGCCGAGAGCATGAGCCCGGTCCTGGCAGGGTCGTTTTCAACGATCAAACCGAGGAGGTATCCCACCGCGGCTCGCTCATCGGCACGCTCGAAGTCGAAGCCTGCCATGCCAGTTCGGCGCACCAGAGCCGCGGTGAGTTCAGTGTACGACGTCACCCTTCTGAGTCGGGCACGCTCGACGAGGAATGCGCGCCCGGCCTCGGTGAGACGATTCCACTCCTGGTCGTCGCGGCCGTACATCGTCATGGCAACGTCTCTCGATATAGTAGTAATTGGAATCCTCGCGATATAACCGTTCGAGCTATCGGTCGGAGTCACAGCGATCACCCCGGCGGTCAAAAGTAGTTTACAGCCTTCGTGGTGATGGTGGTCGTCTTCGTCGTAGCCGTCGACGTCCATGTCGTAGCCGGGCCCGCCAGACGATCGCGTCGAACGGGACGTCCTCAGGACGCACAGCGTCGCCGCTCAGATGGGTGAGCAGGATCCAGCTGGATGCGTGCTCAACCAGAGTGGTCGGATCGGCGACCCCGAGCCGGCGCGATGAGCAGCGCGCCCGACGAGCAGACCCTTCGTGACTCGGCAGCTCCGCCACGCCTCACCTGACCGCCTCTCACTAGAGTGGGCGCCCGTGACCACACCGAGCCGACCCATTGTCCTGATCGCTGAAAAGCTCGCATCCTCAGTGTTGGACATCTTCGACGACAAATTCGACGTCCGCCACGTCGACGGTACCGACCGCGAGGCCCTGCTCGAGGCGGTAGCCGGTGCTGATGCGCTATTGGTGCGCTCGGCCACCCGGGTGGATGCCGAGGCGCTCAGTCACGCTCCCCAGCTCAAGGTCGTCGCCAGAGCCGGTGTCGGGCTGGACAACGTCGACGTGCCGGCAGCCACCGAGCGCGGAGTGATGGTGGTCAACGCGCCCACGTCCAACATCGTCTCGGCCGCAGAACACGCCATCGCGCTGCTGCTGGCGGTGGCTCGGCGCATCCCGGAGGCCGACGCCAGCCTGCGCAGCGGGCAGTGGAAGCGCAGCTCGTTGGGCGGCGTCGAGCTGTCCGGCAAGACCATCGGCGTGGTGGGTCTGGGCAAGATCGGTCAGCTGGTCGCGCAGCGGCTGGCTGCTTTCGGCACCGAGCTGATCGCCTATGATCCCTACGTGTCCCCGGCGCGGGCCGCCCAGCTGGGCATCGAGCTGGTCGATCTGGACGAGCTGCTCTCGCGTGCCGACGCGATCTCGATCCACCTGCCCAAGACCCCCGAGACGCTCGGCCTGATCGGCGCCGACCAGCTCACCAAGACCAAACCAGGCGTGCTGATCGTCAACGCCGCGCGCGGTGGGCTGGTCGATGAGCAGGCACTGGCCGACGCGGTGCGCGCGGGCCAGGTCGGCGGCGCGGGAATCGACGTCTTCGCCACCGAGCCGTGCACGGCGAGCCCGTTGTTCGAGCTGCCACAGGTGGTCGTCACACCGCATCTGGGTGCCTCCACCGCCGAGGCGCAGGACCGGGCCGGTACCGACGTCGCGCGCAGTGTGCTGCGAGCGCTGCGCGGCGAGTTCGTTCCCGACGCAGTGAACGTGATCAGCGGCGGGGTGGTGGGCGAGGAGGTAAGACCCTGGCTACCGCTGACCCAGAAACTGGGCACTGTGCTGTCCGCACTGGCCGGCGGCTCGCCCGCGTCGGTAACCGTCGATGTGCGCGGCGAGCTCGCCACCGAGGAGGTCTCCGTGCTCAGGCTCGCCGCGTTGCGCGGAGTTTTCGCCGGTGTCGTGGACGAGCAGGTCACCTTCGTCAACGCGCCCCGGCTGGCGCAGGAGCGCGGGATGACCGTGGCCGTGGTCACCGCCTCGGAGAGTCCGAGCCACCGTAGCGTGGTCAGCGTGCGCGGAGTTTTCGCCGATGGGGCGCTGCACTCGGTCTCGGGCACGCTGTCTGGCCCGGCGCAGGTGCAGAAGCTGGTGGAGATCGATGGCCGGCACTTCGACTTGCGGGCCGAGGGACAGGCCATCTTCATGGAGTACCCGGACCGCCCCGGCGTGATGGGCACCGTCGGCAGTTTGCTGGGTGAGGTGGGTGTCAACATCGAGGCGGCCCAGATCAGCCAGACGACCGCGGGCACGGATGCGATCATGGTGCTCCGGGTGGACCGGCCAGTGATGGGTCAGGTGCTGGCAGCGATCGGATCATCGGTGGGCGCCCGCACCGTCCGCTCAGTCACCTTCGGCTGACCGTCGAACAGAACTACCCATCTGGGGTCCCTCATCTGGGTGATCCGGCGTGCGGTGGGGTAGATAGCTGCGGGTAATCTGCCCGCTGCGGAGGGTCCCATGGTGGAGGCCCGGGCACGGGAGGTGGCTCATGCGGCTTGCGGTGATCCCTGGCGACGGGATTGGTCCAGAGGTGATCGGCGAGGCGCTCAAGGTGCTGGACGAGGTCGCCCCCGACGCCGAGACCACGCCTTATGACCTCGGCGCGGCGCGCTGGCACTCCAGTGGGGAGCTGCTACCCGAGTCGGTGCTCAACGAGCTACGCCAGCACGACGCCATCCTGCTCGGCGCCGTGGGGGACCCTTCGGTGCCAAGCGGAATCCTTGAGCGCGGATTGCTGCTGCGGCTGCGTTTCGAACTGGACCACCACGTGAACCTGCGACCGGCGCGACTGTATCCCGGGGTGCGCAGCCCGCTCGCCGACCCGGGCAGCATCGACATGATCGTGGTCCGGGAGGGAACCGAGGGCCCCTATGTGGGCAACGGTGGGTTGCTGCGCAAGGACACGCCCCACGAGATCGCCACCGAGGTCAGCTTGAACACCGCCTTCGGTGTGGAGCGCGTTGTGCGCGATGCGTTCGCCCGGGCCGCGGCGCGCCCGCGTAGACACCTGACGCTCGTGCACAAGACGAACGTGCTCTGCCACGCCGGGTCGCTATGGTCTCGAATCGTGGAGGAGGTGTCACTGGAGCATCCCGACGTGACGGTGGCCTACCAGCACGTCGACGCTGCCACCATCCATCTGGTCACCGACCCGGGCCGGTTCGACGTGATCGTCACCGACAACCTGTTCGGCGACATCCTCACCGATCTCGCCGCGGCGGTCACCGGTGGGATCGGCTTGGCTGCCAGCGGGAACCTGGACGTGGCTCGCCGCAATCCCAGCATGTTCGAGCCGGTGCACGGCTCCGCTCCGGACATCGCCGGCCAGGCCATCGCTGACCCGACGGCTGCCGTGCTGTCGATCGGTCTGATGCTCGCCCACCTGGGGCTGGACGAGCCGTCCCGCCGGGTGGAGGCTGCGGTGGCCTTCGACCTGGCCACCCGGGATCACACCCACCCGGGCGGCACCCACGCCATCGGTGATCGCCTGGCCGCCCTGGTCTCCTCCAGCCAGCGCGTCGAACGCGCCAACCTGTAGCGCTTATCCAACCCGGCGCGATAGCCCTCCTGCTCCCGAACTCAACACCGGCGCTGTCCGGGGCGGCACCAGCAGCTCCGCTGCATGAGCTCGGGAGGCTGAGTGCGCCAGGCCCGGACCGCGCGCAGCTGCGCGACGGGTGGGAGCGGCGCAGTCAGAGCACGTCGAACTCGCCGTCCTTGGCGCCGAGCACGAACGCCTCCCACTCGGCAGGAGTGAAGAGCAGAGTCTGGTCGTCCACAGGATGTTCAGAGCTGCGCATCGCCACGTAGCCGTCCTGGACGAACGCGATCTCCAGATGTGGCCCCTCCAGCTCCTCCGAGCCGGCCGCACGCTGCCACTCAGCGTTCGACAGGTCGATCGTGCCGCGGATGTGCTTCTTGTCATCGACGATGTCACTCATGGGACCAACGGTAGCGCTGGTGTCACGTTGCCCTGGGAACCTGCATAGCCCGGGTCGCTCCTGCGCCTACGTGCGGGTTCCGCTTCCCCCACCAGGTGTGCCACACTGCGCTCGTGGCACACCACACTGTGGTCATTATTGCTGAGCGCGTCGGGTAACCAGCACCATCACCCGACGCGCAGACCTCTCGCACCCGCGAGGGGTCTTTTTTGTTGCCCGCACACCTCTTGGAGCCTCGACGATGTCCCGCACCAGCCCAGCCGGTACCCCGCTCGGTGACGACTTCCACCTCTACGACACCACGCTGCGCGATGGTGCCCAGCGCGAGGGGATCTCCTACTCAGCGGCCGACAAGCTCGCCGTCGCGCGACTGCTGGACGCGCTGGGTGTCGGGTTCATCGAGGGCGGCTGGCCCGGGGCGATGCCCAAGGACACCGAGTTCTTCGCCCGGGCCACGGCCGGCGAGCTGGAGCTGGAGCATGCCGCGCTGGTGGCCTTCGGCTCGACCCGCCGCGCGGGCCTGCGCGCCGCGCAGGACCCTCAGGTGCAGGCGCTGCTGGCGTCGCGGGCTCCGGTGGTGACCGTGGTCGCCAAGTCCGACCGCCGGCACGTGGAGCGGGCGCTACGGGTGGACGTCGCGCAGGCCTGCGCGATGGTCGCGGACACCGTCGCGCTGCTGGTCGGCGAGGGGCGACGGGTGTTTCTCGACGCCGAGCACTTCTTCGACGGTTACGCTTTCGACGCGGACTGCGCATTGCGGGTGCTCGAGGCCGGCGTCACTGCGGGCGCCGACGTCGCGGTGCTCTGCGACACCAACGGTGGGCAGCTGCCGCTGCAGCTCGCGGAGACCGTCGCCGAGGTGGTGGCCCGCACGGGTTTCCGGGTGGGGATTCACTGCCAGGACGACACCGCCTGCGCGGTGGCCAACTCGGTCGCGGCGGTGCAGGCCGGGGCTTCTCATGTGCAGTGCACCGCCAACGGCTACGGCGAGCGGACCGGCAACGCCGACCTGTTCGCCGTCACCGCCAATCTAGTCACCAAGCTGGGGATGCCGGTCCTCCCGGGGCACGGGATGGCCGAGCTCACCCGCACCGCGCATGCGCTGGCTGAGATCGCCAACCTCGCTCCCGACACCCACCAGGCCTACGTCGGGCGCTCGGCCTTCGCCCACAAGGCGGGGCTGCACGCGAGTGCGATCAAAGTGGATCCGGAGTTGTACAACCACCTGGACCCCACGGTGGTGGGCAACTCACAGCGTGTGCTGGTGACCGAGATGGCCGGCCGGGCCAGTATCGAGCTCAAGGCAGCCGAGCTCGGGCTGGACCTGGCCGGCCGCTCGGCTGAGATCGGCGCGGTCACCGCCCGGGTTAAAGAGCTGGAGTCACAGGGCTGGTCCTTCGAGGCGGCTGACGCCTCGTTCGAACTGCTGCTGCGCCACGAGGTCGACGAGGTAGCGCCCGCTCCGCCGTGTCAGCTGGAGTCCTACCGGGTGATAGTGGATCATGCCACCGGCGGGGAGGTGGTCGCGCAGGCGACGGTGACGGTGCACGTGGCGGGCAAGCGGGTGATCGCCACAGCGGAGGGCAATGGACCGGTCAACGCACTGGACGGCGCATTGCGGCAGGCCCTGGGTGCTCATCTACCGTGGCTGGAGAACGTGGAGTTGTCCGACTACAAGGTGCGGATCCTGCCCGGCACGCACGGCACCGACGCAGTGACCCGGGTGCTGGTGGACACCAGCGACGGGACGGGATCCTGGACCACCGTGGGCGTGCACGGCAACGTGGTGGAAGCCTCCTGGCTGGCCCTGCTGGACGCGATGATCTACGCCTCGCTACGCCATCACGGGGTCGCCAGCACCGCCTGAGTTGGCCTTCAAGTACCGCCAACCCCACACCCGCCCTGGCCAGCAGCAGGGCGAGCTCATGCCGGCCGGACCCCCGCCGAGGACGCAACATGTCGTGCGCCCGATCTCTCACCTGTTTCAACGTGTGGTGAATAGCTGTCATGGTGCACCTGATCGACCCGGCGCGTCAAGCAAGTAGCCGACCGCTCGCTGTGTCGTTACCCGGCGTACGGCGGGGCTATTGCCGAGAGTGAGCACTATCACCACACGAATCGTTACGTGTTTTCACCAGGTCAGCAGAGTCCCTACGGCCTCGCGAGGACCTAACGTGCACCGGGTGACTCTCGCGCCCGAGTTGAGCCCTGTCGCGTCGGTTCCCCGCGAGGTAATCGCAGTCTGCTTCGACGTGGACGCGACCCTGGTCGACTACGAGGCGTCGACCCGCGCCGGGCTGCAGGAGCTGCTCGGGACTGACGACGCCTGGCCGGAATGGTGTGCGCTGACCGAGGAGCACTACGCGCACTACCTGGCCGGGCAGGTCGACTTCGACCTGATGCGACGGCGTCGCACCAAGGACTTCTTTGCCTGCCGGGGTGAGCACCTCTGCGACGGCGAGGTGGTGCAGCGCGAGGAGCGGCGAGCTGCGGCGGTGCGGCAAGCCTGGCAGCTTTTCGACGACGCACTGCCGTGCCTGAGGGCGCTGCGGGCGCTCGGCCTGCGGTTGGCCGCCATCACCAATGCAGCAGGCGATCATCAACGTGCGAAGCTCGGCGCGGTGGGGCTTGAGTCCACCTTCGATGCGGTGCTGATCTCCGGCGAGCTCGGAGTGGCCAAGCCGCACCGCGCGATCTTCCGGAGGGCGTGCAGCGCCCTCGGTGTGCATCCAGCCCAGACCGTGCACGTCGGCGACCGACTCGACACCGACGCCGAGGGCGCGCGAGACGCTGGGCTGCACGGGGTGTGGCTGGACCGCTCCGGCTGCGGCACGCTTCCCCAAGACGCGGGAATCTCGGTGATCGGGCGATTAGCCGAGCTTCCCGCGCTGCTCACCCGGCATGCGGGCGGGCAGCTGGTGGCCCAAACGACAGCCAAGTGGAAACCGGCACCCGTGGTCGACTAACATCCGTGCCCGGTGCTAGTTCGGGGTCCGTGGGGGCCCGGAGACGGACACCTGGTGGGGTATGGTGTAATCGGCAGCACGACTGATTCTGGTTCAGTTAGTCTAGGTTCGAGTCCTGGTACCCCAGCGAATGTCACCATCGCGTTTTCGCGGCCCCGTCGTCTAGCGGCCTAGGACGCCGCCCTCTCAAGGCGGTAGCGCGGGTTCAAATCCCGTCGGGGCTACATCCGGTGCTATCAGCTAAGTGGGTCCCTGACCTGGGAGTTCGAGGTCAGGGACCAACTTGGTCTATCCGGCTGTGCCCGGCCCACTCCGCGACCTGGGTGGTTGGTATGTCACCGTTGAGCCACGTTGACACGCAGGCGTGGCGCAGGCATGCGGGGTGCGCGTCAGAAGACCCGTCGGTGGAGGTCGCGCGGCGTGCCGCTCGCCAGGTGCGCGGCCCGCGTCGCAGTCCTTAGCCTTGACGCCGCTCTTCCGCCATGGACATCAGCGGACCCAGACATAGCTGTAGACGTCGTATGCATCTGGTTTCTGGTCAGGGATCGGCTTGACAATGAGGAAGCCGTTGTGATCCTGTGCCGTCTTAATACAGAAGATGCTGAGTTTGGCCTTAAGGTCGTCTGTTTTGAACCGAATATCCTCCTTCTTCTGGATACGCTCATTCTTGCAGTATTCTTCGCCTGGGTAGTCACTTCTCTTTTCGGGATCATGTCCCCCGAACCATCCTTGGTCCGGATTTTCATAACGTGAAACCGTTACCCCAGTCATCGGTTTCAATTCACCGGTGAGATGGTCGTAGGACAGGTCGTAGGGCTGGGGTTCGGGGGACATGCGGCTGGCGGACAGGGCGGTGGTGCTCACCCCGGGGGAGTATTCCAGATCCACCTCGGTAGCCTCGCCGGCCTCTTGAAACTCGAATTCATTAACAACAATGCGAGCTGGACCGAGTACGTTCGAGTTTATAGGGTGACTCCCGGGAGCTGTGCCGGCGTCCCTCGGAGCCGCCGGTAGGCCATCCGGCCCGGCTCTGAGGCCGCAGCCGGAGAGAATGAGCGGGCAGACGACGAGAGCAACTGCCACTCGTACCCGCTTACGCATGTCCTTACAGTACCCGGAGACACGTCCGACTCGCTATAATTCCGCCGCGAGGCACAAGCCGTCCAGCGACTGCACCAGATCGACGTGCACGGCTAACGATCTCAAGGTCGAGATTTGGCGGCAGCACCAGCTCAGTCAGCGGAGCTGGTGCTCGAGCTGATCAGCTTTGTGTCCTAGTCCGAGCATTGTGCAGCGAGCAAGTTCCCCCGCCGAAAGTCAGCGAGGAGACGGACGGCTCAGTGCCTCACCGCAAGCATGCTCGGACTGTTGTACTGGCTGGTGGTTCGGGCCTGTGCTCGGAGTGCTGAACGGGCTGAACGGGCTGAACGGGCTGGACGGGCTGGGGGACACGCTGATGTCCGAGCGGCGGTCGGCCGCGCCGGGGGGAGTGGCTGGACGCCAGCGTGCATCTGCTCATCGCCAGCCCAGGTGACTACCGTGATGGAGATGAGTTTTCTGTAGTCACCATGGATGGGGGCTGTTAGAGAACCGTTAATGGCCGGGATGGCAGCGTTAGAAAGCCGTCAAAAAATCTGCCCGGGGAGGGCCCGGAGAGTCTTTACTCGTCCGTGATTGCTGGTTCACCCACATGTGGCGGAGCGGCTCGTCGTGTTCGTCGGGTCGCGGACGTTCGGGCTGATGCGTCGAGATTGGAACCGGGATGGCCGATGTGATCTTCGTCCTTCTGATGATCGTGGTGTTCGCGGTGCTGGGTTTGGTCGCCGGGGGTGGAGTTCCAACGACAGCAGCGGGTGATTCTGCAGACGCTGGAACCCATACAGAAATAACATCGAAACCGCGGAGAATGCATCGCTGTCGTGATCGCGCTGATCCGAGGTTTCACCCGCTCGCAGACCGACCGAGTTGGTAACCTCTGGGTGGATGTGACTCGGGGCATTCTACGGCTGCTGTTGCCGATCGCGGTGGTCTTGGTGGCCGGTGGGGAGGTGCAGAACTTCGCCGGTTCGCCTGACATCACGACGTTGGCCGGTGCGCATCAGTCCGTCCCGGGTGACCCGGTGGCGTCTCAGGAAGCCATCAAGGAAGTGGGCACTAATGGCGGTGGTTTCTACAACGCGAACTCCGCCCCCCCCGTTTGAGAAACCGAACCCGTTGACCAACCCTGGTGGAGATCTATCTGCTGCTGGTTCTCGTTCTCGCTGCCGCGCACGTTCGGCAAGATGGTGGGTCTCGAGTCCGGTGCACACAGCCCGGCGGCGATGGCCGCGGGCGCCTCGCTGGAGGGCAAGGAGGTCCGCTGACCTCCACCGGCGCCCGGACCCGGATGAGTGGGGTGGACCCGGCGGATGACCACCAGGTCCGCAAGGGAGCCGAGAGCGCGGTGCGGGAGTGGATCCGCGGACACGGCGGACTTCCTCCCGTTCCAGCGGCTCGGGGACCGCGACAACACCACCGGCGTCGGCCTCGGGCTGGCACTGTCCCGCGGGCTGGCCGAAGCGATGCACGGCAGCCCACCGGACAACCCACCCAGCCCGTCGCGCACCCTGCGGACAGCCAACTCACCTGACCCGTGTCGATGAGCGCAGCTTTGCGCGACTGTGATCGCTGAGCGGGGCCGGCGCGAGCCCAGGCCTGCGGACATGCGGAGACATCCGTACGGTGACAAGGTCGGCATCCGCCCCGTGGGTGGGTGGCGCCGAGCTGGACGACGGCTATGGATCGGAATCAGGTTGGGGGCGGGATGGTCGCTGAGACGCCGAGAGAAGGACCGTGGCGGGTTGTTGTAGTGGGGGCGAGCATGGCGGGGTTGTTCGCCGCTGCCGCGGCGGCGGGCCGGGGCAATTCGGTCACCGTGCTTGAGCGCGATGTTCTGTCTGGTGACCCCAAGCCGCGGGCTGGGGTGCCCCAGGGGGAGCAACCACATGTGTTCCTCTTCCGTGGCCTTGCCGCCCTGGAGGACCTGTTGCCCGGCTTACGGCAGGATCTGCTCGGTGCCGGCGCGGTGCCCTTTGACACCGGTGATCTGCCATGGCTTGCCGAGTACGGGTGGCTGCCTGTCGGTCAACGCGCGTTCGAGGTGCTGTCTGTGACTCGTCCGCTTTTCGAGTACGTCATCCGGTGCAGGGTGCAGGCGCTTCCCGGGGTGCAGGTCCGCGCTGGCTCAAAGGTGATCAGCCTCCGGCGTTGCGATCAGGAGTGGGAGGTGGGCTTGGCGGACGGTTCCACCGTGTTTGCCGATCTCGCAGTCGACGCGTCCGGGCGCAGCTCGCGGCTACCGGTCTGGTTGGCGGATGCCGGTGTGGGGGCGGCACCGGTTTCCCAGGTCGATTCAGGTGTGGGCTACGCGACCCGGATGTACGCCGCCGCACCGTCCGAGTTCGACTCCCCGGGTGTTGTCATCCAGCAGACGCCGGCAACATTGGCCGGCGGTATCGCGCTTCCGGTCGAGGGCGGCCGCTGGCTGGTGACCGCGGTCGGCTGCGGTGAGCACCGGCCGCCGCGCGATGCCGCCGGGTTCATGTCGTTCCTCCAGCGGTTGCCTGACCCGGCATTAGCCGACCTGGCGCGCCACGCCGAGCCGATCAGCGACGTCGCTGTGCATCGCCAGACCGGCAACCGCCGCCATCACTACGAGCAGGTTCCAGATTGGCCCGAGGGGTTGCTCGTCGTCGGCGATGCGTTATGCGCATTCAATCCGATCTACGGGCAAGGCATCACCGTCGCGGCATGCGAAGCCCTTTTCCTGCGCCAGACCCTTGCCGCCAGTCTGGGTTCTGGATACACCCATCGGCTGCTCCGCAAGTTCGCCACCGCAGTATCGCTGCCCTGGGCGATGGCCACTAGTGAGGATCTGCGCTATCCCACCAGCACAGGCCGCCAGTCCCTGCCACAGGCGCTACTCGGCCGGTGGACTCGACAGCTCAGCCGGCTGGCTGCTCACGGGGACCTCCGTGCGCACGCTGTACTAGTTCGTGTCTACAACCTCATGGGCTCGCCGGCGCAGTTGTTCCACCCCGTCCTCGGCGCCGCGGCACTCCGCGCCCAGCTGACGGGATACGGACCCGCTGCCCCACGTCCCGCCGCCCTTGATGCCCTAACCCCTTCCAGTTGAGCGGCACCGCCAGGCGAGCTCTGGCGCAACGCGCTCGACATCTTCGAGGAGCTCGGCGTCGCGTTGCTGAGACGGTTCGTTCGGGCGATGGACCAGCTGGGTTGTTGAGCCTCACAGCCGGTTGTGCAGGGCCTCGGCGGCGGCCAGCAGATCGGCGGCCCAGCGGACGCCCGGACGCCGGCCGATCCGCTCCACCGGACCGGACACCGACACCGCGGCAACCACGGAGCCCGCCGCGTCGCGTACCGGAGCCGACACGCTGGCCACCCCGGGCTCGCGCTCGGCCACGCTCTGGGCCCAGCCCCGCCGGCGGACCTCCAGGAGGGTCCGCTCACTGAAGACGGCCTCGCCGAGCACGGCGCGTTGGGTGGCCGGATCAGCCCATGCGGCCAAGACCTTCGCGCCCGATCCGGCAGCCATCGGTAGCCGCGCACCCACCGGGACGGTGTCGCGCAGCCCACTCGGGGGCTCGGCAGCCGCCACGCAGACCCGCACCATCCCGTCGCGCCGGTAGAGCTGGACGCTCTCGCCGGTGACGTCGCGCAGCCGGGGCAGCACCATCGCGGCGGCGTCGAGCAACGGGTCCAGTGCGCCCTCGCCCAGTTCGCGCAAAGCTGGCCCGGGACGCCACCGCCCGTCAGCATCACGACGGAGTAACCGGTGCACTTCCAGTCCTACCGCGAGCCGGTGCGCGGTGGCCCGGGGCAGGCCGGTACGGGCACACAGCTCAGCCAGCCCGCAGGGGCTGCCGGCCACCGTCCGCAGCACCATTACGGCCTTGTCCAGCACGCCGATTCCGCTATGCTGTTCCACATCACGATACTAACTTCTCGCCATATGAGATGTCCAGCATGTGGGAGAGCCGAACAGAGGAATTGCTGATGGGACGCACGCTCGCAGCAAAGGTCTGGGACGACCATGTTGTCCATCGAGGCGATGGCGACCCCACAAGCGCGACACCCGACCTGCTCTATATCGACCTGCACCTGATCCACGAGGTCACCAGCCCGCAGGCCTTCGACGGCCTGCGATTGAGTGCTCGAGGAGTCCGCAGACCTGATCTGACGATCGCCACCGAGGATCACAACGTCCCCACCACCGACATCGAGCTGCCGATCGCCGATGAGGTATCCCGCGTTCAGCTGGAGACGCTGCGCCGCAACTGCGCGGAGTTCGGCGTGCGGCTGCACTCGATGGGTGATGTCGAGCAGGGCATCGTGCACGTCGTGGGGCCTCAGCTGGGTCTGACCCAACCGGGGATGACGGTGGTCTGCGGTGACTCGCACACCTCCACGCACGGCGCTTTCGGTGCACTGGCGTTCGGTATCGGCACCTCGGAGGTGGAGCACGTACTGGCCACCCAGACCCTGCCGCTGCGCCCGTTCAAGACAATGGCGATATCCGTGCGCAGCCGCGACGGTGCGCTGCCCGCCGGCGTGACCAGTAAGGACCTGATCCTGGCGGTGATCGCCCGGATCGGCACCGGGGGCGGCCAAGGGTACGTGCTGGAGTACCGCGGAAACGTGATCGAGCAGCTGTCCATGGAAGCCCGGATGACGATCTGCAACATGTCGATCGAGGCGGGAGCCCGGGCCGGGATGATCGCGCCGGACGCCACCACCTTCGACTATCTCGCGGGCCGGCCGCATGCGCCCGCGGGTCCGCAGTGGGAGGCGGCGATGCAGTATTGGAAGCAGCTGCACACCGATGACGACGCCACTTTCGACGCCGAGGTGGAAATCGATGCCGACGCCCTGACGCCATTCGTGACCTGGGGCACCAACCCCGGCCAGGGACTGCCACTGTCCGAGCGGGTACCCGATCCCGAACAGATCACCGATGAGGGCGAGCGGCTCGCGGTGCGCAAGGCGCTGTCGTACATGGACCTGCAACCCGGTACACCGCTGCGCGAGATCACGGTGGACACGGTGTTCCTCGGATCCTGCACCAATGGGCGGATCGAGGACCTGCGGGCGGCGGCGGCGGTGCTCGCCGGGCGCCGGGTGCGCGACGGCGTGCGGATGCTGGTGGTTCCCGGTTCGATGCGGGTGCGGGCCCAGGCCGAAGCCGAGGGTCTGCACGAGGTTTTCACCGCGGCTGGTGCGCAATGGCGCTCTGCGGGCTGCTCGATGTGCCTTGGAATGAATCCTGATCAGCTGGCTGCGGGCGAGCGCTGCGCATCGACGTCAAACCGCAACTTCGAAGGCCGCCAAGGCAAAGGCGGCCGCACCCACCTGGTTTCCCCGCTGGTCGCGGCCGCCACCGCGATCCGCGGCACCCTGTCCGCGCCCGCAGACCTCGACTGATCTCGCTGAAGGAGTGGTGATGGAAGCATTCACGCGTCACGCGGGGGTCGGAGTACCGTTGCGTCGCTCCGATGTGGACACTGATCAGATCATCCCTGCGGTCTATCTCAAACGGGTCACCCGCACGGGTTTCCAGGATGGCCTGTTTGCGGCCTGGCGCGGCGACGACGATTTTGTGCTCAACCACGATGCCTACCGCAACGGCAGCGTGCTGGTCGCCGGGCCGGATTTCGGTACCGGGTCGTCGCGGGAGCATGCGGTCTGGGCATTGCTGGACTACGGCTTCCGGGTGGTGATCTCGCCGCGGTTCGGTGACATCTTCCGGGGCAACGCGGGCAAGCAAGGTCTGCTGGCGGCCCAGTGCGAGCGGGCCGATGTCGAAACGCTGTGGAAACTCCTGGAAACCGAGCCGGGCACCGAAGTCACCGTCGATCTCGCGGAGCAGACCGTGCAGGCCAAGGACCTCACAGTGGCCTTCTCCATCGATCGATACACCCGCTGGCGCATGTTGGAGGGTTTGGACGATATCGCGCTGAGCCTGCGGCACGCTCAGGAGATCGACGTATTCGAGGCCCACCGCCTGTCCTGGCTGCCGACCACGACAGTGAGCCAAGCCTGATCCGGGGCCAGCCAGGTGTGTGATCGTTGGATTCTTGGTGCGGCACATGGTGTTTGGGCGCCCTGAGTCCTACGGTGACCCACAATGGCCGTGGCATCTCGGCCGACGGCGTGTGCGTGGGAGGAGCGGAAGTGAACAAGGCCCAGCTGATCGACGCCCTCACGGAGCGCCTTGGTGATAAGAAGGTGGCCGCCGCTGCGGTGGCCGGTCTGGTCGATGTCGTGATCCGGACGGTGAACGACGGCGACAGGGTCACCATTACCGGTTTCGGTGTCTTCGAGAAGCGGGCGCGAGCGGCGCGGACCGCCCGCAATCCCCGCACCGGCGAGGCGGTGACCATCCGGCAGACCGATGTGCCGGCCTTTCGCCCCGGCACACTGTTTCGCGAGGTGATCAGTGGGACGCGCGTATTGCCGCAAGCGGGTCCGGGCGCCCCGGCCGTCTCCGCTGCTGCATTACGACCGGTACCGAGTCCGGCGCCCACAGACCTGCTCACGGCCAGCGCCAGCCGCCGCCCGGCCACCAGGGTGGCTGAAGCCGGGCGGCTGACCGCAGTCCACCCCGCCACGACCAAGGCCCCGAAGGCCCCGAAGGCCAAGGCCGCAAAAGTTAAGGTCGCCAAGAAGGCGAAGCCGGCGAAGGCCGCGAAGAAGAAGGCCAAGACCACGGCAGAGGTCCCCGCAAAGAGCGCAGCAAAGAAGGCGGTCAAGAAGTCCGCGACGAAGAAGTTGAGAAGCATGTAGCCCGCGCGCACTGCTGGCTTGGCTGCGCGTTCTCCACTTAATCCACTGCGTCGTTGTAGTAGTCGGCGGCCTGCAGGATCAACGGTGGGACTGATCCACCGCCAAAGAACAAACCCCGGTAGCTGGCCTTCGGGCTTGGCACGTCGTGCAGCTGGAGCCCAGCCTGCTTGGCCAGTGTGCTGACCAGGTCGGGAATCACCCCACCTTGGCTGCATATGACGGCAGGATCCCCGGATCCGGCCGCGATCTCGATCAGCCTGCCCAGCGCCGCAGCCGGATCGTCCAGATAGCGGTCCTCGGACAGAAGCGGTTCATCGATGATCGGCCCTCCGAGATCCGCAGCGAGACCTTCGACGGTCTGCCGGCAACGTAGCGGTGGCGCGGAGTGCACCCGCTGGGCGCCGAACAGCGGCAGGAGTGACCTCAGGACCCCGGCCTGCCGATAGCCCGCAGCGGTCAGCGGGCGCAGGTCATCCTCGCCCTGCCAGGACTCGCTCTTACCCGCCTTGGCATGCCGGACCAGTAGCACGGTGTGGGTGATGTGGGTGGCGGCGTCGAGACCGGCGACCAGCGTCCGATCGTGCGGGTGGCTCAGCAGATCGATCGCCTTCGCGGTAGGCAGCCAGCGCAGCTCGTCCACCTCTTCGCTGGGACGAAAGCTGCCGCCGGTGGGCCGTGCCGCCCAGTAGTGCGCCACCTTCTCACCTTCGGGCACCCGATAATGGGTGGTGCCCAACCGCGGGCCGAGTGTGACGGTGTGGCCGGTCTCTTCGGCCACCTCGCGGACTGCTGTGACGGCAAGCAGCTCACCCGAATGCGGCTTGCCCTTGGGGAGTGACCAGTCGTCATAGCGGGGCCGGTGTACGACCGCTATCTCGACGTCGCCCGACGGTGATCGCCGCCACACGGCGGCGCCGGCGGCAATGAGGTCGCGCACAGGTCACCCACCCATGCGGTGCCGAAGGATTTCCTGCACCTGATGATCTCGGACCGTGGAGTCAGCCGACGGCGACGGGCGCCATGAGCCGCCCGCCTCTAGCACCCAGCATCGCGTCGCCGGGTCCAGCGCGGAGCTGAGCATCGCGTCCAGCTCGGCGGTCACGACCGGGTCGGCCACCCGAACCAGCACCTCCACCCGGCGGTCCAGGTTGCGGTGCATCATGTCGGCGCTGCCGATCCAGTGCTCGCCGGCGCCCCGGAAATGAAAGACGCGCGAGTGCTCCAGGAAGCGACCCAGGATCGAGCGCACGCCGATGTTCTCCGACAGGCCGGGGCGTCCAGGGATGAGTCCGCAGATGCCGCGGACCACGACGTCGACGCTGACGCCCTCCAGTGCCGCCCGGTACAGCGCATCGATCACCTGCTCGTCGACCAGAGAGTTGACCTTTAGCCGGATCCCCGCCGGGCGTCCCGCCCGGATGTGGGTGATCTCGCCCTCGATCCGTTCCACGATGCCGCGCCGGATTCCATAGGGCGCCACCAGCAAACTGCGGTAGGAAGTCTGCCGCGCATAACCGGTCAGCGAGTTGAACAGGTCGGTAAGATCGGCGCCGACCGCCGGCTCCGCGGTGAACAATCCGATGTCCTCATAGAGCCGGGCGGTCTTCGGATTGTAGTTGCCGGTGCCGATGTGGCAGTACCTGCGGAGCGTCGAGCCCTCCTGGCGCACCACCAGCGAGGTCTTGCAGTGCGTCTTGAGTCCCATCAGCCCGTAGACCACGTGCACTCCGGCGCGTTCCAGCGCCCTGGCCCATCTGATGTTGGCCTGCTCGTCGAATCGTGCCTTCAGTTCCACCAGCGCGACGACCTGTTTGCCAGCCTCGGCGGCGTCGATCAGCGCGTCGACGATGGGGGAGTCACCCGACGTGCGGTAGAGCGTCTGCTTGATCGCCAGTACCTGCGGATCCTCGGCGGCTTGTTCGATGAACCGCTGCACGCTGGTGGAGAACGAGTCGTAGGGATGGTGCACCAGCACGTCACCGTCGCGCAGGGTGGCGAAGACGTCCCTGGGGCTCTCACCCTCACCGAAGGCGGGGTGCGTCACCGGGACGAACGGCTCGTCCTTCAGTTCCGGGACGGGCAGCGCATGGAGCTGCCACAGGCAGGAAAGGTCCAGCAGGCCGGGTACCTCGACGACGTCGTGCGGATCGACCTCGAGCTCGCGCAGCAACAGCTCCAGCACGTGCTCGCTCATCCGCTCGGCCACCTCCAGGCGCACTGGTGGACCGAAGCGGCGCCGCGCCAGTTCCCGCTCCATCGCCTGCAGCAGGTCCTCGTCGCGGTCCTCCTCGACCTCGAAATCAGCGTTGCGGGTGACCCGGAAGATGTGCCAGTCGACTACCTCCATGCCGGCGAACATCTCACCGAGATGGGCCCCGATCAGCTCCTCCAGCGGCAGGAACGTGGCGCGTGGGCAGCGACCGCCCTGGTCGCTTTCCACCCGGACCAGCCGGGGGACGTTGTTGGGCACCTTGACCCGGGCGAAGCGCTCGATGCGACTGTCCGGGTCACGCACCATCACGGCCAGGTTCACCGACAGGTTGGAGATGTAGGGAAACGGGTGGGCCGGGTCCACCGCCAACGGGGTGAGCACCGGGAAGATGTGGTCGGAGAAGTAACCCGACAGCCGCAGCCGCTGCTGATCGTCGAGGTCAGACCAGGTCACGAAGGTGATGTCGTGCTTCTCCAGCTCGGGGCGGACGGAGTCGAGGCAGATGCGGGCCTGGCGCTCGGTGAGCTCCCGGCTGCGCATCGCGATCTGCGCCAGCTGCTCGCGCGGGGTCAGGCCGTCTGCGCTGCGCACCGCCAGCCCGGCCTCCTCCCGGCGCTTGAGCCCGGCGACCCGCACCATGTAGAACTCGTCGATATTCGATCCGAAGATCGCTAGGAACTTGGCCCGCTCAAGCAGCGGCTGGCTGCTGTCCTCGGCCAGCGCCAGCACCCGAGCGTTGAAATCCAGCCAGGACAGTTCCCGGTTGAGGTAGCGGTCATCAGGCAGGTCAGTGGCCGCGGGGACCGGGGTCGCCGCTGGGGGAGCAGGCGGCACCGTCGCCACGGCACCGTCGGCGATCGATCCGGCACGGCCTGCGGTCGTGAGACCGGTGTCCTCGCCGTGTGTGCTCACCCGACCATTGTTCCGTATCTCGCTTGGCTGCGGGGTAAATCGCGCCGCGCTTAATCGACTGGCTACCTGCTGTCCAGCGCGGCGCTGGTGAACCGGCCTAGCCCCAGGCCGCGGGCGGCGGCCAGATCGGCGGCGGTGTCGACGTCGCACCGCAGCCCCGGCCAACCACCGATGAGCTCCCGCGCACCGGTGGCTCGATGCGCCGCCGCCGAGCCAGGCCCGAAGCAGGGGCCCAGGAGCTGCCCCGGTGGGGTCAGCAGCAGGGTCGTTCCGGTGCCCGTCCGATCGGCGCAAAATGCCCGGTCGCCGGTGGCCAGGGCGGCGTGGATCGCGCGGTCCAGCTCCTGCGGGCGCAGCGCGGGCAGGTCGGCCTGCAAGACTCCCATCGCTGCGGTCAGACCCGCGGCGCGGAGCACCGCCTCCCCGTACCGCAGGGCCGGGTTGAGGCCGGCGGCCGGCTCGTCGGGGATCGTCTGCACCCCGTCGTCGGCGAGGGCGGCGCACACCACCTCGTCGGAGCAGATCGCGACTACCTGGCGCACCCGCGCCGCACCTGTCGCGGCAGTCAAGGTATCCCGGACGAGTGCGAGCACCAACCGGGAGTGCGCCTGCGGAGCACCGGCCCCGCCGTCGGCCGCACCCCGCAGCCGGGTCTTCGCCCAGGCGAGAGGCTTCACCGGGACGAGCAGGTCTACGTGCACGCCCCATCGTCCCGCTGGACCTTCGATCCGGCGGCAGGGAAGACTTCAGCCTCTCCACCCGGATTCTTCGACCCGGGCACGGACCAGGAGCGGAAGTCATGACTTTGGCGGTGCAGCGAATCGCGGTGATGGGCGCGGGCTCGTGGGGCACCACGTTCGCCAAGGTGCTCGCCGACGCCGGTCGCGACGTCGTTTTGTGGGCCCGTCGGGCCGAGGTGGCCGACGCGGTCACCCACCGGCACGCCAACCCGGAATACCTGCCAGGGGTGATATTGCCGGCTTCCCTGCAGGCCACCGTGCGCGCGGAGGCGGCGCTCGATGGGGTGGACGCAGTGGTCTTCGCCGTGCCCAGCCAGACGCTGCGGGACAACCTGCGCGACTGGCACCGGTCGATCCCACCGCAGGCCACCTTGGTGAGCCTCGCTAAGGGCGTCGAGCTCGGCAGCCTCAAGCGAATGAGTGAGGTCGTGATCGATGTCACTGCTGTCCTGCCCGACCAGGTGGTGGTGGTGTCCGGCCCGAACCTCGCTCGGGAGATCGCCGCCGAGCAGCCCACGGCGAGCGTGGTCGCGTGCATCGACCACGACCGCGCCGTCGCGGTGCAAAGTGCCTGCGGAACCCCTTATTTTCGGCCCTATACCAATACCGACGTCATCGGTTGCGAACTCGGCGGCGCATGCAAGAACGTCATCGCGCTGGCCTGCGGGATGGCTGCCGGATTGGGATGCGGGGACAACACCCTGGCGACGTTGATCACCCGCGGATTGGCCGAGATGGGGCGGCTGGGTGCCGCATTGGGGGCAGACCCGGTGACGTTCGCGGGCTTGGCCGGGCTCGGCGACCTGGTGGCCACCTGCGCCTCACCGCTGTCCCGCAACCGCTCTTTCGGTTATCGGATCGGCATGGGCGATACCCCCGAACAAGCCCAGGCGGCCACTCACGGCCAGGTAGCCGAGGGCGTGAAATCCTGCTTGTCGATCCAGGGGCTGGCCGCGCGCTGCGGCGTCGAGGTGCCGATCGCCGACGGGGTACGCCGAGTCTGCTACGACGGCCAGTCACCACGGGAGATGGCCGGCAAATTGCTCGGCCGCGCCCACAAACCGGAATGAGTCCCGCCGCTTGCTGCACGCCAAGATCGTCGGTTATGTGCCTGGAACGACAAGGAATGTCGTCGAATGCACCCAACCGGTGATCACCGGTCATCGCGGGATCAGCCACGCCAGCGGGCCCGCCGGGTAGCGTTTTGAAGTATGTCGCGTCCCCTCGGGCTGCCCGTGGTGCGGTCCTCAGCGTTTGCCTTCCACACCGCGCACGACTATGCCGAGGTTCTCGGTGGCCGCGTCCCCGGGTTTTCCTACTCGCGGATCGACAACCCGACCGCGGTCGCGTTCGCCGCAGCGGTGGCTGCGCTGGAGGCACCAGGTGCAGCGGAGGTCGGCGCGGAGCCGTTCGCGTCCGGGATGGCCGCCATCTCGGCCACCTTGCTTGGCCATCTCGAAGCGGGCAACGAGGTGATCGCCCCGGCGGCCTGTTACGGCGGCACCTGGTCGCTGCTCACCCGCTGGCTACCCCGATGGGGGATACGCCCGGTGCTGATCGACGTCACCGACGCCGCTGCCGTCCGGGCTGCGGTCACCGCGCGAACTCGGATGATCTACGTCGAAACCATCGCCAACCCAACCCTGACGGTGCCCGATCTGCCTGCCCTGGCGCAGGTCGCACATCAAGCCGGCGGCCTGCTGGTGGTGGACTCCACCTTCGCCACCCCGATTATCTGCCGCCCGTTGGAGCAGGGCGCCGACCTGGTGGTGCACTCGGCGACGAAGTTCATCGGCGGGCACGCGGACGCTACTGGCGGGGTGGCGATCGGCCGGCCAGAGCACCTCGGACCGGTCCGGGAAGCACGGATCGACCTTGGCGGTTGCCTCGCCCCGGACGAGGCATTCCTGCTGTACAGAGGGCTTGAGACGTTGCCGCTGCGAGTGGCTCGGCAGAGCGCGACCGCGGCTGTGCTGGCCGACAAGCTCGCGGGCCACCCCGCGGTGGAGCGGGTGCGCTACCCGGGCCTGGCCTCGCATCCGCAGCACGGCACCGCCCGCGCGCTGTTCCGGGGTGGCCTGTTCGGCAGTCTGATCACTGTGGATGTCCATGGTGGACGGGCCGGGGGGATGGCCTTCTGCGATGGGCTGCGCACCGTTCGGATCGCCTCCTCGCTGGGTAGCGTGCACTCCAAGGTCAGCCATGCGGCGTCGACCACCCACCGCCAGCTTGACGACACCGCGCTCGCGGCGGCCGGAATATCGCCCGGCCAGGTCCGGCTGTCCGTCGGGGTGGAGGACCCCGAGGAGCTGCTCGCCGATCTGCGCCAAGCGCTCGACGCGGTTCTTGACGGGGATGCGGATCTCCTGGTTTGATCACTAACTGTGAACAGCACTGTCGCCCTGGTCCGGCGGTCCCCAGTGGATCTGCGCCGGGTGGCGAGCGCGCTGTGTCCCGCGCGGTGATCTTGTCCCGCTGACCGCGTTTTCCTTGACAGCCTGCCCTTTCCTGGCGGTGGCTGCTGCGCGGTCGGTCTCACCGATCTCGCGGAGGAATATCCCTATGTATGCCGTGCCCGACCTCACCGTCCCGGAGCCCGATCTCGCTCGTAGCGGCGGCCCGGCCAGCCTCGCCATGGGACTGGCCGCGCATCCCGAGCGATGGTGGAGCCTGCTGAACTATCGCACCGACACCCGCTGGTACCGGCTGCTCGAACGAACCGACCAGCACGAGGTGTGGCTGCTGTCCTGGCTACCCGGTCAGGGCACCGATCTTCATGATCACGGCCCGGCGTCGGGCGCTTTCGCGATCGCGGCGGGCACACTGACCGAACGGGTGGTGGCAGCCAGGACGGGTCGGCCGCTGGTGGAGGTCACCCGGGCGCTGAACACCGGGCACTGCCGCGCCTTCGGCCCGCATTACGTTCATCAGGTCATTAACGCCGGCGCGGTCCCCGCCGTGAGCGTGCAC
>QHBZ01000074.1:4467-4823 GCA_003244055.1 Pseudonocardiales bacterium | reverse complement strand
GACCACAATGTGGTCGAGTACGACACGCCGCTGTTCAGCGCGCGCGGCCTGTTCCGCACCAACGGTTGAGCGAAAGGGGTGCAGGCCATGTCAGCCAAGCATCCGATCATCGTCATCACCGGCTCTTCGGGCGCCGGGACGACGTCAGTGATGCGCACGTTCGAGCAGATCTTCCGGCGCGAGCAGGTGAACGCCGCGCTCATCGAGGGCGACAGCTTCCACCGCTACGACCGCACCGAGATGAAGACCAAGGTGGCCGAGGCGTTCGACCGCGGTGACCACAGCCTCAGCCACTTCGGCCCGGAGGCGAACCTGTTCGAGGAGCTCGAGGAACTGTTCCGGCAGTACGGGGAGAA
>QHBZ01000074.1:0-4321 GCA_003244055.1 Pseudonocardiales bacterium | reverse complement strand
CAGCACGTGGACCTGCGGATCGGGGTCGTTCCGGTGATCAACCTGGAGTGGGTCCAGAAGCTGCATCGCGACATGTCGACTCGAGGCTATTCCACCGAGGCGGTGACCGAAACGATTCTGGGCCGCATGCCCGATTATGTGAATTATATCTGCCCGCAGTTCTCCCGCACGCATGTCAATTTCCAACGCGTGCCCATGGTGGACACCTCCAACCCGTTCATCGCTCGGACCGTGCCCACTGCGGACGAGTCGATGCTCATCATTCGCTTCGCTGATCCGCGCGGCATCGACTTCTCGTACCTCCTGTCGATGCTGCACGACTCGTTCATGTCGCGTGCCAACACCATCGTCTGCCCCGGCGGCAAAATGGATCTCGCGATGCAGCTCATCTTCACACCGATGATCTGGCGGTTGATCGAGCGGCGCAAGCAGGCGCTCGGCCACTGATTACGGTCACCTGCCCGCAACCGAGAAGACTGGCAACACAGTCTTCTGGAAAGTCGCGTTGGTGACGCCGGCGAAAGAGGCGTACCAGGCCAAAGCGGCGGTCACGAGTCCGAGGTAGCCACCGATGATCGTGATGCCTGCGGCACCCGAGTACGCACCGACGGTCAACAGGATGAACGTCGCGAGGACGGCGAGCAGGACCGCGGCCACCGCGCCGGAGACCCGCAGCGACGCTACAGCAATATAGGCGGTGAAGATTGTCCAGGTCAGCAGGAAAAGCCCGGGCGCCGACGCCGCGGACGCGGGGGGCAGGCCCGGGACGACGAACTTGACGTAGGCGGCGAAGGACAACCAGAACGCGCCGTAAGAACTGAACGCGAGCGCGCCGAAGGTATTCGCCTTGCGGAACTCCCACATGCCGGCCAGCAGCTGGACGAGTCCACCGTAGAACAGGGCCAGCGGCAGCACGGCCGGCTCGATCGCCTTGGTGACCAGGCCAGCGTTGACGCAGCTGAGAACGAACGTGGTCATGGCGAATCCGGCGAGACCGAGCAGGCCGGGGTCAACGATGTGATCGGTCGGAGGATCGGTACGTACCTGAAGCGGTTCGGACACGCTGCGCCCAACGAAAGTCTCTGTCATCACCTGCTCCTTATGGGTTTGTCACCAGCACTGCTAGAAACGGACTCGGGGCGGACTGTGCGGTGTCGACCACGCCATGGCGCCTCGGTGGCCTCGATGGCCGAGCACGTACGCTCACCAGTAGTCAGGTGCGGACAACCGGCGTATGTGGCCTGCCCGCGACCCAAACGCCGGCTAGGTGAGCCGGGGAGAAGGAGTGATGTGGCAGCCACTGATCATGCGCGACAGCTTGCGTTGACCGCGGCGAACGCGGCGGCCGGCAAGAAGGCGCACAACATCACCCTGCTGGACGTGTCCGATCAGCTCGTGATCACTGACTGTTTCGTGATCGCCTCGGCGCCCAACGAGCGACAGGTGCAGGCCATCGTTGATGCCGTCGAGGAGAAGATGGCGGCCGCTGGGAGCAAGCCGGTACGCCGAGAGGGCGCCCGTGAGGGGCGCTGGGTGCTGTTGGACTTCGTTGATGTTGTGGTGCATGTGCAGCACGCCGAGGAGCGTTCCTTCTACGGTCTTGAGCGGCTGTGGAAGGACTGCCCGACGATCCCGTTCGAAGCCGATGCCCCCGAGGTGGACGAATCGGTGTGACTTTGACGCAGCTCGTGCTTTGGCGGCACGGTGAAACCGATTACAACGCTGCGCAGCGGATGCAGGGTCAGCTCGACTCGCAGTTGACCGCGGCTGGCCTCGGTCAGGCACGCCGGGCAGCCCCATGGCTCGCGGAGCTGAAGCCAGACGTGATCGTGACCTCTGACCTGTCCCGAGCCGGAGACACCGCGGCGGTGCTCGCCGCTGAGATCGGGATGCCGTTGAGGATCGACAAGCGGCTTCGGGAAACGCATCTCGGGGCCTGGCAGGGCCTGACCCACGCGGAGGTGGAGGAGCTTCGGCCAGGCGGCGTCCGGACCTGGCGGGAGAACCCACTATGGGCTCCCCCTGGTGGCGAGACCAGGGTGGAAGTGGCTGGACGCGCCGCGCACGTGGTCGCCGAGCTCGACGCGGCCGGTCACAGTAGCGCGGTGCTGTGCACCCACGGAGGGCTGATTGCCGGTCTGACGCCGCTGCTGCTCGGCTTGCCGGTGTCGGGCTGGACGGTGTTCGGCGGGATCAGCAACTGTCACTGGACGGTGCTTGTCCGCCGGGGTTCCGCTTGGCGGCTGTTTTCCTATAACACTGCCGCTCCCGTGTGATCGTGGCCGTCGCCGTC
This sequence comes from Pseudonocardiales bacterium, assembly GCA_003244055.1. Lineage (GTDB taxonomy): Bacteria > Actinomycetota > Actinomycetes > Mycobacteriales > Pseudonocardiaceae. The sequence continues at coordinate 2,028 of QHBZ01000074.1, read as the reverse complement.
GTCACGGACTCAACCGCGTACTTTCCGGCCGGTCTCGCCAGCCGCCGTGGTATCCGGCAGGTTCCCCTGCACGTCCTGGTCGATGGCCGGCACTGGCTAGACGGGGTGCAGCTCGGACCGGCTGAGCTGGTGAAGGCCCTGGCGCGGCGGGCTTCGGTGAGTACCTCCCGACCGACACCGGGGGAGTTCGAGGCGGTGTATGCCGAGGCGATCCGGGCCGGCGCCGACACCATCGTGTCAGTGCACATGTCTCGCGCGCTGTCGGGCACCTGGGAATCGGCCCGACTCGCCGCAGAGCAGTTCGGCTTGAAGCGAGTGCGGGTGGTCGATTCCCGTTCCACCGGCATGGGTCTGGGTTTCAGTGTGCTCGCCGCGGCTGCCGTCGCAGCGGATGGCGGCGATCTGGACGCCGTGTACGACACCGCTGAACGGGTCGGCGCTTCCTGCCGGGCTTTCTTCTCCGTGGACACCCTGGAGTACTTGCGTCGTGGCGGCAGGATCGGTTCGGCAGCCGCGCGGGTGGGCAGCGCCCTATCGGTCAAGCCGCTCCTGCATGTCGACGGCGGAAGGGTCGTGCCGTTGGAGAAGGTCCGCACTGCCAGCCGCGCACGGGCACGCCTGGTCGATCTCGCGGCGCAGGCGGCGGGATCCGCCCCGGTTGATCTGGCGGTACATCACCTCGGCGCCGCCGAGCGCGCCGCAGATCTGGTCACGCAACTGCAAGCCCGACTCCCGATGCTGTCTGAATGCCTGGTCTCGGAGGTCGGGGCGGCGATTGGCGCGCATGCCGGGCCCGGAATGCTCGGTGTGGTCGTCCTACCCGGCGGTCTGAAGGCAGCGGTCTGAAGGCCTAGTCCGGGGTCAACGACCTCACCGGATCCATGTGTAGATATCAGCGAGAACTCGTTTCGTTACCTCTGTCGGGCCGTGGAGGCGCGCACTGCTGGCCGGCGAGATCAGCGAGGGCTCTGTCGTTGAAACCGTGCATCCGCTCGTCGTTGGAGATGCCGGCCACGTGCACGAGTGGCCTGCGGGCGCCGTCGAGGTTCCGGTTCGTCGCGGGGTGCGGGACCGTCGGGGTCGAGGTGGGCGAGGATCCGCTGGGGATCGCGTTGATCGTCTCGGTGATCACCTTCACCTGCCCCGGGCCGATCTCACCCGCGGCCAACGCCGCCGCGGTCTCCGGCAGCAACGGCGCCAACTGCTCACCGCCTAGCGCCCGGCGGGACGCGAGCTGCCCGGCGTGGGTGACTCGGGTACCGGCCTCGGTGGGTGACAGGTTCAGCATCCCGGCCAGGAGTTGTTTCGTGTTGCGGAATCCGGCGGTGGTCGCGATATTGCGGGATTCCAGCTCGGCGACCGCGTCCAGCATCACCGAATGCAGCATCCGCGACGCCGATTCGATAGCCTGGACCTGATCCGGCAACCCGGCATCATCGCACCCGACAATCGTCTCACGCCACTGGTCAAGACAAGCGACCATCGCCTGCCTCGGATCCAGTAGCGTCTCCATCACGGGACCATTGTCGCACCCACCCCTGACAATCTCGGGAGATCACCAATGCTGCCGGCCAAGGATTTCCGCGCTGCCCACTCGAAGTCCTTGTTCACCAGCTCCGATGGGAGAATGACTCCATATCTGTCGACAGGCTCTCGTACCGTGGCAAGCCGCGCGGAACCGGTGAGGTGCAGATGTAGATGCGCCTTGGGAAGGGTTGTCAACTCTCGCGCAACGGTAGTGTGACATCCGAGGTTGCTGGCGGCCGGCTACAACAAACTGTGCATGCCGCTATGGGCGTGGCACCGATTTCGGATACGGCCGCTGAGCGATGCGGACCTCTTGGCCGAGGGCTGCGGACATCCGAGTGGATGTCGGGCCAGCCATATAGGGTCGCACAATCCCCCGACACCGATCGCGGCGCCGGCGCGGAAAACGCCGAGTTGTCCCCACCTGCCCCCCTATCCACAGCCGACGGGCTCGGTCGTCGAGGCGAGGCCGACATCGTCCTAGTGCAGCGCCGCGTTAAT
>QHBZ01000073.1:3119-4759 GCA_003244055.1 Pseudonocardiales bacterium | reverse complement strand
CGACACCGCCAACCCCAAAGCGCCGATCGCGCAGCGGGGCAAGGCCAAGCAGAAACGCGCCGACCTGCGGCTGGTCGGGCTGGGCCTGGTGGTCACCCGCGACGGCGGGATCCCGCTGGCCTGGCACGCCTACCCCGGCGACAAACCCGACGTCACCCAGTTCCCCACCCTGATCGCAGCGCTGCGAACCCGGCACGAGGCGATCTGCGCCGCCACCAGCCGCCACCCCGCGGACATGACCGTCGTCTTCGACGCCGGGCAGAACTCCCAGGACAACTTTGCCTACCTCGCCGGGACCGGCCTGCACTACATCGGGTCGGTGCCCGCCTCTGACTGCCCGGACCTGACCGCCCTGCCCGCCTCCGCGCGCACTGTCGTGGACAAGACCCGGTTCGGCGGGTTGACCGCCTATGACACCCGCCGCGAGGCCTACGGCGCGCAGCGCCGGGCGATCTTGACCCACTCCCCGGAGCTGCACCACAGCCAGGCCCGCGGGTTTGACGGCACCACCCTGGCCAAGACCGGAAAGAAGCTGGATGAGCTGGCCGCCACCCTGGCCCGCGGCAAGACCCGCCGCCCCCGCCAGAAGGTAGAGGCCGACATCGGCGCGATCACCCACAAGCCCTGGACCCGCCGGGTCCTGACCTGGCAGCTGACCGGCGACACACCCCAAGACCTGCGTCTTTCCTGGGACATCAACCAGGCTGCCCGCGCCGCCCTGGAACAGGAGATGTTCGGCAAGCACGTGCTGATCACCGACCACGACGACTGGCCGGTGGCCGAGGTCATCGCCGGCTACCGGTCCCAGTCCGAGGCCGAGTTCTCCTTCCGGCAGCTCAAAGACCCCCACGTCGTCTCCTTCAGCCCGATGTTCCACCCGACCGAGCACAACATCCGCGTCCACGTCTTCACCTGCGTCCTTGCCCTGCAACTTGCCCACCTCATGCGGCTGCGCGCCCGACGCGCCGGCCTGGACCTGTCCGTGCGCGCCCTCCTCGGCGAGCTCGCCGGCATCGGCGAGACCGTCCTGCTCTACCAAGGCGAGCGAGGCCGGCCCAGAGCCCACCGGATGCTCACCGAAACCACCCCGGTCCAAGACAAACTCATCACGATCTTCCACCTGACCCGCTACGCCCCCAGACGCTGACATGGGTAATACACCCAACCAGCCCCCGCACCCATCCTGAACAGCGGAAACGAAGAATAGATCAACTTATCCAGGAAAGTCGGGCTAGGGCGGTGGCGAACCAACCAACCAACTAGCTCGGCGTGGATCTGGTACAAGGCTGTGGTGTAACGGGTGCACAGCGCGCGGACTCCTGCGCAGCCGGGCGGGTCAGGTCCTTCCGGGCGACCTGAGCCGCCGGCAACTGCCCGTGCCGGGCCACGATGCCCGCCCACGCCTTCGCCCGCGCGCCCGCGGGTGGCCCGAGCCAGCCGCCGGCCCGGCAGACCATCGGCGCGCAACCGCCCCGCGAGCTCGTCGAAGACGCGCAGCATCGTGGTGTCCGACGCCCCACCACCGGGCCCGAAGATCTCCTCCTGCGCGGTCATCGCCTCGATGTCACTCAGGCACGTCGCGCCCGCGGCCAGCGAGCATGCCGCGTCCACCAGCGCCCGCCCCCGATGCCGCAACGGGA
>QHBZ01000073.1:0-2937 GCA_003244055.1 Pseudonocardiales bacterium | reverse complement strand
GGGTGCCCTTTCCTCGGAGCCGATACGGTCCTCAACAACCCGCATTCTCCCAGGTCAGGGGCACTTCTCACTGTTCCAACACCCTCGGAAACCATGATCTTAAACGTCGACATGAATACCCGAGGCTTACGCCACCACCGGTTCATCGAGCTGCGGTTGGGGGTAGCCGTTCGTCGTGAGCCCGACTACCTCGGCGGGGCACCCCCCGGTGACAACGTTCAGCGACGCCGCCGCTCTGACACTGATCATCACCGGTCTCACCGCGCTCGTGCTCCCCGCCGGCGTGCAGGCAGCGTGGCTGATCCTGCTCAACCTCATCGTGATCGTGCTACACCGCTTCCGCCAACTCCCAGACCTGGCACAGTGACTTGGTGTCGTTCCGAGGGGAAGGCCCGCCAGGTCGGTCGGGCGCTGAAGGTACCGGCGCTGGTGACCGTGGTGGCGGTCCTGCTCGGCGGTGCCCTGTTGGGCATCGTGGGTGCCCTGGTCGCCATCCCCGCCGCCGCGGCCCTGCTGCTACTGACCCGTGAAGTGCTCTACCCCCGTCTCGACCACACCTGACCCCACCCGGCTCGTTATTAACCGACGCTACGAACAAACGGCGCCACAAGCCGGGTCGGGCTAGCCTCGACACAGCGCGCACCCACCGCAGCGGGGGTGCCGAAGGAGGAGAACACCATGGGTCTGGCGGATAAGGCCGGTAACAAGGCCGAAGAGCTCAAGGGCAAAGGCAAAGAAGCCACCGGCCGGGCGACCGACGACCCCGGGCTTGAGGCCGAGGGCAAGGGCGACCAGGCCAAGGGCAACCTCAAGCAGGCCGGCGAAAAAATCAAGGACGTCTTGAAGCCCCGGACTTCGGCCGTGCCCTTCTCACCCGCCCGCACCTCCCCCACCGAGTGTGATGACCAGATACAGGCAGGTGGGCGTGCGCGTCCAGCAGCCTCCGCTGCCCCCGGGGGGTGGGAGCGCTGAGGGGTCAGTAATAGTGGCGTCGGCCACCGACCGCTCGTCCGGCCATACCGAGCACCAGCAGGATCACGCCCACCACGATCAGGATGTACCCCAGGTAGGACAGAACGGGGATCGGGATCAGGAACCCGAAGACTACGACCAAGATAATGCCGAGAACGATCACGATGCCTCCCACGAACTCCGCCTACTCCTACGGTGACCTTACGGCACAGTCATCCGATTCGTCCCACACTCGTGCCCTCGTGTTGTCCGTCGTATGAGGGCTGACCACCCGTCGTGACGGCACCCGATGGCGGCGGTGACAGGTCCCGTCTGGGCCAGGTGATCCTGCCTTACACCGGGGTCATCGGGGCAGGACTCCCTACCTAACCGGCCTCACCGCAGAGCGAGGTCCGCATTAACCCCATCGTCGACGTGGGAATCGAATCGCGCTTTCCTACCGTCAGCCACCGCGTCACCGACAGGAGTTCCTTCGGACCCGCCGCGCAACATCGGTAATGGGCAGCATGTGTGTCGGCGCCGGCCCACTGCGTTGGGGGCGCCGCAGTGGGCTGGCAGGAGACTGGCCAGGTGGGGGGGTAGCGCCCGCCAGCTCCGTGATTCCACGCTACGCCGGGTCGGGCGCCTCGCAGGGCGGCGCAGGTTAGGGTCTCAGGCCTCAGGCGCCGTCGGAGCCGCCGTGGTCCCCCCGGTGATGTCGGCCGCGATGTCACCACTACGCGGACTCGTGCATCACCCCCGAGGTTCTCGTCCGCGACTTCTGACGTCTTAGTTAGAACGTGTCGGGAAAGTTGATCGGTGACGGCGTGTCCTCCCGGAGAGTCTAGGTGTGATCATGTTGGGCGGATGAGTGATCATGTTGGTCGTCATGGTTATCCGGCGGATCTGACCGAGCGCAGTGGGCGCTGGTGGAGCCGCTGCTGCCACCGGAGTGGGGCGGACGCGGGTGGGGACGACCGCTGACTCATCCCCGTCGGGAGATCGTCAACGCGATCCTCTATGTGGCTCGTGTGGGTGTTCCTGGCGGCAGCTGCCGGGTGACCTGCCGCCCTGGGCGACGGTGTATGACTACTTCGCACTTTGGAACGCCGAGAGCACCGTCGACCGCATCTATGATCGTCTGCGGGATGTGGTGTGGGATGTGGTGCGGGATGTGGCAGGTCGCGACCCGATGACCTCGTCGAGACCCATGGCGTCACATCGAGGCCCGCAATCACGGAGCCGGCGGCCGCGTCGAGATCCTGCTCCCACTCGCCCCGACCACATCGAACCCCTGCGTGAAATCAGGCGAGAGCATCATGTCCTCGATTCCCGTAATGACCGGCGGGTGGCCCGCCCCCCGCTGGCGGGGCGCGGGCCATCCGCTGATCTTGCACGGCTAGTACTCGCCTCCGCCTCCGCCAAGGATGCCGAGGAGTCCGCCGCCGCCGTTGTTGCGTTCGTGCTCGAAGCCACCGCCGAAGCTGCGATGGGAGCTCCGGTGGTAGCGACGGTGGCTACCGCCACCGCCGCCTTCGTAACCACCGCAGCCGCCACCGCAACCGCCGCCACCGCCGTGACTGCCGCCGCAACCGCCCAGTGTGAATATATCCGCGACTCTCATTCGCCCCTCCGTTTGTCTTCTTTTTCCCAGGAACCTCTGTTCCTAAGACGACGCTGGGATGAGTACCCTGCGGCGCAAAATTTAAGCCCCGAAGCGGCCGTCACCTCGAAAGAGCTACGGCGACTCCACGGCCAATGCCACTAACTCAAGCGTTTGCCCAGCTCAGATTGGGTGCGCAAGGCCAAGCAGGGGCGATGTCGCCCGGGGTCGACGGTTTGAAATCGGACATCGTTTCCAAAGCCCCAGGTAGCGCTTGCACAAGGGGCGCCACGGAAGGCTGACAGCCTCTGGTCCCGATACCCACAAAATAGCCTCTGACCTGCGAAAACTTCCCTTAAGTTAGCGGCATTGTTGTGTCCTGA
>QHBZ01000072.1 GCA_003244055.1 Pseudonocardiales bacterium | reverse complement strand
TACGCGACCCGGGAGGATCTCGACGCCGCGATGCGCTACGGCTGCGGGTATCCGATGGGTCCGCTGGCGCTGCTGGATCTGATCGGCCTGGACACCGCCTACGAGATCCTCGACGCGCTGTACCGGCAGTCCCGGGATCGGCTGCACGCCCCGGTACCGGTGCTCAAGCAGATGATCACTGCCGGGTTGCTCGGTCGCAAGTCGGGTCGCGGCTTCTACACCTACGCCGGGCAGGATTCCTCCACGGTGGTACCCGACGCCGCAACCCCGTCCGGCGCGCAATCCGGTGTCGAGATCCGTCCGATAGCCACGGTGGGCGTGGTGGGCACCGGGACGATGGCCACCGGCATCGTCGAGGTGCTGGCCAAAGGCGGCCACGATGTGATCGTTCGCGGCCGCAGCGACAGCCGCACCAAAGACGCGGTCGCCGCGATCACCCGCTCGCTGGACAAGGCCGTCAACCGGGGCAAGCTCTCCGAGTCTGATCGCGACGCCGCCCTGGAGCGGATCTCCACTACCACCTCATTGGACGACTTCGCGCATGTTGATCTCGTGGTGGAGGCGGTAGCCGAGGAGCTCGACGTCAAGCGCGGCATTTTCGCCACCCTGGACGAGGTGTGCAAGCCGGACGCGATCTTGGCGACCACCACCTCGTCGCTACCGGTGGTCGAGTGCGCGGCCGCCACCTCCCGGCCGGGTGACGTGGTGGGTATGCACTTCTTCAATCCCGCGCCGGTGATGAAGCTGGTCGAGGTCGTATCGACCATCGCCACCTTTGCTGATGTGGCTGCCACCGCCCGAGACCTGGCCCGTTCGTTGGGCAAGGTCCCGGTGTCCTGCGGCGACCGGGCCGGTTTCATCGTCAACGCGTTGCTGTTCCCCTACCTCAATGACGCGGTACGGATGTTGGAGGCGCACTACGCGTCAGCCGACGACATCGACACCGCGATGAAGGTCGGCGCCGCGCTGCCGATGGGCCCCTTCGCGCTGCTCGACGTGGTCGGTCTGGACGTCTCACTGGCCATTCAGCGCAGCCTTTACCAGGAGTTCCGCGAGCCGGGATTCGCCCCGTCCCCCTTGCTGGAACACCTGGTGACCGCTGGGCTGCTAGGCCGGAAAACCCGCAAAGGCTTCCGCGACTACTCGTGAGTGAAGGCGGGAAGCTCGAGCACACCGCCGTCGGGGTCGCCGGGCTGCACGCGGCCAGCAGGGCTGGGATTTCGGTTGGCCAGTGCCGCTTCGTTGTGGGCGGGGAGGTCACTGAGTAGCGCGGCCAGCTGCTTATCAGCGAGACGTGGGAGGTACTCGGTGACCGGCACCGCATCAGGCTACACATTTCACACGCATCACGATGCACACTTCCCGCAGCATGAGATCCCGAATTTCCGCAACTGAGGATGTCACGCGGGCTCAAGCGGGTGCCGGAAGTGCAATCCTGGATAGCGCGCCAAGCCGCGATCCGTGGTGAGCCACTCGGATCCGGACTCGATCGCCAGTGCCACCAGGTAGGGGTCCGGCACGAGGTTGCCGGGAACGCCCGCCTTATCCCCAGGTCGGTGAAGATCTGCCGGCGATCGCCGATGGTCAGTCGACCTGCCGGATGATCTGCATCGCATCGCGATGTCGATTGCACGTGATACCGGTCAGACGCTCAGCCAGTCCGTGGCTACCCTGCTTGATCAGGATGTTGTTGCGCCGCGGGGTACGTCCTGATCAGGCTCTCAACCAGCTCGGAGTCATCGCCGTGCAACCGCGGCACGAGTTCTGGCCCGATCAGGTGCCGTTCACTGGTGTTGCACTGACCAGTGTGATCGGTTCTCGACAGGTAACCGATGCCCATCTCGCGCAGCTCGCCCGTTCCCAGACGGGTCGGCTAGCCACGTTCGACCAAGGCCTCGCCCAACTACACGCCGACGTGGCGCACCTTGTACCCACCGGCTGAGCATCCCGCCGGCTGACCGCGTCGTTCAGCCGCAACAACCGCCGCCGCAGCAGCCGCCTGCCGGGGCCGCGGCGCGTCGGGGCTGGCTCATGCCGGCGCCGGACGGTGCACCACTTGACAACGCGACGGTGGAGAGCAGGCGGACGGTGTCATCGTGTCCATCGGGGCACCGGGCGGGGTCTCGCGAGGCGGTCATCGGCCGGGAGAGCTCGAAAGTCGTCGAGCACTCCCGGCACCGAAACTCGTAGCGCGGCATGAGCCCACGGTACCGGTACTACCCTGGGTTGTTATGCCGCGCCGCAACGTCCCACGCCGCGCTCGCGGCGTCGTCCCACCTCCGGTGGTGGGCGGGATCGGTTGGGTGCACCGGGAGAGCGGCCCAGACGGGGAGTGGGTGGTCCGGTCGGTGCCCGGCGAGCAGGCTGTCAAGAGCTACCGCTGCCCCGGTTGCGACCACGAGATCCCGGTCGGGACCGTGCACGTGGTCGCCTGGCCGGCACACGAACAGGGATCTGCGGCCGACCGGAGACACTGGCACACCGGCTGTTGGACTGCTCGGACCCGCCGGGCGCCCACTCGCCGACACTGGTGAGGCGGCGGCGTCAACCCCGCGCCGGCTGCTCACCGGCAAGCACGTCATCTTCGACCGGATCGGGCTCCAGGCGCTGCATCGCCTCGTCCAGCTTCGAACTCACGGACTGTAGTTGGCCGGTGAGGTGCCGGCGCACGGTGCGCAGCGCCTGCACCCGCCGAGTGGCCTCCTGCACCCTGGCTACCGCGGTCTGGTCGGCCTCGGTCACCAGCCGGCGGGCCACGTCGGTGGCCTCGTCGACGCGCCGCTTCGCCTCGGCCTTGCTACTCGCCTCCTCCTGCGCCAGCTCGCGGTTGGCGTCGCGCCGTCGGGTTGACATCGTGATGTCGAAGTCCTCTTCGGTCTGCTGCCGGCGGGCAGCGGACTCGGCGTCGAGCTGCCCGCCTCGCCGCTTGGCCAGTGCCAAGATCTCCCTCGCCCGGCGATGTGCGTCGGCGATGGCCCGCTGGTGCTCGGCCTCCATCACCGTTCGCCGCCGCTGCGCCTCGGCGATCATCTGTTCGTAGCGGGCGCGCAGCTCATCGGCTTCGCGCTCGGCATCGGCTCTGGTCGTGGCGGCGGCGGTGGTGGCCTTGGCGTTGATCTCTGCGGCCTCGCTCTGTGCGGTCCGCAGCATTCGCACCACGCGCTCGCTCATGCCCTCGACGGAGGTGGGCGGCGCGGCGAGCCGCTTGAGTTGGGCGCGCAGATCATCGATTTCCCCGCGAGCCGCCTCCAAAGTGCGGCCCAGCTCCGCGGCCTGCGCGGCTCCGGCGTCCCGATCGGCCACCGCGATCCGCAGATCCGCTCGCAACTGTTCGAGCTGATAATCTACCTGCGCGCAGTCGTATCCACGGCGGACGACGTCGAACGTCGATCTCATTGGAAGCAGATCACGATCGTCGACTGAGCCCATGCGGCCAGGTTACTCGGGTGGTCGTGAGCGAGGATAAGCCGTTCCGGGGTCAAACCCCTCGGAAGCGGTTGATATCCGCCAGGTGGATCTCGCGGAGCTCGGGGTTTCGTATGCCCAGCCCCTCCTCAGGGGCCAGGCACAGCACACCGACTTTGCCCTGGTGGATGTTGCAGTGCATGTCGTGGGCTGCCTGCCCGGTCTCCTTGAGTGGGTAGACCCGGGACAGCGTCGGGTGAACCTTGCCCCTGGCGATCAACCGGTTGGCCTCCCACGCCTCCCGGTAATTGGCGAAATGCGAGCCCACAATCCGCTTGAGGTTCATCCACAGGTAGCGGTTGTCGAACACGTGCATAAAGCCGGAGGTGGAGGCGCAGGTCACGATCGTGCCGCCCCTCTTGGTCACGTAGACGCTGGCGCCGAAGGTCTCCCGCCCGGGGTGCTCGAACACGATGTCGGGGTCGTCACCGCCGGTCAGCTCGCGGATCTTGGACCCGAACCGCTTCCACTCCTTCGGATCCTGGTTGTGCTCGTCGCGCCAGAACTTGTAACCCTCAGCGTTGCGGTCGATGACCAGCTCAGCGCCCATCCGCCGGCAGATCTCGGCCTTCTCGGGGCTGGAGACCACGCAGATCGGGACCCCGCCGCCGCCCAGAGCCATCTGGGTGGCGTAAGAGCCCAGCCCGCCCGACGCGCCCCAGATCAGCACCGTGTCGCCCTGTTTGAGGTCCGCGCCGTTGCGGGAGACCAGCTGCCGGTACGCGGTGGAGTTGACCAGGCCGGGGCTCGCCGCCTCCTCCCAGGTGAGGTGCGCCGGCTTCGGCATCAGCTGGTTGGACTTGACCAGTGCGAGCTCGGCAAGGCCCCCGAAGTTCGTCTCGAAACCCCAGATACGTTGCTCGGGGTCAAGCATCGTGTCGTTATGCCCGTCAGGATGCTCCAGCTCGACGGACAGGCAGTGCGCCACCACCTCATCGCCCGGCCGCCAGGCGTTGACCCCGGCGCCGGTGCGCAGCACCACGCCGGCGAGGTCAGAGCCGACCACGTGGTAGGGCAGGTCGTGCCGGGAGGCCAATGGTGAGGTGCGGCCGTAACGCTTGAGGAATCCGAAGGTGGGCAACGGTTCGAAGATCGACGTCCAGACTGTGTTGTAGTTGATCGCGCTGGCCATCACCGCGACCAGCGCCTCACCCGGGCCCAGTTCCGGCACCGGTACCTCGTCCAGGTGCAAGGACAACCGTGGGTCCTTGTCCCGGCTGGGCACTTCGGCGAACATGTCGGCCTCGTCCGCGTGGACCGTGATTCCCCGGTAGCTTTCCGGTACCGGCAATGAGCTGATGGCGTCGACGTCGTCGCTGAGGATGGCATCGAGGATCTTTTGCACAGTCGTCCCTTCGCTTTGCCCGCTTCCCGCTCGGGTCTAGCCGGCTACGCCTGAGGGTAGGTGATAACTATATCAATCTCTACAGCCCCGACTGGGTTGAGTCGGGCGACCGCTCTCGTTCATGGGCTCGAGCTCGCCACGCTCAACATCAAGCACTTTCCGATGTTCGCGGACCTGCAACGACCCTTCCCGCCGCCGCTCTCCGACGAGGGGTGAGCTCGAGGGCCCGACAGCTAGGTTGTGAGGGGTTCGCTGCGGGCGAGATCAGTGCTCTGCTGCGGCCGGTTCTACCAGCTCGACCAGCACGCCGCCGGCGTCCTTGGGGTGCACGAAGTTGATCCGGGAACCGGCGGTGCCACGGCGGGCCGACTCGTACAGCAACCGCACGCCGGCGGCGCGCAGCGCCGCCATAGCCGATTCGATGTCGATGACCCGGTAGGCCAGCTGCTGCAGGCCAGGTCCGCTTCGGCCCAGGAACTTGGCGATGGTGGAGTTCGGGCCCAGCGGGGCGAGTAGCTGCACCGCGGCACCGGTGCCGGGGTCTCCGGGGGCCCGCAGCATGCCTTCGCGAACGCCCTGCTCCTCGTTGATCTCCTCGTGGACCAGTTCCAACCCGAACGTGGTGCGGTGAAACTCAACGGCCTCATCGAAGTCGGGCACCGCGATGCCCACGTGGTCGATGGCCGTGACGAACGACTGGAGTTGCTCCATGAAATGCAGCGTACGGCTGGATGGGGTGTGCTCTTCGTCATCGCGTGTGGGAGCGGTCGCGCGCGGTAGGGTCGAAGGACAGCCCTGATGAACGCCCCTGATCAGGCCATTCACCCCCGGAGGTGGCGCCCATGACCGGTTCCGTCATTGTGGCCGGAGCCCGCACCCCGATGGGGCGGTTGCTCGGGCAGCTCAAGGACTTCTCGGCGGCGCAGCTGGGTGGTTTCGCCATCAAGGCCGCGCTCGAACGCGCCGGCGTGACGCCCGAGCAGGTGCAATACGTGATCATGGGTCAGGTGTTGACGGCCGGCGCCGGCCAGATTCCGGCACGTCAGGCGGCAGTCAATGCCGGCATCGGGATGGATGTGCCGGCCCTGACGATCAACAAGGTGTGCCTGTCCGGGCTGAACGCGATCGCGATGGCCGATCAGCTGATCCGGGCCGGTGAGTTCGACATCATCGTGGCCGGCGGGCAGGAGTCGATGACCCAGGCGCCGCACCTGTTGGCAAAGTCACGTGCCGGATTCAAGTACGGCGACGTCACCATGATCGACCACATGGCCTACGACGGCCTGCATGACGCTTTCGACCAGGTCTCGATGGGTGCCTCCACCGAGAAGCACAATGGGCGCCACCAGCTGACCCGGGCTGAGCAGGACGAGTTCGCCGCGCAATCGCACCAGCGAGCCGGTCGCGCGGTGGCCAGCGGCCTGTTCGCCGAGGAGATCGTCTCGGTGAGCGTGCCGCAGCGCAAGGGTGACCCGGTCGTGGTGGCAGCCGATGAGGGCATCCGGCCCGATACCACCGCCGCGAGCCTGGGCAAGCTGCGCCCGGCGTTCGCCGCCGACGGCACCATCACCGCCGGATCATCCTCCCCGATCACTGATGGCGCCGCCGCGGTCGTGGTGATGAGCAAGGCCAAGGCCCAGGAACTGGGCCTGAGCTGGCTGGCCGAGATCGGGGCGCACGGCATGGTGGCCGGGCCGGACGACTCCAGCCTGCACGAGCAGCCCGCCAACGCCGTG
>QHBZ01000071.1:1988-2796 GCA_003244055.1 Pseudonocardiales bacterium | reverse complement strand
CATCGGTGAGGAGTTGGACAACGTGGTCGAAGTGATCGAGCACTACGATCCGGCCCTGGTTCGCAGCGCGGTGCCGAACCTGCTGCTGGCGCGCGAGGCAGCCAAGAAGGTCAAGGTGGTGCTCACCGGTGAGGGCGCCGACGAGCTCTACGGCGGGTACAGCTACATGCACACCCCGGAGTTCGCTGACCCGAACGCACTGCACGCCGAGCTGGTGCGCAGCCTGGAGCAGTTGCACCACCTGAATCTGCAGCGCTGCGACCGGACGACGATGCACTTCGGGCTGGAGGCCCGCGAGCCGTTCCTGGACGGCAACGTGGTGCATACGGCTATGACTCTGCCGCCGGAGTGGAAGAAGACCACCGGTGGGCGGCTAGAGAAGGCAGTGCTGCGTGAGGCCTTCACCGACTGGCTGCCTGAGGAGCTGCTCTGGCGCGGCAAGGAGCAATTCGGCGACGGTTCAGGTGCCAGCGAGGTGCTCGCCGCGCTAGCCAAAGACAACACTGCCAAAGCGAAAGCCGGCGACACCGACGGTGCCGTGACGCAGCCACCGGATAGCTGGGCACTGCGCAGCGACGAGGAGATCCTTTATTACCAGATCTGGCAACGCTACTTCTCCGGGGTGCGCCCCAAGTCGACCCTGGGCTGCTTCGCGACACCGTGAGTTACAGGTCGCCGCCCTCTTCGAGGAGGCGGTCGATCTCCCGGCGCAGCAGCCCCAATCGGCCCTCCCGCACCAGTGGGATGTCCCGTCGTCGACGGCGCACCAGCGACAGGTCGATGTCGACGGTGAGCAGGTGCTCCCTGT
>QHBZ01000071.1:0-1837 GCA_003244055.1 Pseudonocardiales bacterium | reverse complement strand
AGCTGCGGCTGCCACGCGTCGTTGCAGATCAGGGTGGCCGCGCGGTGCCGTCCACCCATGATCGGGAAGGCCCGGGACGACTGGCCGGGCAGGAAGTGCTTGCGCTCCTCGAAGGTCGCGTAGTTGGGCAGGAACAGCTTGCGATGCACGTGCACCAGCTGGCCGTCCTCGTAGTAGGCCGCGCTGTTGTAGATGTGTAGACCGTGTGCCTGTGCCTCGGGAAACCCGAACAGCACGCCCGCGCCCTTGTTCGCCGCCCTCGCCAGCTTCACCATCCGCTCGTCGTCCGGCGGGATCGAGATGTCCTCCTTGAGGTCCCCGATCGTGTAGCCACTGAGCGACAGCTCGGGGAAAACCACCAGGTCGGTTCCTGTGCTGACCGCCTCGGCGATCACCTGCTCGGCACGTGCGACGTTGGCGTCGAGCTCGCCGGGCCGGGAGTCGACCTGCGCGAGCGTAATGCGCATCTCTACCTCCTAGAGACCGGCGACGAGGGCGGGACGCGCTCAACGTATCGAGCCGTTGTCGCCAACGGCAGTCAGACCCCGCGAAGGGTGACCGCGATGGGTCAAGCACATGCTCGGGATCTTGGTTCAAACCAGCGAGGCGCGACTATTTGGGCTGGGGCGCGCCGAGCTGCGCAACCGTGGGGTGTGTTGTGGGAAGGTAAACTACTACCATCCCTGTGAGTAACGTTCGGCGGTCGGTTGATGGATTGCTGGTGGCCGAGTGAATTCCGATGGAGGGACTCTGTGCTGTCATGAGCCCGAGCGAGCCAACCGTTCCGCAGACCGCCACTCAAGCTGACTTCAAGGTCGAGCTACCCAAAAGTGAACACATGTTGCGTTCGTGTCGCGACCCTTACAGCTGGTTGGTTGGATGGTCGGCAGGGTGAGTACATCCTCATGGCGCGTTCGGGCGCGCGCCACGCTCACCCTGCCGACCGTGCGGCCGGTTACTAAGGTTTCGGAGTCACGTAACAACCGACCGAGTCTAATCCGGCGTGGCCAGGGCCTCCGTACTGGTGAGATGCGATGGGACGGTGGTTCTTGCTGGTGCGATAGTCGGGAATGCATGTACCCACTTCCACGTCCCACAGGGCGCAGAAACTGCGCGCCACCATCGGGAACAAGTTGGGCACTTTCCGCTAGCTGTCGCCTCGTGCATGGCGAGCAGGGTGACCCAGTCCCGCACATAGCGGGGCAACTCGGCGCGGGCAATAATTGCAACCATTCGGTCATCCGGTCTCTGACCCGATTCCGCGGGTAAGCGCATGAGGTGATCTTCGGTTCTGGTTTATGATCTTTTGGTGGTTGTTTTCGGGGTGTGGGCAGGGTGGCGGCCCGAGTGTCGTCTCGGGTGTGCGGGTTCCGGGGTGTTGGGGGCCGGTATGGCCTGGTCAGGACGCTGCTGGGAGTGCGCGGAGGCGGGCGAGGACCTCGTTGAGAAGGTCGTGTCCTGGTGGTAGGCGCAGGTCGCGCTGACCGGCGTGGTGGATCAGGCGGGCCGGGACGCGGATCAGGCGGTGTCGCAGGGTGGCGATCATGGCTTTGCCGTCACGGACACCCCAGCCGGACAGCTGGCCGGAGGTGGGGTGCTCGGTTGCGGTGAGCTGGTGTAGCCAGCCGGCCATGCTGGCCGCGAGCAGCGCGTCCCACATCCAGGCGGTGTTGACCTGGACATATCCGCTGGGCAAATGACGAAGAGCGGCACCGTGCTTGCTGTCACGAAACACGTTTTCGATGCTCGTGCGATGCCGATACCAATGCTCCACCGCGGCTGCCTGGCCCGGTGTGGACACATCGAGATTCGTGAGGATGAAGGAATAACCGTAGAT
>QHBZ01000070.1:13475-27642 GCA_003244055.1 Pseudonocardiales bacterium | reverse complement strand
CTGCGTGGAAATCCGCGCTAACTACACGGCTTTGGGCCTAGCCGCCCTGATCCGGTTCACTCCCGGGTGGCCTAACTCAAGTGGTCGCAGACGTGTTGTCTGGAGCCGGTCCGGCCATGCCACCGATGACCAACGGTGCAGATGAGCTGACTTGTCCGCTATCGACAGTCGTCTTCGTCGAACGGAAACCGCAGCGACCGCATCGCCGCCTCGCCGCGCTGAGTAGCCGGACGCTGGGGCTCTGCAGCTCTGTGGTTAACAGCGTGGGCGAACAGATCCCGGGATGATCGTGTCACCGGTCTCACGTCAGTCACGTCTGACGCCAGCCGCCGCCCATCTGCCTGCCCAGCCATGCGAAACAACCCGTCGTCCTGGTTGTACGGTGCTACGTGATCAGTCAAAGTGGGCCTTTCATCGGTCGGGGGTACTGCGTGGCCGCGACGGTCTGCCACCCGATGTAGTGGTCGGGCGCCATGCCAAATGGCCGGACTGCTCACGCCGGCTCGTCTGTCTGAGTGGACCGCGGGAAGGGCCACGGTGGTGGACTCTCGTCTGACCAGGCTATCTAGGGAACTGAGGGATCCCGGTCGCGGGGGACCCAGGAGTGGTCCGTCCTGAGTGAGCGCCGCTTCAGGTCATCAGCAGCATCAGGCAGCCCTCGGACGCCACCCAGCGCACGCCGCGCACCCGCACGCTCCCCTCGTGATCCGATCAGGGGTTGCCCGTATCTGTAAATCGCAGGCCTCTGCCCTCTCCAAGCCGCGGCCACAGGTGATCACCGTTAACGAGCCGTCAGCCGAAGCGGCGCGACGAGCCCGCACAGGTCGATCCACACCGGATCATAGCTGCAGCTCAGCGGCACGCAATGACACTCCCCGGCACACGTACGCACGATCAATCAGCGTTCACCCAGAGTCAACCACGGTCAATGGTGGGGCACAGTGACCCGGCCCGACCACCGGTTGAGGCCTCTGAGGGCGCGATGAGCGCAGCCTTCCAAGCTGGCCATGCGGTTCGATTCTCGACGTGCCGCTCCACGTATTGGAGGTTCAGGTCGCCACCGTTCGGCGGGGGATGTCGGAGCCACGCGCCGGAGTGGTGATCAGCGCGACTGCCTCGGCGCGGAACGTTTCGATGAGCGTGGTGATGGCGCGCGCTGCCTCGTGCAGGGCGTCGTGTGTGTGGTAGGCGTGCATGATGGCGGGGGACCGGGTGTCCTCCCCGCCAGCGACGAGCCATCGGTCGTAGCTGGCGGGGAGCCATTTTCAGGGCGAGCTCCGCGTCGTGCCACTGCGTGTTCGCGGCGATCCCGGGGGTGGTGTCGCCGTTCTGGGCCCCGGAAGTGGTCGCGGAAAATCGTCGTGGTTCATGCCGGTGGCTTTTCCTGCGCGGCGGTTGGTGGGTCGGGTGTCAGTGGGCTTGGTCCGGGTGTGGGCAGCAGCACCACCCGCTGGCGGGTGGCTGGTGGGGGGCCATGGGCGGTTGCCGCAGGTGGTAGTGCGCTCAGAGCCGGGCTAGGCGGTGGCCCCTCCCGATGCCCCCCACCAAGGGCGGCGCCACCGCCGGGACCGCCCGGTTCGATCGTCCCCTGCGTTCCCGCTTCGGGTTGCGGCTGCGGGCCGCTGGATCCGGCCGGGTCGTTGCCCACCGGAGGGTGTGGCGACCGATTTAGGAGTGTCCGCCAGGCCGAGCGGACCGTTCGGGGCCAGCTTGGCGACATTGGGGGGACAGCCGCGCGGTGCTTGATCTTAACTGATCGCGACGGCCATACAATACCCATGATTACCCCCGGGACGGCTGGTGCTCGGCGCGAGGGCCGGGCTCTCGTGCGCCGGGGTCCGGGGCGTGTCCTACCGACACTAGCCCGACACTAGCCCCGGATGCGCGGCGATACCGGAAACTCATTCGACCGATCAAGATGTGGGTAGGCACGGCGCAGAAGTTCTGACGCCGACCATGCGAGTCGATGGGAGGATTCCCAGACACGACAGTGTGTGCAGTGACCAGCAAAATAGACACTGCCACGACGCCAGCCCGAGCTCGGCAGGGGCGTAGGGCGCGAAGGGGAACTCTCCGCTACTCCCCGCCCCCGTGTCAGATTCGTGCCCACATCGGCCGTCGTATCGCCGGTGTAGCGGTCGATGGAACGCTGGGGCTGGTGTCAAGGGTGTGCGTCCACCGAGCGGGTAAACCCATTCGGATCTCAGGCATGAGGCTGGACTTATCCATTACAGTTCTGTTGCAGGTGGTGTTCATCCGGATGCGAGTGGTGATGGATCCGAGACCGTAACGGCCGCCGGGCTCAGGGATAGAGACTCGGCTACTGGACCAGGCGTGAGGTGATGATCCGATGCCGTTGAGGCCCGCCGACGTTCGCAACGTCGCGTTCAGTAAGCCGCCGATCGGCAAGCGAGGGTACCACGAGGAGGAGGTAGACGCCTTCCTCGACCTAGTTCAGTCCGAGCTGGCTCGGTTGATCCAGGAGAACACTGATCTTCGCAAACAGGTTGAACAGCTCGATCAGCAACGGTGCGCTGCGCCGGTCGATACCGGAAATAACCTTCGCCCGGTGGGGCCGCCTGGGCGTGTGCGGGTCCCGATACGCCCGCCGATGAGGGAACAGACCTCCTCCGATGATGACCATAACGTCCAAGCCGTCAAGGTGCTGGGCCTGGCCCAGGAGATGGCTGAACGATTGACTGGCGAAGCCAAGGCCGAAGCGGACGCGATGCTGACTAAGGCCCGCGCTACCTCCGCGCGGTTGCTCGCCGAGGCCAGGGCCAAGGCCGAGGGGATGGTCACCGAGGCCAGAACCCGGGCCGAAACCCTGCTCAACGACGCCCGGTCCCGGGCCGAGACCCTCGACCGGCAGTCCCGGGACAAGGCCGGGTCGCTGGAGCGCGAGGCGGCGCGCAAGCACACCGAGATCCTCGGTTCGATCACCCAGGAGAAGACCATCCTGGAGAAGACGATCGACGAACTGCGCACCTTCGATCACGAGTACCGCACCCGCCTGATGACCTACCTGCAATCACAGCGCCGAGAGCTCGACGAGCCAGGACCCACCGCACCCGCAGACCCGATGCGCACCCAGCAGGACTTGGTGACCTCCGGATCCGGCACGCGCACCGAAACCCGCAGCTGACCCCGGCTCGCTCGCCCTCACCGGTCGTGTCGAGGGCTGCCCCCGGGTCGCCGTGTGGTCGGGCTCCGCCAGATCGACGGGATGCCCCACGAGCGTCAGCGCGCAAGATCATCTGTGGCCGTCAGGCAGCAGAAGGGCATCACAACCTCCGGCATGACGCCGCACGGGCCGGGTAGTAGGGCGCGTATAGGGCGCGACTGGCCGTGAACAGCCGGACACGGCCGGACAGCGCCGGATACAACGAGCGTCGGCCCCTTACCGCGTAGGTACTGGTCAGCGGCTGTTCTTGCTGGGTGGCGGGTCAAGGATTCGAACCTTGGAAGGCATCAGCCGACGGATTTACAGACCGCTGCCGTGCGACCCGAGAGTAATCGCACACTCAACGGCCCCTGCGCATCCATCGCCACCGGCTGCATACGCCGATGACCGTGGACAGGTTCCGCCGCATCGGGGCCGTCTGTGGGCCGCTCAGCGGACGAAACGACGCCCAACAACGAGATGCGATGCTGACCAACGACGAGTATTTCCGCTGGTCAACGTCGGTCTCGGGGCTGTGATCAGGAGGCTTGCTTGGTCTCCCGGGAGATGTGGAGCATCTCGGTGACGCGGCGGTAGCCAAGTGAGCGGTAGGTGCGTTCCTCCGCCTCGCCTCCAGGGGTCAGGAACGGGGTGATGATTCCGACGCCGGGGCACGCCCGGGTGAGCAGCGCGGTCAGCGCTGTCGCGATTCCGCGTCGCCGGTAGGGGATTCGGACGCCGATGGCGGCGAGCTCACTGACACCCTCGTGGGGTGGCGCGCAAAGCCCACCCCCCACGCCGCGGCCGGTGGCCAAGTCACGGGCGAGGGCCACCAGACCTCCGCCCTCGACGGTGGCGCGCAGACGGGCGACGTCGTGGTCGGTGGTCTCGGGCTGGCCGTAGGCCTCGTTCTGCGCCTCGGCGACCTGGCGGAGCTGTTCATCGTCACTGGCCAGGCCGAGTTCGATCCCGGCGACAATCGGCGGTGCGGCTGCGTCGGTGGGCAGGCACGTCAGGACCGGTAACCGCCGCTCCGGAACGAAGCCCTCGGCGAGTAGGCCGGTCTCCACGGCAGGGCAGAGGCCAGGTAGGTATTCCAGTCGCGGGATGCGGTCGCGGTCAGTGAACGCTGTAATCAGCGCCGTGATCTGGATGCCCGTGGGTTCGGCGTCCTCGTCTGGTACGGCGTAGTTGCGGAACAGGCCCGCGTCGTGGTCGTCGAAGGATGCCAGGAACGGACCGACGCGTTGCGCGCGTGACCCGGCAACGGCGCGCAGGTAAGCGTGCAGACAATGTGAGAACACTGGAGGACCTTTCGCTGGTCAACAGAGCAAGAAACAGCTCCGAAAGGGCGGCCCGCTCATCGCAACCACCGTCGCGCAGCAGCGTCATACTCGCCGCGGCGTGGCGCTCAGCGACCCTCGGGGGGCGCCGGCATGGCCTCAGTCCTCCTGAATTCGGATGAAGACAACCACAAGTCTACCTGTGCGGAGGGCCATGCGCGAGGCAATAAATGTTTGCAGCGCCGCTCCGTCATCCTGCGACTTCGCCTCGGCACCGCGTCAGAGCTCCATTTGTCCTCCTGCCTCCTGGGAAAGTGAGAGTAGGCGGTAATCATCGGAGATCCGGCCCGGCAGCGCGCGGGCCGCACCGTCGAAAACTCGACGGGAGCGATCGCACACCGTGATTCGTCATTTGCGACCGGCAACGTCACTGCTGGGTGCTCTACCCGCGCGGAGCGGCGGGTCTCGGCGTGCTCATCACCGATGACACCCGCGCACACTCCACCGACCGCATTGGGGATTGTGATCTACAACTATTCCGCGTCCTGCCACGGTGTGGGGCGTAGCTGGTAATCATCACCACGCTCCCCGCGGCCCCGCTTGATCGGGCAGTATGGCAGCCGTGCACGCGTGGGTCGGAGTCACGGACTGGGACTGGGACTGGTACCGGTTCCTACGGGAGCGGGTCGCGACAGAGGTGAACTTCTGGCAGCCCAGCGGTCGACGCCGGTTCGCGGCGATTCCCGAGGGTGCGCCATTCCTCTTCAAGTCGCACTACTCGCGCGGCAACCGGATCGTCGGCTGCGGCTTTCTGAGCGGTTGGGCATCTCTACCGATAACGCGCGCGTGGGAGGTCTTCCGCGAGGACAACGGCTTTGCGACAGTCGAGGAAATGCGCACCCGGATTTACAAATACCGAAGAAAGGCGCTGGATGATGGCGGCGCCGACCCAGAGATCGGCTGCATTATGCTAAGAGACGTTGGTTCTTTGATCCGGACAAAGCCCCCGATGCCCCGCCAGGATGGGCAAGCAACATCGTGCAGGGCCGTAGGTATGACCTCGCCTCGCCCGAGGGCAGCTACTTGGAGCACGTGCTCGGCGCCCTGTTGAGCGGTCACCTGAACCTGACTATCGACAATGAGGCCGACAAAGGCGACAACGACTCGCCTGATGCCGTCCTGGGCGAGGTATCTGGGCAACCCCGACCATCCCATCCCCTCGCTACGGGGAAACCGACGCAATCGCGTCTCGGGTTCGTGACGAGCGAGATCCTCGCACTTCGGTGTTGTGGACCTACGCCGGTGACCTGGTCGCCGCCGTCAACGAATTTTTGGACCTGCCCGCACCTGGCGAGCGCGGCGCACCGAACGTCGCCCAGCGGGCCCCGTCCGAACTGTGGACCCCAAGTCCGGACGCTCTCAGCCGGGTTGCGCATTGAGCAAGCTGAGCGTGCTTAAAGGCGCCCAAATAACCACGCTGAGCCCGCTGAATGTTGGACTGGGTCAGAGCTGGGATGCGGCGAGCTGGCCGCAGGCTGCGGCGATCTCGCGGCCGCGGGTGTCGCGGACGGTGCAGGGCACTCCGGCGGCTTGGACCCGCGTGACGAACTCCTGCTGCACGGGCCGCGGGCTGGCGTCCCATTCGCTGCCCGGGGTGGGGTTGAGCGGGATCAGGTTGACGTGTACCAGGGCGCCGAGGCGTTCGTGCAGTAGCCGGCCGAGCAGGTCGGCGCGCCACGGTTGGTCGTTGACGTCCCGGATCAGCGCGTACTCGATCGATACCCGGCGCCCGGTGGTGTCGGCATAGTGTCGGGCCGCGTCGAGCACCTCGGCCACCTTCCACCGACCGTTGACTGGAACGAGGGTGTCTCGCAACCCGTCGTCTGGGGTGTGTAGCGACACCGCGAGCGTGACCTGCAGTCCTTCGGCGGCCAGCCGCCGGATCGCCGGCACCAGACCCACGGTGGACACCGTCACCGACCGTTGAGACAGGCCCAGCCCGTCCGGTGCGGGGTGAGTGATCCGGCGGACGGCGGAGACTACCCGCTGGTAGTTAGCCAGCGGCTCACCCATGCCCATGAACACGACGTTGGACAACCGGCCGGATCCGCCGGACAGTTCACCGTCGCGCATCGCCGCTGCTGCCGCACGTACCTGATCGACGATCTCCGCGGTGGACAGGTTACGGGTCAGTCCAGCCTGCCCAGTGGCGCAGAACGGGCAGGCCATCCCGCAGCCGGCCTGGCTGGAGACACACACCGTGGCCCGGTCCGGGTAGCGCATCAGCACGCTTTCGGTGAGGGTCCCGTCCGCCGCACGCCACAGCGTCTTGCGGGTTGTGCCGTCGTCGCAGCAGATGTGCCGCACCGGGGTGGCCAGTTCGGGAAGCAACGCCGCAACGAGCCGATCTCGGCGCGCCGCGGGCAGGTCCGTCATCGCAGCCGGGTCGGTGCTCAAGCGGGTGAAGTAGTGCCGGGCCAGTTGGTCGGCGCGAAATGCCGGCTCGCCCAGCTCGGCCACCACCGCGCGACGCCCGTCGCGATCGAGGTCGGCGAGATGCCGCGGCGGCATACCGCGGCGCGGGGCCTCGAATACCAGGGGCAGCGCAGTCATCGCGCTTTCCAGTGTCCCACGCTGAGATCGGTGGGCTCGCGGCGCAGGTGCAGGCGGTAACGCACGGGAATGGTCAATCCCGAGGTCTGGGCGATCGCCCGCGCCGCCACCTTCGGCGTGAACTCGATGCGCAGGGCGTCCTCCAGATCACCACGGTTGCCGAACCGCCAGATCGTGTCCACCCGGGCGCAGTCGAAACCCTGGGCAGCGAAGAACACCTCGACGGCAGCCGGCCGGTACCGGGGCGCCGCCGCGCACAACCACTCGCCATAACGACCGTGGGTCCCATCGAGGTCGATCACGACCACGCTCCCGCCCGGGCGCAATACTCGGCGAGCCTCGGCCAGCCCGGGTTCACAACCGGGGCCGAAGAAGTACGCAACGCGAGCGTGCATCAGATCGACGCTGGAGTCGGCCAGCGGAAGCCGTTGAGCGCAACCGGCGAGCACGCGGACGCCTGCCAGGTCACCAACCCGTCGGCGGGCGCGGATCACCAACGGAGGGTGTGGTTCCACGCCGACCACGCTGCGAGCACGCTCGGCGAACCGGGGCAGATGAAACCCGTCCCCACAACCGACGTCGACGACATCGGTGCCACCCCAGTCGACCCGGTCGGCCAATGCTGCCCACAACGCCCCATCAGCGTCGACCGCCCGATTTTCCCGCTCGTAGACCTCCGGCCAGTTCCAGATGTTGGGGCTGGCCAGCACGCTCAGGTCGGTCACCGGTCCATTGTGCCCGCGCGCCAAGCACCAGGGGCCAATCGAGTACTGTCGCGCAGTGACCGAGGACACACCGTTCTTTCCAGGAATGGCCTGCTGGATCGACGTGTCGAGCACTGATCCGGCCCGTAGTCGCGACTTCTATGCCGGGTTGTTCAGCTGGACCTACGACATCGACCCGGACCCAGGCAACGGGGGTTACACGACTGCACTCTGCGGCGGTCAACCAGTGGCCGGCCTGGCCGGCGTTGCAGCGGAAGCAGATCAACCGGTGGCCTGGCGGCTGTATCTCGCCAGCGCCAACATCATGCACACCGCCGACGTGTTCACCCAGTGGGGTGGACAGCTGCTTTATGGACCGGTGGATGCGCCCGGGCAGGGCAGGGTGCTCATCGGGGCGGACCCGACCGGCGGGGNNGATCGGATTCTGGGAGCCGGGGCCGCCGTGGCTGTTTCGAACTGCCGACCCCGGGTCGCTGATCTGGGCGGAGTTGAACACCTGGGATGGCGCGCAGGCCGACGAGTTCTATGGGAACCTGTTCGGCTACCAGGCGCACCAGATCGGTGACGGCCGCTACGTTGACTACACCACCTGGTCGCGGGGTGGGCCGACCATGCTGGCCAGGCTTCAGATGAACGAAGGCTGGGCCCGCGAGATCCCTGCCCACTGGATGCTTCATTTCGCGGTAGATCCGCAGATCGGCACTGACGGTGCGGTCAATCGGGTCCTCGACCTTGGCGGTCGGGTGGAGATCTTTCCCTACGACACCGAGTTGGGCCGGATCGCACGTGTCGCCGACCCCTGTGGGGCCAACTTCGCGCTGATCGATCCGACCACGCGAGTCCTGCCGCCGCCGACCAGCATCGCCGACGAGGCCGGCCATCTGTATACCTGACGCTGGTTGAAGGTCGGCGCTGGTTGAAGGTCGGCGCCAGTTGAAGGTCAGTGAGTTCATCCAGCGACTGGGACGAGCACGACCAGCAACAGCCAGGCCACGACTGCCGAGGGCAGCAACGAGTCGAGGCGGTCCATCAATCCACCGTGGCCGGGCAACACGGTACCCATGTCCTTGACGCCCAGATCACGCTTGATCAGTGATTCGATCAGATCCCCGCCGGTTGCGGTGAGCACGATCGCCACCCCGAACAACACTCCCCGCCACAACTGGCCGTCCAACAGCAACGTCACCGACAGAGCACCCGCCGCAGTCCCGACCAGCAGCGATCCGATGAAACCCTCCCAGGATTTCTTCGGGCTGATCGAGGGCGCCATCAGGTGCCACCCACCCAGCACCCCGGTGGCATAGCCGCCGACGTCCGAACCCACCCCGGCGACCATCAGGCTCAGGACCCGCGCCGCCCCGTCTTCGGGTACCACCAACAACGTGGCGAAGGCGGCGAAGCCTGCCACGTAAGCCGCGCTGAACACCGACGCGCTGACGTCGCGGACGTATCCTGCCGCGCCGCGGGGAGACCGCCACACCAGGCAGACCAGCACAGTGATGACGAAGGCGACGAGTATCCCGTCGCGGCCGAACGGCCAAGCGAACCACACCATCGCCTGGCCGCCGAGCAGCACCGGTGGCAGGGCGACCCGGATACCGGCCCGGCGCAGCACGCTGGCCAGCTCCCAGCTGGACACCGCCACCGCCGCGGCGACGATCCCGATGAAGACCTGTCGCACGGTGAACAGAGCGACCAGGACCCCGGCACCCATCAGCAGCCCGACGGCTATCGCGGCCCACAGGTTGCGGCCCGCCCGCAGGCCGCGGGGACGCCGCTCTGGTTGCACAGCGGAAGTGGGTTGCTCGGGCGGTCCGCTGGCAGCCACTCAGACCTCGAGCAGTTCGGATTCCTTGTGCTTGACGAGCTCGTCGATCTGCCCGACATAGCGGTGCGTGACGGCCTCGAGTTCCTTCTCGGCCCGTGCCACGTCGTCCTCACCTGCCTCGCCGTCTTTACCGATACGGCTGAGCTGTTCCTTGGCCCTGCGCCGGATGTTGCGAACGGATACCTTGGCTTCTTCGCCCTTGGTATGCGCCACCTTGACCAGGTCCCGACGACGTTCCTGGGACAGCTGCGGGATGAGCACTCGGATGATCATGCCGTCATTTGTGGGATTGACCCCCAGGTCGGAGTCCCGGATCGCCTTCTCCATCGGCCGTAGCTGGCTGGGGTCGTAGGGCTTGATCACGGCCATCCGAGCCTCGGGCACCGAAACGCTGGCAAGTTGGATCAACGGTGTGGCCGAGCCGTAATAATCTACGACGATCTTGGAGAACATCATGGGGCTGGCCCGACCGGTACGCACTGTGGCGAGGTCCTCCTTGGCCACTGATACGGCCTTCTCCATCTTCTCCTCAGCGTCGAAGAGAGTATCGTCGATCACGGCTGCTCCTTGTGAACTAGCGTTATGCCACAGAGCTGACCAGGGTGCCAATGGGCTCACCACGTACCGCCCGGGCGATATTGCCTTCGGTGAGCAGATTGAACACGATGATTGGGAGCTTGTTGTCCATGCAAAGGCTGAAAGCGGTCGCATCCGCCACCTTGAGGCCGCGTTCGAGTACCTCTCGATGGGTGGTGTGGGTGAACATTGTGGCCGAAGGATCGATCTTCGGGTCGGCGGTGTACACCCCGTCCACAGCTTTGCCCATCAACAGAACCTCGCAACCGATCTCCAGCGCCCGCTGGGCGCCGGTGGTGTCGGTCGAGAAGTAGGGCATCCCCACGCCGGCCCCGAAGATCACGACCCGGCCCTTCTCCAGATGCCTGATGGCCCGCCGCGGGATGTAGGGCTCCGCGACCTGGCCCATCGTGATGGCCGTCTGCACCCGCGTGTCTATCTTGTGCTCGCGTTCCAGGAAGTCCTGCAGGGCTAGGCAGTTCATCACAGTGCCGAGCATTCCCATGTAGTCGGCGCGAGAACGCTCCATCCCGCCCTGCTGGAGTTCCTCGCCACGGAAGAAGTTTCCCCCGCCGATCACCACTGCCATCTGCACACCGCTGGCAACCACGTCGGCGATCTGCCGCGCGACAGCCTTGACTACCTCGGGGTCTACTCCGACTCCACCCCCGCCGAACATCTCCCCGCCGAGTTTGAGCAGCACTCTGCGGTATCCGGGGGTCTCCAGCCGATCGACCTTCATGGTGCGTCAGGCCTGGCCGACCTCGAAGCGAGCGAAGCGGCGCACAGTCACCCCGGCCTCGTCCAGAAGCGCCTTCACGGTCTTCTTGGAGTCCTGCACGGAGGATTGTTCCAACAACACCGCGTCTTTGTAGAAACCGTTGAGGCGACCTTCGACGATCTTCGGTAGCGCCTGCTCCGGCTTGCCTTCCTGGCGAGCGGTTTCCTCGGCGATGCGGCGTTCGTCGGCCAGCACGTCCGCAGGCACCTCGCCGCGGGTGACGTAGCGCGGCTTCATGGCGGCCACCTGCATCGCCACCGCGCGCGCGGTGTCCGCCGAACCGCCGTCGTACTCGACGAGCACCCCCACCGCGGGCGGCAGGTCGGAGGCGCGGCGATGCAGGTACGTCGCCACCTCGCCGTCGAAGGACACTGCCCGGCGCAGCTGAAGCTTCTCGCCGATCTTGGCCGAGACGTCCAGCACCGCGTCCTCGACCGTGCCGCCGTTTAGCTGCGCCTGCGCGAGCGTCCCCGCGTCGGCCGCCCGGGTCCGGATCGCTTCAGCGACGATCTTGCTGGCAAGCTCCTGGAAGTCGGCGCCCTTGGCCACGAAGTCCGTCTCGCAGTTGAGCTCGATCATCACGCCGCCCTCGGCCGCCACCAGCCCATTGGCTGTGGCGCGCTCAGCCCGCTTGCCGACGTCCTTGGCGCCCTTGATCCGTAGCAGTTCAACCGCCCGGTCGAAGTCGCCGCCGGACTCTTCCAGGGCCTTCTTGCAATCCATCATCCCGGAACCAGTCAGGTCCCGGATCCGCTTCACATCGGCGGCTGAGTAATTCGCCATCGTGACTTTACCGTCCTGGAGATTTCGTTATCGGATCGAAGCAGGTCAGGCAGCCGACCGCTTAGGACTGCGGCACTCCGTTGCTGGCCGACACCGGCTCCGCCTGCGGCGGCTCGGCTTGCTGTTCCCCGACGTTGACCGAAGCAGTATCGCCGGACACGGGGTTGCCGGAGGCCGGGTTGCCGGGCACAACGGCACTCGAAACCATCAGCTCCTGCTCCCATTCCGCCAGCGGCTCGTGGACACTGGTCCCGACCTCGGGTTTGTCCGAACCGTCTGCTCCGGTGGAGCGTCCGCCCCGCGACATCAAGCCGTCGGCGGTGGCGTCGGCCACCACCCGGGTGAGCAGAGCCGCCGAGCGGATCGCGTCGTCGTTGCCCGGGATGGGGTAGTCGACCTCGTCGGGATCGCAGTTGGTGTCCAGGATGGCCACCACCGGAATGCCCAGTTTGCGGGCCTCGCCGACGGCGATCTGTTCCTTCTTGGTGTCGACTATCCACACCGCACTGGGCACCCGCTGCATGTCCCGGATCCCACCCAGCGTCTTCTCCAGCTTGTCTTTCTCCCGGGTGCGCATGAGGATTTCCTTCTTGGTCAGCCCGGAAAAGCCGCCGGTCTGTTCCATCGACTCAAGCTCCTTGAGTCGCTGTAGGCGCTTGTGCACGGTGGAGAAGTTCGTGAGCATGCCGCCCAACCAACGGTGGTTGACGAAGGGCATGCCGACCCGCTGCGCGTGGTGCGAGATCGCTTCCTGGGCCTGCTTCTTGGTGCCGATGAACAGGATAGAACCGCCGTGGGCGACGGTCTGCTTGATGAACTCGTAGGCGCGGTCGATGTAGGTCAACGTCTGCTGCAGGTCGATGATGTAGATGCCGTTGCGCTCGGTGAAGATGTAGCGTTTCATCTTCGGATTCCAGCGGCGGGTCTGGTGCCCGAAGTGCACGCCGGAGTCGAGCAGTTGCTTCATGGTGACGACGGCCATAGCCGGTGGACACCTCAATGTGTCAGGCGCGTCGGCTTCCGCCGGCACGCTCATGCGGTTGTCACGGCGGGCCGGGTTGGACCGCCGCCCTGGCGCCAGGCCAGCGACCGGACCCCGCGCGATCAAGACCGCGACGAGGACCGCCGGACGCCGAGGCCCCGTAGGGCGTAGCGCTGGCGCGCGAAGTCGACCCGCATGCGAGTCGCTTGTTGCAGTGTACGGCCTCGCTACGCCCCACCGCAGCCCAGGTGGTCCCGCCGTCCGCAGCTGTCCACAGGGCCCGCGCTATCCCCAACCATCGGTCCCGTAGCTGGGCAGCCGGCGTCGACGCGGTGACGCTGTCGGTGTGTCCCGGACCCTGATCGCCACCATGCTCATCGCCGTTGCCTTCGGTGGGCCGGCGGTGCTATCCCACCTACCCACCGGGCCTGATCACGCGGTCTCGACCAGTCGAGCGAGTGACGCGACCGCTCTGGCGTACCGGACCAGGCCTGATGACATCGGCGACGGACCCGCATCGCGTTTCGGCTGGCCACTTCCCGGTTCGCCGACCGTTGTTCAGGCGTTCCACCCGCCGGCGTCGCGGTACGGACCGGGACATCGCGGTGTTGACCTCGCCTCGGTGGCCGGTGCTCCGGTGCTCGCCGCCGGTGCCGGCACGGTGGTCTTCGCCGGCACGGTGGCTGGCCACGGGGTGGTTTCAGTGGATCATCAAGGGGGCCTGCGCACGACATATGAGCCAGTGTCACCAACCGTCACCGCCGGCGCTCGGGTGGCCAGGGGTCAGCCGATCGGCACTGTGCAGCCCGGCCACCTGGGCTGCCCCGTCAGCGCGTGCCTGCACTGGGGCGTCCTGCGCAGCCCTGGACGAGACGGCGCTGAGGACACAGCGGAAGACAGGCAATACCTGGATCCGCTGCGGCTGCTCGCCGGCATGAGGGTGCGCCTGCTGCCGATCGACGACCCGGCGGATCACCCGTGATGTACCGGGCAGGCCGAATGCAGGTGTGTCAACCGGCGGACGCCTCCAGCATCTTACTTCGCAGGCGTAGCACCGCCCTGGTGTGCAGCTGGCATACCCGTGATTCCGTGACCCCTAGCACCCGGCCGATTTCGGCGAGGGTGAGGTTCTCGAAGTAGTAGAGCGAGACCACTACTCGGTCCCGATCAGTGAGCTGCGAGACCGCTTCAGCAAGCAGGCGCCGGCTCTCCACGGAGTCGAGGAGTGCGCCCGGCTCCTGCGCGGTGTCGTCGGGCAGCGTCTCGACGATCGACCTGCCGCCGCGGCCCGCGGCCATGAGTTCATCCAGCGCGATCACACTGGTGAGCTGCAGCTGGGCGTAGAGCTCCCGCAGATCGGCGACACTGACACCAATCTCCACAGCCACCTCCGCATCGGTAGCCGAACGCTGCAACCGACTCTCCAGGCGTTC
>QHBZ01000070.1:0-13439 GCA_003244055.1 Pseudonocardiales bacterium | reverse complement strand
ATCGCGTAGGTCTCGAACTTCAAGCCGCGCTCCGGCTCGAACCGGTCGATGGCATCCCAGAGGCCGAACACGCCCGATTGCACCAGGTCCGCGATATCCACATGGGCGGGCAGTCCCGTTCCAACCCGGCCGGCCACGTACTTGACCAACGGCGCGTAGTGCAGTATCAGCCGGTCACGCAGGGTCGCGTCGCGATTCTGCCCGAAGGCTTGCCACAACGCGACGATGCCGGCTTCGACCTCCCCGACCCTGCCGCCCGCAGTCCCGCTACTGACCGCGGAATCAGCAGCAGATGCAGCGCTCAGCATGCGGTCACGACCCCCGGGGTAGTCAGGAACGGGGGTGGCTCCGGTCATGGATCGCCTTCAGCCTCTCGACAGTGACATGCGTGTAGAGCTGCGTGGTGGCGAGCGTAGCGTGACCGAGTAACTCCTGAACGGCCCGCAGATCTGCGCCCCCCTCCAGCAGATGAGTCGCGGCGCTGTGCCGCAGGCCGTGCGGTCCCATATCCGGCGCACCCGGTACCGCACCGACCGCGTCGTGCACGACAGTGCGGATGATCCGCTGATCAACCCGGCCGCCACGCGCTCCGAGGAACAGCGCCGCTGCGCCATGCGGTTGCGCGAGTGCCGGGCGCCCGTGTTCGAGCCAGCGCAGCAGCGCGCGTTCAGCGGGCAGTCCATAGGGCACTGCTCGCTCCTTGGCGCCCTTGCCGAGTACCCGGATCAGACGCCGCTGCCTGTCGATATCGCCAAGGTCAAGACCACAGAGCTCGGCCACGCGTATCCCGGTCGCGTACAGTAGCTCTACCACCGCATGATCACGCAACGCCATCGGATCCGCTTCGGCTGCTCCGCGTTGCGATGCATGCAGCGCGGCGGCAGCCTGTTGCGGATGCAGCACTGCGGGCAGGGCTCGTCCCGGGCGCGGCGCGACCAACCGCCACCCGGGGTCGCTGCCCAGCACACCGGCTCGAGTAGCCCAGGCGGTGAACGCCCGGGCCGCCGCCGCCCGCCGCGCCAACGTGCTGCGCCGGTGCCCACTACGGTGCTGCACGCCCATCCAGCCGCGCAGCAGTGGAAGGTCCAACTCCGCGAGATCATGGCGACCCGAATCCGCCAGGTACTGCAACAACGCGGTGACGTCACCCCGGTAAGCCCGCACCGTATGCGGCGACAACCCGCGCACTGACCGCAGATGGGCCACGAAGCGCTCCCGAGGCGCGGTCAGGGCATCCGGCAGCGGTTCAGACGCTGGAGGGTCTTCGCTCACCCGCCGGACGCTGCGCTCCTGACGGTGCAACGTCAAGCACCGCCACGCCCCATTCATAGATCATTGTCGGGCAGTACCCGGTGCCAACCGCTGACCCCGCAGCCCACGAGGCCCTGCAGCTCCAACAGGGGCAGCGCGGAGCGCACCCGGGCAAGCGGCACTCCGGACTCGCGCACCAGCTGCTCGGGATGCCTGGGAGCCCGCGCCGGCAATGCCTCGTACACCGCCATTACCTCCGGGCTCAGCCCGTCGGTGTGCCGGCGGGACGTGCCCAGCGGGGGCGCGAGGTCCGCCCCGATCCGCCCTACCGCTTCCACTACCTCCGCCACCCGAGTGACCAACACCGCCTGCTCGTCGCGTACCAGCAGGTGGCATCCGACCGACAACGCCGAGGTGACCGGACCCGGCACCGCCATCACGACCCTGCCGAGCGCGGCCGCGGCGGTAGCGGTGCGCCGGGCTCCGCTGCGGACGCCAGCCTCCACCACGACGGTACCAGCCGCGAATGCCGCGATCAGGCGGTTGCGTACCAGGAAGCGGTGCCGCGCGGGCCAGACACCAGGTGGATACTCGCTGACTACCGCGCCGTCCTCAGCGATCCGGTCGAGCAGCCTGTGGTGGCCTGCCGGGTAGGGCCGATCCAGCCCACAGGCCTGCACCGCAACGGTGCGACCGTCGGCGGCGAGCGCGCCGCGGTGCGCGGCACCGTCGATGCCGAACGCGGCGCCGGAGACCACCGCAAAGCCGCTTTCGGCCAGTTCGTAGCCGAACTCGGCCGCGACGTGCTCCCCGTATCCGGTCGCGGCCCTGGCCCCCACCACCGCCACCGCCCGGTCGCTGAGCTCGGCGAGGCGCCCGCCACCCCGCACCCAGAGCGCGACCGGGGTCCGCCAGCGATCGTCGGCCTGGGCAGTTGGCGTGGCGAAGCAGGTGAACGCCTCGGCGGGCCACTCGTCGTCCTCGGGAATCACCAACCGGCCGCCCAGCGCGGCCACCGCTGATAGGTCGGCCTCGGCCCGGTCGTCCGCTCGGCGGGCCCCCGTCTCTGCGACCACCCGGTGGGATACCTGTCCCGCGGCCACCAACCGGGCCGCGCGCACCGGACCGGCACCGCTGATCAGCTCGGACAGCGCGGGCGCCGGAGATTCGGCGACCCGGCTGAGGTAGGCCCGCGCCTGCCGCAGCTCCCGCTGCCCGGGTGTCATGCCGCCCTCCGGTCTCGCAACCCCATCGCGGCGCTCACGTCTTCGACCAGCGGGCGGTCCCGACCGGCCAGGTCAGCCACCGTCCACGCCAACCGAAGGGTGCGATCCGCTCCTCTCGCGGTCACCATGCCGCGATGCAGCGCGGTCGCGATCGGTTCGGTCACCGCCCGCGGCAACCGGAACCGCCGCCGTAACACTGGGCCGGGCACCTCGGAATTGGTGCTCCAACCGGTGCCTGCCCAGCGTGCGCGAGCGGCTTCGCGGGCCCTGAGCACCCGTTCACGCACGATCTCTGTGCTCTCCGGCTCTGCCTCGGCCTCACCCATGTCCTTCACCGGGCGCATCGCGACTCGAAGGTCCACCCGGTCCAGCAGCGGCCCGGACAGTCGCCCCAGGTATCGCCTGCGGGCTGAGGGCGCACAGGTGCAGTCCCGCTCGTCGGGCGGAGCGCAGGGGCATGGATTGGCCGCCAAGACCAACAGGCACCGCGCCGGGTATCGCACAACCCCATCCCTGCGGGCCAATCGGACCTCGCCATCCTCCAGCGGAGTGCGCAGCGCCTCCAGCGATCGAGGCCCGAACTCAGCGACCTCGTCGAGGAACAGCACCCCACGGTGCGCTCGGCTCACTGCGCCGGGCTTGGCCAACCCCGAGCCACCCCCGACCAGCGCGGCCACCGAGCTGGTGTGGTGCGGCGCGACGAAGGGCGGAACGGTGATCAGCGGAGTCTCGGGGGAAAGCAGACCGGCCACCGAGTGCACCGCTGTCACCTCGAGCGCCTCCTGACCGGTGAGCGCCGGCAGCAGCCCCACCATTCGCTGCGCCAACATGGTCTTGCCGGTACCCGGCGGCCCGGTGAGGAACAGATGATGCCCTCCTGCGGCAGCGACCTCCACCGCCCAGCGGGCGTCGCCTTGTTCCAGCACGTCGCCAAGATCGGGGACCGCCGCCGGGGGTGCCGGGCGCGGCGGGCCTGGGCAGGTAAGCCCGACAGCGGGGTCCCGCAACCAGCTGAGCACGTCCTTGAGACACGTCGCGCCACGCACTCGCATCCCGGTCACCAGCGACGCCTCGGCGAGCGATGCAGTGGGCACCACCACCTGGCCGATGCCTACCTGGCGGGCCGCCAGCACCGCCGGAAGCACCCCCCGCACCGGGCGCAGCCGGCCGTCCAGCGCCAGCTCCCCGATCAACACCAGCCCACCCAGCCGCTCGGCCGGGATCCGGCGGTCTGCGGCCAGCAAGGCACAGGCCAGCGCGAGGTCGTAGCTGCTCCCGACCTTAGGCAGGGTGGCAGGCGACAGCGCGAGGGTCATCCGACGCGGTGGCCATCGCTCACCCGAGTTGAGCACTGCGGCCCGTACCCGATCCCGCGCCTCGGACAGGGCGGTATCGGGCAGCCCAACCATTTGCAGCCCCGGCAGTCCCGGACCGATATGGGCCTCGATCTCCACCAGCATCCCGTCGACGCCGTGCAGAGCCACCGCCCAGGCGCTGGCTAGCGACATCAGAACGCGCCCTGGAGGTGTTCCACGGTGGCCGGCCCGTCCTGCGGACACAGCACCGCCAGCACGTCAAAACGGATCTCGCACCAGGAGACCCGGTATTCCCGCAGCCAAGCCGCCGTGACTCGCCTGATCCGAGCTGCCTTCGCCGGCGTCACGGCCTCGGACGGTTCCCCGTATCCGGTCCCCGACCGGGTCTTTACCTCGCAGACGATGAGGCGCTCGCCGTCTGTGGCGATCAGATCGACTTCGCCGTCCCGGCAACGCCAGTTTCGCGAGAGCACCACGAGCCCGGCGCCGGCGAAGTAGTCAGCCGCCAGATCCTCCCCCCGCCTGCCCAACTCGTCGTTACGGCGATGTGCCGCCTGCGCCGTCGTTTCCATGTCGGCCTTCCCGTGCCCTCGGCGATCTCCAACCACGAGACTGCTGGCCCGGGCTGGCGCGGTCGACATCGCGCAGCCAGATCTGTGGACAACGGGGTGGATGTGGATAAGTGCGATGTGCTGAGAGGTGGTCGCCGTGAAGTGTCAGGGTCGTGCGCTATGCGCTTCGCAACTCACCGCGCGGACTGTGGCCTGTGCTACGGGCAGCCTCGGCGCAGGTGTGCGGCCTGGCCACCAGAAAGGGCCGATTCCGCGCCGGTTATGACGCCGACCTGCTCCTCGTCGACGGAAATCCCCTGAGCGACATCGGCGCCCTGACGCACCCGGTTGCTGTCATGGTGCGCGGGCAATGGGTCGACGTGGCGTTGTAAGCAGAGTCGCGTTGTAAGCGGACCAGTCAGTCGCCGAAGGGGGCACCTTCAGGTAGCCGTAAGTCTGGTTTGTCCACTTCCTCGATGTTGACGTCTTTGAACGTGAGGACACGGACGTATTTGACGAATCGGGCCGGCCGGTACATGTCCCACACCCAGGCGTCGGACATCCGCACCTCGAAGTACACCTCACCGTCGGCGTTGCGCGCCTGTACATCAACCTCATTGGCCAGATAGAAGCGCCGCTCGGTCTCTACGACATAGGCGAACTGTCCGACGACGTCGCGGTACTCCTTGTAGAGCGACAGCTCCATCTCGGTCTCGTACTTCTCGAGATCCTCGGCGCTCATCGAGGGCCCATCAGTCGCTTCATCGGGTGCTGGCCTCTCCTGCTCTTGGCAATACCCCATTCTGGACTACTACCTGCGACGCCATCGGCCGCAATCGCGCTCGCGGCGCCCCGCGTGTTGCGGCAGAGATGCTGTGCATTCGCGCCGCCAGGGCGACGTTGACGTAGCTGAACCGGTGTTGCGCCGACGGTCCGTGCGAGTGCAGGGACGCGTGATGTTCGGGCGTGCAATAGCCCTTGTGCTCGCCGAAGCCATACCAGGGCATCCGCTCGTGTAGGTCCACCATGATCCGATCGCGGGTCACCTTGGCCAGCACCGAGGCCGCTGCCACGCACGCGGCAGCCCGGTCCCCGCCGATTACCGCCATGTTCGGGGCGGTCAGGCCCGGCACCCGGAAGCCGTCGGTGAGCACGTAACCGGGATGCACCGCCAGTCCGGCGACGGCGCGCCGCATCCCTTCCAGGTTGGCCACGTGCACGCCCAGCTCGTCGACCTCCTCGGGTGGGATCACCACCACGTTCCGGGCGACCGATCTGGTGACGATCAGGTCGTGGTAATGCTCCCGGCGCGCAGCGGTGAGCAGTTTGGAATCGTTGAGCCCGGCCAGCGCCACCGCGTCCGCCGGCCGTAGCACGCACGCGGCGACCACCAGCGGCCCAGCGCAGGCACCCCGACCGGCCTCGTCCACCCCAGCGACAGGGCCCAAGCCCTTGCGGTGCAGCACACTCTGCAGGGCCCACATGCCACCGTCCCTGCGCACCACCGCCCTCGGTGGTCGCGGCAGGGCCTGACGGGTGCTTCGTCCCACGGCCGGCACGGTCGTCAGCCACGCCTCCTGGCGACCACCCGCTCCTGCAGCCACCGTCCGCCTCGCGACACCGGCCAACACAGCACCAGGCCAGCGGCCAGCGGCAGTCCGGACGGCAGGGACGAGCCGGAAGAGCGAGACGCGCCGAGTGTTTTGATCTGCTGCGGATCAGGGTCAGAGATCCCTTGCCAACGCGACAGTGGGAGCACGATCACGCGGGCCTTGCCGATGACATTGCTTACCGGCTGCGTGCCCGACAGCTGATCCGCCACGTGCCGTCGCGAGTCCGCGCTGTTGTCCCGGTTGTCCCCCATCAACCAAAGGTTTCCATGCGGCACCGTGACCGGCCCGAACTCCTCTTGGGGCTCGTGCCCGATGAACATGGCGTAGGGCTCGGTCAGCGGGCTGCCATTGACCGTCACCCGGTTCTGCTTGTCGCAGCACTGCACGGTCTGGCCACCGACCGCGATCACCCGTTTGACGAAGTCCCGCTCGTCGGGCGGAGCGAGGCCGACCAGCGCACCGGCCTGCTGGAGGCCGTTGATCAGGATGTTGTCCGACCGCTGGCTGGTGAACTCGCTGGCCCATGAGTCAGTACCGCGGAAAACCACTACGTCGCCCGGCGCCGGATCGCGGAACCGGTAGGTCAGCTTGTCGACCAGCACGCGATCGTTGGTGCAGCCAGGGCAGCCATGCAGGGTCGGTTCCATGGATGCCGAGGGGATCACGTAAACCCGAGCGATGAACGTCTGAATCAAGAACGTGAGCAGCAGGGCCGTGAGTACCAGGATCGGTACCTCGCGCCAGAACGAGCCCTTCTTCCGCTTGGACAGGCGGTGCCGGTGCACGCGGCGGCCGGGGAACTCATCGGGTTTGTCGCCGCGAGCGGGTTCGGTCGAGCGAGCCAGGTGGGCCACGTCCTCAGGCTATCGACAGACGACCGGTGCGGGGGGATCAGGACGCGGACGGCGTCTCACGCTTCTCCTTTATCTTGGCCGCTTTACCCCGCAGATCGCGAAGGTAGTACAGCTTGGCGCGCCGGACATCACCACGGGTGACCACCTCGATCTTGGCGATGTTCGGCGTGTGCACCGGAAAAGTCCGTTCCACGCCCACACCGAAGGACACCTTGCGCACCGTGAAGGTTTCCCGCGCTCCGCCGCCCTGACGGCGAATGACCGCACCTTGGAATATCTGCACCCGCTGGCGCGAGCCCTCGATGACGCGGACGTGCACCTTGAGAGTGTCACCAGGCCGGAAGTCGGGGATGTCGGTCCGCAGCGACTTCGCGTCCAGGGCGTCCAGGGTGTTCATCGCAAGTCCATCCTCGTCATTCGTGTGCTGTGCACGGCTTGGAGCGCCCGGGTGTGGGCGCGAACAGCGACGGCGGTGACGGCAGAGACTTCCGCCCTGGGGGCAGTTTCTGCCTTGCTGCGCTGTGGCAACCGATCCAGTGTGCCAGACGTTGCCGTCGGCGACGAAACCGGGAGTTGACGTCTGGTGGCGTTCATCCGCGCGGGGCGGCCAGACCCTCAAGTACCGCGCGGTCCGCGCCGTCCAGCGCACCGGCCGGCAACGCAGCCAGCAGATCTGGACGCCGAGCCGCGGTGCGCTCGACAGCGCGGTCCCGGCGCCAACGGGCGATCGCGGCGTGGTTACCGGAGCGGAGCACAGCCGGGACCTCCCGGCCACGCCAGACCTCCGGACGGGTATAGCACGGCCCCTCCAGCAGACCGTCGGAAAACGAGTCCTGCATCGCCGAGGCAGGGTTGCCCAGCACTCCAGGCAGCAGCCGGGCAATCGCCTCAACCATCACCAGCACGGCGACTTCACCACCGACGAGCACGTAGTCGCCGATCGAGATCTCCTCGACGGCGACCCGGTCAGCGGCGTCGTCGATCACCCGCTGGTCGATGCCCTCATAGCGGCCGCAGGCGAAAACGAGCCGTGGTTGCGCAGCCAGTTCGGCAGCCAGCTGCTGGGTGAAGGGCCGTCCGGCCGGGCTGGGCACCACCAACCGGGGCGGCGGCTCGCCGGCGAGTACGTCATCCAGCGCGTCGCCCCAGACGTCGGGCCGCATCACCATGCCGGGTCCCCCGCCGTATGGCGCGTCGTCTACCGACCGATGCACATCGTGGGCCCATTCCCGCAGGTCATGAACAGTGATGTCGATCAGCTTGCGCTCGATGGCCCGGCCGAGCAAGGCCTCGCGAGCCGGTGTCAGATACTCAGGAAAGATCGTCACGACCGCAATGATCACAGCTCAGCACGCTCTCAGTCAGTCGAGCAACCCGGGTGGTGGATCGAGCACCACTCGGCCACCAGCCACGTCCACCTGGGTGACGATCTCCCGCACGAAGGGCACCAGCGCCTCGCCGTGGTCGGTCTCCAGCACCAGCAGGTCGCTAGCCTGAGCGTGGAGGACCTCACGCACCGTGCCCAGCGCCGTACCGTCCGACCCAACGGCCGCCAGGCCTTCGAGCTGGTGGTCGTAGAACTCGTCGGGATCGTCGAGCTCGGGCCGTGCGGTGACGTCGGCGGTCAACACCAGGCCGGACAGTTGTGCCGCAGCATCACGATCGGCCACTCCAGCGAACCGGACGAGCAGGGCGCCGCTATGCGGACGGACGGTCTCCACCGTGAGCATGCGGCCGGCATCACTGGCGAGGTGCGCGCCGACGGCGAAGCGCTGCTCGGGGAAGTCGGTGCGCACCTGCACCGCAACCTCTCCCCGGAGGCCGTGCGGCCGACCGATCCGGCCGACCACCCGGGTGATCCGCCGGCCTGTGGTGTGGTCGCTGCCCGGCCGCACGGTCGACGCCTCAGTCCCGGGTCAGCGGTCGGTATCGACGACGTCGACGCGTACCCCACGCCCGCCGATACCACCCATCACCGTGCGCAACGCCGTGGCGGTTCGGCCGCCCCGCCCGATCACCTTGCCGAGATCATCAGGGTGGACGTGCACCTCAAGGGTGCGTCCGCGCCGCGTGGTCACCAGCTGGACGCGCACGTCGTCGGGATAGTCGACAATTCCCCGCACGAGGTGTTCGAGCGCGTCCGCCAGCATGCTCACACCTGGCCGTCCGCGACCGGCGCAGAGTCCTCCCGATCGTCGGCCGCGACCGGCGCGTTATCCGGAATCTTGTCTGGGGCCTTGTCTGGGGCCTTGTCTGGGGCCGCCTGGCGGACCGACTTCTTTCGGGGCGTAGTCGCCTCGGTAGTCGGCAGCTCGCCGGCCTGGGCCAGCGCCCGGTTGAACAGCTCGGCCTTGTCCGGCTTCGGCTCGGCTCGCTGCAGCGTGCCCTCGGCACCGGGCAGACCGTTGAACCGCTGCCAGTCCCCCGTGATCTGGAGGAGGTGCTGGACCGGGTCGGTGGGCTGGGCGCCGACACCGAGCCAGTACTGCACCCGCTCTGAGTCGACCTCGATGACGCTGGGGTGCTCCTTGGGGTGGTACTTGCCGATCGTTTCGATCGCCTTGCCGTTACGGCGGGTCCGGGCGTCGGCGACGACGATCCGGTAGTACGGCTGGCGAATTCTGCCGAGCCGCATGAGCTTGATCTTGACAGCCACGGGTCGAGCTACTCCTGTCAACGCGCGAGGTTCACGGTGAGCGGGCGCGACCCATGGTGAGGGCATGGACCGGCGGCGCTCGCGAGGTCAGTGGTCACTGATGTTGTCGTCACAACGCGATAAGAGGACCCGCCGCGACAACAGCAGCCCATTGTGCCAGACCTCCCCGACCGCTGGCATATCGCCCGTCGGATCACCCGGATATCGCGCCCTGGGTGACCAGCAGGAGTCCGATTGCCGGCAGGAAATTGTTCGCCTGATGGGCGACGATGCTGCCCAGCAGGTTGCCGGTGAGCAGCCGCGCCAGCGCGATCGGCAGCGAGATCACCACCAGCAGCGGGGTACGCAGCAGCTCCAGGTGAGCGAAGGAGAACAGCACCGTGGTCAACCCGAAAATGACCCAACGGTTCCACCGCCAGTACTCCATCGCCCGCCACAGCACGCCGCGGTAGAGCACCTCCTCGCAGACCGGCGCGATCAGCCACACCGCGAAAAACAGCACGAGACCCAGCCCGAGAGGCAGCCGCAGACCGTCGAACACCTCCCCCACCGCTGAATTCGCATGGCTCTGGCCGACCCAGCGGGCCCACAGCGCCGAGGCTGGCACCGTGACCACCAAACCCACCACGCCCAGCGCCAGCCCGAGGCCGGCGTCTTGTAGCCGCCACCGGACCGAGAGCTGGCTGCGTAACCGTTCGAGCAGGTTGCCTTTGACGAGCAGCGCCGCACCGGTGGCCGCCACCACACCGGCCGCCACAGTAGGCACCAGCAGCGCGGCGATCAACGCTCCGCCGGGCAGTCGGCTACCCGGGTAAGTAGGCCCAGCCCCGTGCCGGTTGGTGAGCGTGAAGGGAACCAGCACCAGCACCGAAACCGCCAGGAAGGTCACCTCCGCGACCACGAAGCAGGCGAGCATCAGCCAGCCACGGCGGGTGTCTCGCACGGCAGCGCTCACAGCACCCGCCCACGCAACATCAGCAACGCGGGGTTGCGCAGAGCGTCGGTGTCCAGCCGCGGGTCGGTGTGCGTGACGAGCAGGTCCGCCGGCGCACCGGGCACCAGGCCGGGAACGCCCAGCCAGTCACGGGCGGCCCAGCTCGCCGCCGCCAGCGCCTGCGTACCGGTGAGCCCGACGGTTCGCAACGCGGCGATCTCGTCAACGAGCCGCCCATGCCGGATGCCACCGCCGGCGTCACTGCCGGCGTAGATCGGAATCCCCGCCTCGACGGCGGCTCCGAGGGTGTCTCGGACCCGGGCGTGTAATGCCCGAATCTGCGCGGCATAACGCGGGTATTTGCCGGCGCGCCGGGCGATCGCCGGGAACGTCTCGACGTTGATCAGAGTGGGTACCAGCGCCGTGCCACGCGCAGCCATCTCGGCGATGGTCTCGGTGGACAGGCCGGTGCCGTGCTCGATGCAGTCAATCCCGGCGGCGATCAGTGCTGGCAGTGCGTCGGTGCCGAAGACGTGCGCGGTGACCCTGGCCCCGGCAGCGTGCGCGGCGGCGACCGCCTCAACCAGCACGTGGTCGGGCCACAGCGGGGCCAGCTCACCACTTTCGCGGTCGATCCAGTCGCCGACCAGCTTGACCCAGCCGTCCGCGGCCGCTGCCTGCTCTTGCACAGCCTGCGGTAGTAGCGCGGGATCATCGAGCTCCACGCCGATGGTCGGGATGTAACGCTTGGGGCGGCCCAGGTGGCGGCCGGACCGGATGATTCGCGGCAGGTCGTCCCGGACCTGCAGCGGGCGGGTGTCGATCGGGGAACCGCAATCCCGGATGAGCAGGGTGCCGGCATCCCGGTCCGTGACGGCCTGCTCCGCGGCTTCCGCGAGGCTCGCCGGGCCCCGTGCGCCGATTCCGACGTGGCAGTGGGCGTCGACCAATCCCGGGAGCAGGTAACCGCGATCGCAGACAGTGACAGCACCGGGCACCGGCTCCGCGCAGATCACCCCGTTGGAAACCCACACTTCGCCAGGCTCACCAGCGGGGAGTAGTACCCCGCGAAGATGCATCGCGACCGCTCCCGGAGGCAGCGTCACTTCTTGGGAAACCTCAGCTTCGACGGGTCAAAACCGGGCGGTAGCTGGTCCAGGCCGGTCAGCTCGGAAAGGTCGGGCATACCCGCCGGCAATTCTCCTGGCAGCCCTGCCGGCAGACCACCGGGAAGGCCTCTGGGCATCCGAGGCGGTGTCGGACCCCGTCCCTTGCCCTTCTTACCCTTGCGTCCCTTGCGGGTGCGGCGGCCGGGGCCAGCCCCGAAGCCTAACCGGCCGGCCATCTGCTGCATCATCTTGCGAGCCTCGAAGAACCGCTCCACCAGCTGGTTCACCTCGCTGACCGTCACTCCGGAGCCCCGGGCGATGCGTTGACGCCGGGACGCATTGATGATCTTTGGGTCGACCCGCTCGGCGGGCGTCATGCCGCGAATGATGGCTTGGAGGCGGTCCAGCTGGGTGTCGTCAACCTGGGCGAGCTGCTCTTTCATTCCGGCCGCGCCGGGCAACATCCCGAGCAGGTTGGCGATCGGTCCCATCTTGCGGATGGCCAGCATCTGCTCGAGGAAGTCCTCCAGCGTCAGGTCGCCGCTGCCGATCTTGGCTGCGGTCTGCTCGGCCTGCTCGGCGTCGAAGGCCTGCTCGGCATGCTCGATCAGGGTGAGCAGATCTCCCATGCCCAGGATCCGGCTGGCCATCCGGTCCGGATGGAAGACATCGAAGTCCTCCAGCTTCTCCCCGTTGGACGCGAAGAGGATCGGCGCCCCGGTGACTTGCCGCACCGACAACGCGGCGCCGCCGCGAGCGTCGCCGTCGAGCTTGGTCAGCACGACACCGCTGAATCCGACGCCGTCGCGGAACGCCTCGGAGGTGGACACCGCATCTTGGCCGATCATGGCGTCGATGACGAACAGGATCTCGTTGGGTCGCACCGCATCACGGATGTCGACGGCCTGGCGCATCATCTCGGCATCGATACCCAGCCGGCCGGCGGTGTCGACCACGACGATGTCGTGGTGACGGGCCCGGGCCTCGGCCACACCCCGGCGGGAGACCTCGACCGGATCACCGACACCATTTCCCGGCTCTGGTGCGTACACCTGCACCCCGGCCTGTTCGCCGACAATCTGTAGCTGGGTGACCGCGTTCGGTCGCTGCAGGTCCGCGGCGACGAGCAGCGGGGTATGGCCCTGACTGCGCAACCAGAGGGCGAGCTTGCCGGCCAGGGTCGTCTTTCCGGAACCCTGCAAACCGGCCAACATGATGACCGTCGGCGGTACCTTGGCCAGTTCGAGGCGGCGGGTGGCACCGCCCAGGATGCCGACGAGCTCCTCGTTGACGATCTTGATGACCTGCTGGGCGGGGTTCAGCGCACCAGAGACCTCGGCGCCCTTGGCGCGCTCCTTGACCTGCCCGACGAACTGGCGGACCACTGGCAGCGCGACGTCGGCCTCCAGCAGCGCGATGCGGATCTCGCGGCCGGTGGCGTCGATGTCGGCATCGGAAAGCCTGCCCTTGCCGCGCAGATTGGCCAACGCTGACGTGAGCCGGTCGGACAGGGTGTCGAACACGCCGGTCGCACTCCCTTAAGTCCGGCGGGGTGATTGGCCCCGGAGTCTGGCTACTGAACGCCAGCCTAGCCGCGTCGAGCGTCTGGCCGGACCTGACCCGACAGCAACAGCCGCAACCGCCGGCGCCCCAGGCCCCACCCCAGGGTTCGCCGGCGATCCGGCCATGGGCTCCTGCGGTCGGAGACTCGGGCGCCTGCCATCGGCATGGCCGCCGCCCGAGTCTCCGGCCTGGGCAGCAATCTGGCGTCCGCCCGACCTCCGCGCCGAGCCACCCGACCAGCCTGCCGAGACCAGCCCGCGCCGGGGAGCGTGAATACCCGCAACCGCACCTAGTGCAGCGCCGCATAAGTCCTTCGGGGGTTCATGCGGCTCTGAGGAGCTTGGCGTCGTAGGTCCAGCGGAAGGG
>QHBZ01000069.1 GCA_003244055.1 Pseudonocardiales bacterium | reverse complement strand
TTTTCGAGCGCGACACACACCGGACCGCTGGCGCACCAGCGGCCACCAAGGCACAATGAGTAACGGTGCATTCAGTTGATCTCGAGGACGTAGGGGAAGACGCTCCTCGTCGATCAGCGGAGGTACCACATGAGCACCAGTGGCACGATCTACGTCCACTCGTCGCCGTCTGCGGTATGTCCGCACGTCGAGTGGGCGATAGCGGGCGCCCTGCAGACCAGGGCGGATCTACAGTGGACCGCGCAGGCCGCGGCTCCAGGGCAGCTGCGCGCCGAATGCGAGTGGTCCGGCGATCCGGGCACCGCCGCTGCGGTGGCCAGTGCGCTGCGGGCGTGGCCGATGCTGCGCTTTGAGGTCACCGAGGAACCCAGTCCCGGGGTGGATGGAGAACGGTTCTGTTTCGTACCCGGGCTCGGCTTGTGGCGCGCCCGCACCAGCGCCAACGGTGACATCGTGGTCGGCGAGGATCACTTACGGGCCCTGGCCGCCACAGCTCGGGACGCAGAATCCTTCGCTCACCGGCTTGATCAGCTCCTCGGCGCAACCTGGGACGACGCGCTGGAACCCTTCCGCCGCGCTGCCGACGGCGCCCCGGTGACCTGGCTTCATCGCGTGGGCTGAAGGCTGGCCCGCGGATGCCGCAAGCGTAGTCTGCCCGGGTGGCGCAGCATGTCGCCCGACGCGGGTGGATCCTCTTCGGGGTAGTGATCGTGCTGGCCGGTGCTGTGGGTGTCGGGCTGGTGCTGCGTGACCTGGCGCCCGACCCCGGATCGGATCGCATCGGCCCGCCAGGGGCCTCGAGCGGAAGCTCGATCAGCAACCGGGTGCCGCTCAAAGGGCCGGAGCCCGGGCCGGCCACCGTCGTACTCGCCGAGGATGTCGCAGTGCATCCGGACGCGGACCGGATCCGGAAGGTGTTGCAGAAGTATTTCGACGGCATCAACGCGGGCGACTACCCGCTGTGGCGCAGCGCGGTCATCCCACAGTGGGCGCGGGATATCGGCGAAAGCGCCTGGCGCAGCCAGTACCGATCGACGCTGGACGGCACCATCGTGGTGCACCGTCTGG
This sequence comes from Pseudonocardiales bacterium, assembly GCA_003244055.1. Lineage (GTDB taxonomy): Bacteria > Actinomycetota > Actinomycetes > Mycobacteriales > Pseudonocardiaceae. Next base: position 7,528 of record QHBZ01000069.1, on the reverse strand, counting down.
AGCCCCGACCCGGGGGTGGACTCGTCGCGCTGACGTCGTTCACCAGCCTGCAGAACCCAGCCGACGCACCACCCGAGGTGCCGGTGAGATGCCTGCGTTGGTGGGTGTCCTACCCGCTGATCGGCGAGGGAGACCAGTTGCGGATGGGACCTACCGCGCCGAGCGCGAACCTGCGGGCACCCTGCTGAGGTTTGGCCGACCTTCAAGGGCAGCCAACCCCCAGTTGGTTGCCCTAAAGAGCCATCAACTACAAGGGGATGTTGCCGTGTACGCCGCGACCGGCAGGTGCCGCGGCCAGCGCTTCGGCCAGGCGTCGCCGGGTCTGCGCCGGCTTGATCACCTCGTCCACGACTCCGATCGACACCGCGCGGTCCACCCCACCGGCGATCTGCTCGTGGTGCTCAGCAAGTTTGCCGTGCAACGCCTCCCGCTCCTCCTCCGCCGCAGCAGCTAACGCCTTGCGGTGCAGGATGCCGACCGCTGCCTTGGCGCCCATCACGGCGACCTCGGCGTCGGGCCAGGCGAAGACCTGGGTAGCACCCAGCGATCGGGAGTTCATGGCGATGTAGGCACCACCGAAGGCCTTGCGAGTCACCAAGGTTACCCGGGGGACGACCGCTTCGGCGAAGGCGTGCAGTAGCTTGGCGCCCCGACGCACCACGCCGTCCCATTCCTGGCCGACGCCGGGCAGGTATCCGGGCACGTCAACCATGACGAGCATCGGCACTCCCAAAGCGTCACACATCCGCACGAAGCGCGATGCCTTATCCGCTGACGCAGAGTCCAGACAACCCCCGAGCCGCAACGGGTTATTGGCGATCACTCCGATGGTTCGTCCGGCGAATCTGCCCAATCCCACCACGATGTTGGGCGCCCACGTGGGCTGCATCTCAGCGAACCCGCAGGCCGGGCTGCCCTGGTCGGGATCGTCCAGTAGGGCGTGCAGTAGAGGGTGAACGTCGTAGGCGCGTTGGCGCTGCGCCGGCAGGTACTCCGAGAGGTCGACCTCCTCGCCCAGGGAGTGCAGATCGAACATCCCGGGACGGGCGAACAGACCGGCAACGTGACGGGCTCGGAGCAACGCGTCGGGCTCGGAGTCGGCGACCATGTGCGCTACGCCGGATTTCTTTCCGTGCGCGCTGGGACCGCCCAGCGCTTCCATGTCGATCTGCTCGCCGGTGACGCTGCGGACCACGTCCGGACCGGTGACGAATACCCGCCCCTCCGGTGCCATGATCAGGACGTCGGTAAGCGCGGGTCCGTAAGCGGCGCCACCCGCTGCGGCGCCGAGTACCACGGAGATCTGTGGCACCCGTCCCGACGCGCGGACCATGGCGGCGAACACCTGGCCGACGGCGTCGAGAGCTTCGACGCCCTCGGCCAGTCGAGCCCCACCGGAGTGCCACAACCCGATCACTGGCGACCTCTCCCGGATCGCGGTGTCGATAGCGTCCACGATATGCCGGCAGCCCTCCGAGCCCATCGCGCCACCCATCGTGGTCGCGTCGGTGCAGTAGGCGATCACCTTGGCCCCGTCGATTCGACCGCGGGCGGCGAACGCCCCGCTGGTATCGCGGGGACGCAGCGAGACCACTGTGCCCGGGTCGAACAGACAGCTCAGGCGCAGTTCCGGGTCGCGGGGATCAGCTGCTTTGCCATTGCCGGACCGGCCCTCTGCCGGCTCGGCACCATTGCTCGGCTGGGCGCCATCGCTTGGCTGGGCATCTTTGCTTGGCTGGGCATCTGTGCGGGCACGATGAGCCAGAGCTGTCATCCGTGATCTCCTCAAGAGCAAGTGCCTGAGCTGCAGCCGGTCATGCCGAGGTGAAGACGAGCGCAACGTTGTGCCCGCCGAATCCGAACGAGTCATTGACGGCGGCGTGCAACTCCACCTCGCGGGCCGAACCGGTCACGATGTCGAGCTGTACCCCCGGATCGAGGTCCTCCAAGTTCAGCGTCGGTGGCACCACACCGTCGCGCAGCGCCAACACGCAAGCCAGCCCCTCGACCGCGCCGGCAGCGCCGAGCAAGTGACCCAAGGCCCCCTTTGGCGCGGTGACGACTGCGTGGTCACCGATCGCGGTCCGGATCGCGGCCGCCTCTGCGACATCGCCGACCGGAGTGGCGGTGGCGTGCGCGTTGACGTGCCCGATGTCAGATTTATCCAGGCCTGCGGTTCGCAGCGCGGCCGAGATCGCCCGGCCGGCTCCGATGCCCTCCGGCTCGGGCGCGGTGATGTGGTGGCCGTCGGAGCTGGTGCCTACCCCAGCCAGCCGACCGTGCCGGGTGGCTCCCCGAGCCGCAGCGAACTCCGCTCGCTCGAGCACCATCACCCCGGCGCCTTCGCCGAGCACGAACCCGTCCCGGGCGATATCGAACGGGCGGGAAGCTCGTTCGGGCTCGTCGTTGCGGGTGCTCATGGCCCGCATCTGGGCGAACCCGGCCAGCGTGATGGGGATGATGCAGGCCTCCGCCCCGCCGGCCACCACGACGTCGACCTCTCCGGCCCGCAGCATCCGCCACGCGATGGCCAGCGCCTCCGCACCGGACGCACAGGCGGCGACCGGGGCGTGCACCCCGCCACGAGCGCCCAGGTCCAGCCCGACATGCGCGGCCGGGCCGTTGGGCATCAGCATGGGGATGGTCAGCGGCGAGACCTTGCGCATCCCGAAGTTCTCAAGAAGGTCATCCTGTCCGAGCAGGGTCAACGCGCCGCCGATGCCGGTGCCGATCACCACAGCCAACCGTTCCGGCTCAACCTCCGGTGCGCCGGCGTGTCGCCAGGCTTCTCGCGCAGCGATCACCGCCACTTGCTCGCAACGGTCCCAACGGCGGGCCTGCACTCGCGGGAGCGCGTCGGCCGGTTCGACCGCGAGCTTCGCGGCGATCCGCACGGGTAGGTCGAAGCGATCAACCCAGTCTTCGGTCAGAGCGACGACCCCGCTCTTTCCAGCGCGCAGGGCATCCCACGTTGATGCGACATCCCCGCCGAGCGGGGTGGTCGCCCCGAGCCCCGTGATGACAACCTCAGTCATCACGGGCGCCTCCGCGGGATGGGTACTTCCGCGAGAATGAATACGGCGGTGTCATATGGTCTTGGCGACGTAGTCCACCGCGTCACCCACGGTCTTGAGGTTGGCCAGCACCTCGTCTGGCACCTTGACACCGAACCGGTCCTCGACCTGCACAGCGATTTCCACCATGGACAGCGAGTCGATGTCCAGCTCGTCCACGAAGGACTTCTCCGGGGTGATTTCGCTGGTCTCGACGCCCGCCACCTCGTTCACGATCTCGGCGAGGCCACGGAGAATCTCCTCGTTCGTCACTTGCTTGTGTCCCTTCTGTAGATCCTGGTGATCGGGGCCGATGGCCCCGTACTAGGACGTTCTCCTGCTGCGGGGCACGGGTTCACGGGCACCCTGCATGGCGGGGTCCTTCACGGCAGCACCACCGCCTGGCCCGCATAAGACAGCCCAGCACCGAACCCGACCAGCAGTGCGAGATCTCCCGAACGGACCCGGCCTTCGGCGCGCATGTGGTCCAGCGCGAGTGGAATCGACGCCGAAGACGTGTTGCCTGAGTGAACGATATCGTCTGCCACCACCATGTCCTCGCGGGCTCCGGCTGCCCGCAGGCGTTTGGCGATAGCCTCGACGATGCGCAGGTTGGCCTGGTGCGGTACCAGCACGTCGACGTCCTCCGGACCGACTCCGGCTAGCTCCAATGCGCGTAACGCCACCGGCGCGATCTGCGTGATCGCCCACCGGTACACCTCCTGGCCCTCCTGGCGGATGAAGGAGTTGCGGTCGGCCACGACGATGGTCTCCACGAGATCCCCGGCGCTGCCGGCGGCAATCGGACCGATCCCGGGTCGCTCGTCGTGATCAACCGGGCCGACCACCGCCGCACCCGCGCCGTCGGCGAAGATGATGCAGGTGGAGCGATCCAGCGGATCGACCCAATCGGATAGCTTCTCCGCACCGATCACCAGGACGTGCCGCGCGGAGCCGGCGCGGATCATGTCCGATGCGGTACCCAGCCCGTAGCAGAAGCCGGCGCAGGCAGCGTTGATGTCGAAGGCGGGGGCGGCCCGCACCCCGATCCGGTCGGCGGTCTGCGCGGCGGCGTTGGGTATGTACGCGGGCATCGTGCAGGTCGCGACCAACACCGCGTCGATATCCGAAGGGGCCAGCCCGGCGTCGGCAAGCGCCTTGGAACCCGCATCCACTGCCATGTCAACGACTGACTGGTCGCTGCGGGCGAAGCGCCGTTCGACGATGCCCACCCGGGCTCGGATCCATTCGTCGGTGGTGTCGACCCCGCGGGCGGCGATGTCGGCATTGGTCACGATCTGCTCGGGCTGCCTGCTGCCCAATCCCAGGATGCGCGCACCAGCGGTAGGGCTGAGCTGCCGCAGCGGGGGTCTCACGCCACTGTTTCTGATAGGTCGGCTCCTGAGTGCTCGGCCCCGTCGCGGGCCGTCTCGGACTGGTCACAGATCAGCCCGGCGACCTTGTCGAGGTCCGCGGGAGTCTTCAACGCCAGCGTGAGTGTGCCCTTGATGCCTCGTTTGATCAGGCCGGTCAGCGTGCCGGCGGGCGGAAGTTCGACCGTTGCGGTGACTGCCAAGGCGCCCAGCGTTGCCATGCAGCAGTCCCAGCGCACCGGTCTGGTCACCTGCTCGACCAGCCGATGCAGCATGCCGTTGCCGTCGTCCACCACCTCACCGTCGGCGTTGGACAGCAGCGGGCGTGCTGGGTTCTTGGCGGTGAGCTGGGTGGCGTACCGCGCCAGTGCGTGCTCGGCCGGTGCCATGAACCGGGTGTGGAACGCCCCGGCAACAGCCAGCGGCATTACCCGTGCTCGGGCCGGCTTGTGCGCCGCCAGCGTCGCCAGCGCGTCGATCTGCCCAGCGACCACGATCTGCCCGGCGCCGTTGTAGTTGGCCGCATCCAACCCCAGATTGGCCAGTACCGCCATCACGTCATCGGGGTCGCCCCCGAGAACGGCGGACATCCCGGTCGGCGCCAGCGCGCACGCCCGGGCCATCTCCTGGCCCCGGACGGCCGCCAAGGCGACCGCCTCGTCCGCGGTGAGCACTCCGGCGACGGCTGCCGCGGCAAGTTCACCGACTGAGTGTCCGGCCACCGGGGCGTCGGTCGGCAGGTCCAGCCGCCGCACCAACTCCTCGGCCGCCAGCAGCGACAGCGCGACGACCAGCGGCTGAGTCGCCGCGGTGTCCTTGATCTCGTCGGCATTCGCCGTGGTACCCAGCCACCGTAGATCCAGCCCGATGGTCTCCGACCACGCCGCGATCCGATCTTCCGCGCCGGGTAGCTCGAGCCAGGGCGCCAGCATGCCAGGGGACTGGGCACCCTGTCCGGGTGCGAGCAGCGCAATCATTGTGCTCACTGAACACCCTGCCCGGCCATCGCCGTGATGCTGTGGTTCACGAAGTCCATGGACACATTCTTGTGGACTACCTACAAAGACCCGTCACCACAAGCCGCGGGAACGGGCCAGCCGGCCGACCGCCATGCCCACTCGCAGCACCAGCCCATCCCGCGGATCGCCGGGCACTCGCCCAGTGATGTCGGCGATCCGGCGCAACCGGTAGCGAACCGTGTTGGGGTGCACGAACAACCGCCGGGCGCAAGCTTCCAGTACTCCGCCGGCGTCGAAGAACGCGTCGAGCGTCTCGACCAGTCCACCGCTGGCCGCGGCCAGCGGGCGCATCACCTGGTCTACCAGCAGCCGCTCAGCCTCCGGATCGCCGGCAAGCGCCCGCTCGGGAAGTAACTCGGCTGCCGGCACCGGGCGCGGTGCTGTGGGCCACGCCGCCACGGCGCGCAGCCCGGATAAGGCGTCTGCGGCGCTTCGGTGTGCCTCGGCCAGAGACGGGACCGTCGGCCCGATGACCACCGGCCCTTCGCCGAAGGCATCGATCATCCAATGGGGGTCTTCAGGCGAGCCGGGGCGGCCACTGACGACCAGCACCAGGCGGGATCCCTGCACCCCGACAAGCATTCCGCGACCGGTGCGAATGGCGCTGCCGCGGATGTCGGCGAGCACCTCCGGCGGTTCTTCCGGAGGTGGATTGCCGACCAGGACCGTCGCCGGCGCAGCAGGCTCCAAACCCAGCGCCGCAGCGCGGGACAGCAGCGACTCCTCACCGTCGCCACGCATGATGCCGTCCACCACCAGCGCTTCCAGCCGGGCGTCCCAGGCGCCCCGGGCCTCGGCTGCGCCGGCATAGGTGCTGGCCGCGGCAAAGGCGACCTCCCGGCTGTACCGCAACGATGCCTCGGTGAGCACCGTCCGTTCGGCGTCGTCGGCGGCGAGGTCGGGTAGCTGCTGCTCGAACACCAGGGCGGCGACCCGGACCAGCTCGACGGTTTGGCGCAGGCTGACCCAGTGGGTGAGATCTCTCGGGGCGGTGCGAAACGCATCGATGGTGAGCTTGATCGAGTGCTGCGGATCCTTGAGCCACTCGACGAAGTTCGCCACGCTGGCTTGGGTGACCAGCAGGACTCCTGCCCGCTGGTCCGCCGAAAGCCGCCGGAACCAGGGATAACGCCGTTCCATCTCGGCCACGCTGGCCGTGGCGAGCCCACCTGATGCCCGTGCCAGCCTGCGCAATGTGCTGACCGACAGCGGGTGGGGGCCGGCCGCCTGGATGGTCATGGAGCCAGCATCGCACGGCAGCCGCGGTGGTCTGGGAGATGGCCGCGCGCCTCACCACCTAGCGGGCTGCTCGGCGGCCCTCGACGCGTCGCTCTCTCGGGACTGCTAGGCGACCCCGGGGTCGGAGGTTTGGGGGCCGGCGGATTGGGGGTCGTCGATGCGGTACTGGTGGGCCGCTTTGGCGACAACGGACTGGTCTACCGCGCCGCGACGGGCCAGTGCAGCCAGCGCGGCTACGGTGATCGATTCGGCATCGATCAGGAAGTGTCGCCGCGCCGCCGGGCGGGTGTCGGAAAAGCCGAAGCCGTCGGTGCCCAGAGTGATCAGGTCGGTGGGCACCCAGGGACGGATGAGGTCGGGCACGGCGCGCATCCAGTCCGACACGGCGACCAGAGGTCCTGCTGCGTCTTGCAACACCCGCGTCACGTGCGGCACCCGGGGTTCTGCCTCGGGATGCAGCAGGTTGTGCCGGTCGACCTCGACGGCCTCGCGACGCAGCTCTGTCCACGATGTCGCCGACCATACGTCGGCAGCCACGCCCCACTCGTGGGCCAGCATCTCCTGAGCCCGCAGCGCCCAGGGCAACGCCACTCCCGAAGCGGCGAGCTGCACCGCCGGCTTCCCAGCATCCGGGGCCGGTGCGTACCGGTACAGACCGCGCAGCAAGGCCTCGACGTCGAGGTCCGGGGGCTCCGCTGGCTGCCGGTAGGGCTCGTTGTAGATGGTGATGTAGTAAAAGACGTTCGGATCCCGCGCGGCATCGTCACCGTACATCCGGCGCAGGCCGTCGCGGACGATATGAGCGATCTCAAAGCCCCAGCCCGGGTCGTAGGCCACCACGGCG
>QHBZ01000068.1 GCA_003244055.1 Pseudonocardiales bacterium | reverse complement strand
CCCGGCTGCCCCGCCACCTCACCATCGAGGTCGCGGGGCAGCGGGTCGGGATCGTGCACGGTGGCCTCGCACTGCCCTTCGACTGGAGGAACAGCTTCCTCGATCAGTGGCCACCGGGCAGCCCGGCCCACGCCGGCTACTACGACCGCATCCTCCACGGAACCCACCTCATCGTCGCACAAGCCGCCTGCGGCACCATCGCCCTCGCCGCACCCTCACTCGCCATGAGCACGGGGAAACCTCATTGGTAGCGTCGCTGACCCGTGCGGTCAGAGGTGCTCGAAGGTCACCGGGACTCCTTGCGCACAAATGCCGGGGCTATGTATCCCGCGCTGCGCCGCCTGGAGCCGGCCAGGCCCATCGACAGCCCGGCAGGTGCGTCGTATCAGCCAGTGGCGTACACGGCTAGCGCGGTGACTACGGCGGCCACGACCACGACCACCGCGGGACGAGAGACCAGGAACGCACCGGGCCGCACATGGTGGAAGGCGACCCGCAGGCTGATCCGGGCGGCCTGGGCGAGGATCCCGGCGGCGACGGAGACCAACAGCGGTCCCGCCGCCTCGGGCAGTCGATAGGCGCTGGAGACCGCGGCGCCGACGAGGGGACCCACGCCCATCACAGTCAGCCAGCCGGAGGCGTGATCTGTCGCTGAGCAGTGCACCCACGGCCAGCCCCTCACCGAACGCGTGCACGGCCAACGCGACCGCGACCGAGCCGGTCAGCGCCAACGCCGCCCCCTCCAAGAACCGGTGGGCCGCCAGCGCACCCGCGGTACCCACGCCGCTGGCGTGTTCTTCATCCCCCTCGCAGGTGCACCCGAACCGAGCGATCAGCGACGCCACCACGAACGAGACGACCGCGACGGCGGGCACTAACCACGGCCACAGTCGCGCGTCTCGGGCCTCGGCCCACGCATCGGGAAGCAGATGCAGCCCGGCGATCACCAGAAGCGAGCCTGCCGCGGCCCCGAACCAGACCTCCTGCTGCCCTGGGCTCCACCGTGCCAACCATGCGCCGAGCACCGTGGCCAGCGCCACAACCCCGGCACCCGCCGCGACCAGCGGCTGGATCGCTGGAACATCGCTAGGCTCCTCGTCGTCGATGACGCCCGGCTTCCCTAGCGGGGACGTTGCCGAGCCGCCAGACGGCCGCAGACGGATAAGCCCGACGATCACTACGTCGAAGACGGGGGATGGCCGGGCAGGGCGTCGAACTCGACCGGCAGATCGCCGGGCTCCGGGAGGAGTTCCGCGTGCTGCGAGCCGAGGACTCGCGGTGGCGGGGTTGACTTCGTGGATTCGGGCCTCCGATGCCGCCGGTTTGGGCGGTGCCACCGTCACCCCAGCATGGCGGGTCATCAGGGCGGGTATTCGAATGTGCGGGTGATCAGGTGGTTGGGGGTGATGTATTCCTCGCGCAGGATTCGGTCGTCGGTCCCGATGAACATGCGGATGACCAGTCCTTGTGGGAATGCGAGTCCGATCTCGGTTTCGCCGTCGGTCGTGGCCAATACGACGGGGGTAACGCCACCGTTGCCATACGGTTCTGTGGCGAGGAAATCCGCCCCGCTGAGAGATAACGGTTGTTCGGTGCCTGGGTAGCCGGCGTAGTCGCTGGTGACCGCCTCGTGGATGACTAGGTGAGCGACCGTGCGCATGGCGGTGAGCGTGTTGGGTAGCAGGTGGGAGTCTGTGTGGGGTGGCCAGGGGATGTCCAAGTCGGCGACGCCCCCGTGCCACGGCGCAGCGGCGATGGTCAACCGGAGGTGGTTGAGTCCGGCCCGCCAGGCCACGGGGGTGCTAAAGCAGCCGGCGCCGCATCCCCGCAACGTCAGGGTGCGGGCATCTTGCCCGTCGGGGGTGACGCTGCCCGACACCCGGTAGGTCGGATTGTTGTTCGTGGAGGGATCGCTGGGTCCGTTGTCGGAGCCGAGGTCATCGCGGCCGGGGGTGGTCATCCGGACCACGAGTTGCCCGGTACTCGCGGTGGCGATCACGGTGAGCTGGCCGGCCAGCGTTCCCGCCGGCACCACGAGACCGGTCACCGCGGGAGGCGCCGCGAGCTCGGTGCTGGCCGGGCGCGCAGGCGCCACTGACACCAGCACAGCGGTCACCGCGAGGACCGCAACCAAGATCGCGGCCTCGCCACCGGCCACCGGGCCCAGCGGGTGCACG
>QHBZ01000067.1:814-4491 GCA_003244055.1 Pseudonocardiales bacterium | reverse complement strand
TAACTACATGGCTTTGCGGCTAGCCCCGACGCGGCTGACATTGAAGACATTGACGCTGACCGCGCCCCAGTCGGGAACCGGCGATCCAACGCGGAGGGCGCTGGAGGCCTCACCTTGGCGCTACGCCGAGGCATCGGGCGAGCCGCTGGTCGCCCCAGGAAACGCGGAGTGTCAGGCCCGCCATCAGCCCTAAAGCCCTGCCCACAGCCTGGGGTGATGTGGCTACCTTGCTCGTCAGTGCGGTGTTGCCCGCTGGGGCCGCCGCCGCGGACTTCGCCCTGTGTCGGCAGAATCGACTACGACAGTCCTTTCGTGGAAATATCACACCCGACGAGTGGGGTCTCTCGGTCCGGGTGGTCACAACGAGATACAGAAGCGGGTTGTTAGGTCCCCGCTCGGGGGGCGTGCGCTCGTGGCGTTGGTCGGGCGGATCGTCGGATTCGCGGTCGTCCGCACCCATCCACAGCCTGTGCACACAATCTCGTAGCTACCCACAGCCTGTGCACACCCCGTTGATGCTGCCCTCGGCAGACCCGCCTCTACGGTGTCCGCGCTATGGGCCAGACGCCGATTTATGAGCAGTTGCGCGGCGAGCGAATCAACGTCGAGGTCCCGGCCACCGGGGCTGACCCGCAACGGGTTGATCACCCCGGCAAACACCATCTGCTGGCCGTCGCGCCGGTTCCGGCCGCGGTGTTCGAACCACCAGGCCCAGGCACTGACCTCGACGGCACTGACCTCGACGGGAACCAGCACCATCTCGTACCGGCATGCCCGGCGGATCGGTCAGCAGGTGACGCAGGACGGGCGGTCGCGGTGTGGGGTCCGCGAGCAGGCCTTTCGCTGGCGGCCCCCGCGCGACATGAACCGGCACACGCCGCCAGCAGCTCCCCGGCGCCCCCCGGCGCCAGCCACAACCCCGCAGCCCACGGTGCCGCGGCAGGTGATCACGGCGCACACCGGGAAGAGGGAGGTCGACCGCGACAAGTGCGGCACACCCACCCTCGACCCGCGACGCCGGCAGAAGCTCAGTTTCGGTGGTTCGACGTCGATCATGACGCCGGTCACTCGTCCTCCGAATGAGGTTGAGGCAGCGTACGTTCACCGCGCGGGCAGACATCACCACGGGGGAGACAAGCAGAAGGTGTCCATTAGGGTTTCCGTTGCTCGTGGGGTCACAGGGATGCGATGAGTGGTGGATCCGAGACCGTAGCGACCCGTCGGTCTCAGGGGTTGACAGACTAGATCGATACACCGGGCCAAGGCGTCGGGTGAGGAGTGCGTGAGGTGATCCGGTGCCGTTGATGCCCGCTGACGTTGCCAACGTCGCGTTCAGTAAGCCGCCGCTGGGCAAGCGGGGCTACGACGAGGACGAGGTGGACGCCTTCCTCGATTTAGTTGAGGCCGAGCTGGCTCGGTTGATCCAGGAGAACACTGACCTCCGTAACCGGGTGGAGTCGCCCGCCGAGCAGCAGCTCGCTGCGCCGCTCGACACCGCAGGTGACCTTCGTCCTCCGGAGCAGCTTGGGCCGGTGATGGTCCCGGTGCCGCCGCCATTGAGGGAACTGACCTCGCCAGGCGGTGATCACAATGTCCGGGCCGCCAGGGTGCTGGGCTTGGCCCAGGAGATGGCTGACCGGTTGACCGGTGAGGCCAAGGCCGAAGCGGCCGGGATGCTCAGCGCGGCTCGCGCCACCTCCGAGCAGCTGCTCTCCGGGGCCAGGGCGTCCTGGAGAAGAAGATCAATGAACTGCGCACGTTCGAGCGCGACTACCGCGCCCGGTTGACCGCCTACCTGGACTCACAGCTGCGAGAGCTCGACGAGCGCGGATCCGCCGCACCAGCAGACCCAATGCACACCCACCAAGGCCTGGTGAGCTCCGGGTTCGGCGCGCACGCTGAAGCCGGAGCTCGATAACGACAGGGCCATCAGCACACCCACGGTGTCCCGTTTACCGAACATCAGTGGAGCGGCTCGGCGCGTGGGGGTGCTGGTCAGCGTAGCCGGAAGAAGTGCAGGATCAGCCGTCGACCCTGGACCCGTACATACCCGGCCATTCCGCGTCGTTCCTCGCCGTCCAGCGCGTGGACAGCGACTACCCGCGCGACCAACAGGCCTACACCCGGCTCATCCCGGTTGAGGACCGGCGCCAACCCTATTTCGGGCTGACCTCCCTATTCGACATGGCACAATGCATCGCCTGGCCCGCTGCCGACTACGAGGCCTGTCGGTGCTGGTGGGCGAGCTGGATTGCGCCGAGTCGCAGGCTCGTTGGCCGTTCGCCCGGCTGCGGTCGAGGCCGGGGCCCGGGCGCTGGTCGCGTTGCCGCTGCGGTTGGGTGCCATCCGGGCCGGGGTGTTCATGCTGTCGTCGAACCAGCCGGGCCAACTGCCGGCCGAGGATCTGGCTGAGGCGTGGGTGTTCGCCGAGTTCGCCCTGCGGCTGGTGCTCGACGAACAAGCCGGCATCGGCTCCCAAGACGGCTACCCGGTGAGTCAGTGGCTCTCGGAAAGCCGGCCCGAAATCCACCAGGTCACCGGCATGATCTCAGTGCAGCTCGGTGTGGGGATTGAGGAGGCGTTTAGCAGGCTGCGGACGCGGGCGTTCGCCGAGGGCCGCCCGCTGTCCGAGCTCGCGGCCGATCGTCGTCGCCCGTCGAGACCGGTTTGATCCCCATACCGCATGAGGGGCCGATGACCGATTGGCCCGCACGTTCGTCGAGCTCGCCGACACGTTGGTCGACGACTTCGACGTGGTCGAGTTCCTGCACGTGCTGGTGGATCGCTGTGTGGAGCTGCTCGACGTATCCGCGGCCGGGCTGCTGCTGGGCGACTCCTGCGACCGGCTGCGGGTGATGGCGTCGTCCGCCGAGAACATCCACCTGCTGGAGCTGTTCCAGCTGCAAAACCATGACGGGCCCTGCCTGGATGCCTACCGCACCAGCGCGCCGGTCAGCCACCCCGACCTGCGCGTGGCCGGGGACAGGTGGCCCCGGTTCGCTCCCGCGGCCACCGAGTCCGGGTTCCGGACCGTGCACGCCCTGCCGATGCGGCTGCGCTCCCAGGTCATCGGGGCGCTGAACCTGTTCCACACCGACCCGAATGCCTGGCCCCCGCGGTCACCCAGATCGGCCGAGCCCTGGCCGACGTGGCCACCATCGGCCTGATCCAGGAACGAGCCCTGCACCAGCACGATAGCCTCGTCGACCATCTGCAGACCGCGCTGGACAGCCGCGTGATCGGCGAGCAAGCCAAGGGCATCCTCGCCGAACGCCACGGCATCGACCCCGGCACGGCCTTACCCTGCTCCGCGGTCACGCCCGCAAGCACGGGCAGCGGCTCGCCGACCTCGCCGCCGCCGTCATCAACGGCACCACCACCGCCACCGCACCCACGAGGGCTGAGTAGCCGTCATGTGGCCGATGATCCGGTGAACGTCCGCGCCCCCGACCCGAGATGTCGAAGGGACACCGGCCACACCAAACTTTCCCCCGCTGCACGCTCCGAGCGGCGAACCCGGGAGAGTGTCACCACCCCGGTAAGGGCACCGCGCTCACGGGGCACAACTTCATAGCCTGGAACCATTCCGCTTCCCACCCGAGTGGAGTGCCGCGCCGGTGGCGCCGTCGTTGCCTGACCAGCGGCCACCGTCAACGTTGGTCCGATGACCGCCGGAT
>QHBZ01000067.1:0-724 GCA_003244055.1 Pseudonocardiales bacterium | reverse complement strand
GCATCGTCTTATAGGGGCCTCTTCAAAGGTCCCACGTGTGGGGCCAGTCTCCTCGCCGTGGGCATCGCATCGACGACTGGCAACCGCTGCGTCAACGGCCTAATGATGTTGCGCACTTACGAGGCCAGGTCGTCGAACTCACCGTCCTTGACGCCGCTGATCCAGGCGTTCAGCTCGGCGTGGGTGAACAGGATCGTTCCATCGTCGCGATGTGTGCTGTTGCGCATGGCGATGTGTCCATCGGGCAAAGCGGCGACCTCGACGCAGGTTCCGTTGTTGCCGCTGAAGCTACTGGTGCGCCAGTGGATGGTAGATATTTCTGGGGCGGTCATGGGGTGTCTCCGTCTCGAGGACGTGACTACTGGTGTGATGAAGGACACGGACTGTTCGCAGGCCGTCCCTTGCAGTTCATTCAAGGCTATGGTAGTAGCGCGAGCATAGGAGCCGAGTTAAGAACTTGGGACTTCCTATAAATATGATGACGTCTGAGCTGAACCGCAGGGCCGTCCCGGTGATCCGTTTCGACTTGGGCCAGCGCCCGTTGACAGGCAGCCACCTCACTCGTAGTGGTCGGTCACGTGTTGGCGCCCTTCTGGTCACTGAGCGCGCGAGGCAGGCAGGGGTATCCACCCGGGCGCTGATAGGGGCTGTTCTCGGGGTCGTGGTGCCGGTCTGCCTCGCTCGGGTTGTCTGCCTCACCACAGGTCAGCAACTTAGAGCCCTC
>QHBZ01000066.1 GCA_003244055.1 Pseudonocardiales bacterium | reverse complement strand
CTTGGGTTGCGGTGACGCCGAAGCGGTCGCGGTTGGGTTGTCCTAGTGCTCGCCATTGGGCGTAGGCGGTTTCGAGGGTGTCCCACAGCGGGCCATCGGCGGTGACGTGGGTGGTGCCGTCGATGGTGGTGAGGGCGAAGGTGGACCCGTCGGCTCCCTGGCCCCAGGTTTGCAGACCGGTGCTGTTGTCGTCGGGAGTGAAGCCCAGCGTCTTGTACGGGCAGGGGCAGCACAGAGAGAGGTAGAACGCGGCCGGGTGGGCGTCGGTGAGCGCACCCGGCGGTACTTGGGTTGGATATGCGGTGTCCAACAGGTGCGGGCGGATTTTCGGGGTGGCGGGCTCGGCGACGCTGCGCACGGCCATGAACCCGCCGTACTGGGCCAGAAACGCTCCGCTCGCCCCGCCGGTCTCATCGCGGCGCAGCAGAGCCATCAGCCCGCCGCGGCCGGCGAAGCTCAGCGGGATGAGGATCAGCGCCCCGGGGTGGGTCTGCTCCAGATACCCGACCGGCACCCGGGGCAACGCCACGGTGGCGATCACTCGGTCATACCGCGCGTTGGGCGAGTATCCGGCCGAGCCGTCGCCGGTGACGAGGGTGGGCCGGTATCCTGTGGTGGCCAGGGCGACGCTCGCCCGCTCGGCAAGAGCGGGGGCCAACTCGATGCTGGTGATGGCCTCATCGCCCAGGCGCGCCGCGAGTAGGGCGGCGTTGTAGCCGCTGCCGGTGCCGACCTCCAACACGGTCATGCCCGGCGCCACGTCCAGGCTGTGCAACATGGCGGCCATCAGGCCCGGCGCGGAGCTGGACGAGGTGGGCCGGCCTTCCACGGTCTGCCCCCAGCGCGCGGCCGCAGCGGCGTCATCGTCGCCGTTGAGCTGGGTGACCAGCGCATCATCGGCGTAGACGCCGTGGCGCCACACGTCGTCGCCCTCGACCAGCCGCCAGCCAGGCCGACCCGCCCACGGGATGAAGAAGTAGGGCACGAAGACCTCCCGGGGCACCGTGGCGAAGACCTCACGCCACGCCGGGTCGGTGAGCAACCCCGCGCGGGTCAAGTGGTCGACCAGGGTGGCGCGCAGGTCCTCGGTGGTGGTGCGGTGGGTGGTCACGGTGTCGTCTCCCCAGTGAGGGCGTCGGCGATGGCCGAGGCGATGGCGTCGCGCAGCGGGTGATCCCAGGCCCATTGCCCCGCCGGGTTGACCTCCAGATGCCACCACACCCCGCAGTGATCAACCGAGAAATCGCAGGCGGCGAAACGCAAACCCAGACGGTCCAGCAACTCCAGCAGCCCGACGCGCACCTGTTCGGGCACGGTGACGGTCTGCCACTGGTTCGCGGCGTGATCGATCCGCCAATCCAGCGGGACCACCCCGTCCACCCCGCGCGGAGCGACCGCGAAAACGTGCCCGTCCACGCAGGTCACCCCCGCGTCGAACGCCTTATCAATCTGGGTTTGCAGCATCACCGGCGCTACCCGGATGGTGTCGCTGCGGCACTGCTGCACATCGACCGGGGTGGCGTACACCAGGTGAGTCTTCCCATCGAGGCGCACCGGTTCGGCGCGGAATGCCTTGTACAGCACCGGGGCGGCGGCGCTGGCGAAACCGGCGGCCGAGTCGGGATCGTTGGTGATGATTGTGCGGGGCACCCGCAGCCCGGCGGCGGCAGCCTCGACGAGCTGCCATGGTTTGTGCTCGGCGGCATGCACGGCGGGTGGCCAGTTGACCCACAGCCGTCGCGGCAGGGCGACCAGCAGCCCCCGCAGTCCCCACCGCGCCTCAGCCTCGATCCACGCGCCGATCTGTGGGTCTGTGCCCGGCGGTGCGGTGGGTGCAGAAGGCCGCCGGTAGTAGACGCCCACCGTGTCCTCCAGCCGCGCGCATCGGCTCCCGGCCCGCAGTTGACCGACCCAACGCGTGCCGACCAACTCAGCAGCCACCACCACTTCACCCAGGTCGAAGCGGATCACCGGGATGGCCCGGCGGTTCAGCTCCTCGACCACCACATCGGCGGTCGGGTCCATCCGTCGGGTCAACACCAGCACCGAGCCACCCACTACGTCAGTCCTCGGTGTAGTCCTCGTCAGTTTCCCGGCCGCCCTTGCCATCGGTGTTGCTGTCCGTGTTCGTCTTGCCGGTCGAGTGTTTGCACCACGGCACCACGATGCCGGTATCACCATCACGCACCAGCATGATCTGCCGCTGCGGGTTATAGACCAAGGCGCCCAGATCCACCTCATCCACCGCGATCGGCTCCCGAGCGGCCACCACCAGCCCGAACGGAATGCACGCGTTAACGGTCATGCGAACCCCTCTCCTCCTCACCGGCTCCTCACCGATGCCCCGGGAGCGACCCCGGGGCATCGGTGAGGAGGTAACGCCAGGCTAACGCCCATCATCGAAGACGCCGATTTCCGTCTGGCGATGATGGGCCGGGCCGCGCCGGGGAGCTACGGGGTTGGGCTCAACCGCACGACGCGGACCCGGGCCGGGTATTCAATTGGTTGGTACCGGTTCGGCCGCCAGGAGTTAGCTCTGCTGACGACCGGACCGGGGGCATTAGGGCGGTCGGTCCGGTGACCCTCGTGGCGCGTGCGCAGGACTGGCATAACGTTCCGCACGGCACCGCGCGCAGCGGGGTAACGGCCCGCAGCCGGTGCCCGCATTCGGCGGTGAGTACACCGGTCGAGTCTTGGCGGCTTTCGTTGATGGCGTGGTCGCGCCAGTCGAACCCGCTCAAACCCCAGCGGATCATCCGAGCCATTCCCCGATGGTGTCGAGCAATTCTGCGGCGGCCTTCTCATCGAAGATGATCACGCACTGACCGGTGACGTGCGGGTCCATTTCAATGAGTCCGTCGCGTTTGGTGACCACCAAATTTGTGAACCCTCGCGGACCACCGTGCACCGAGCAATGCACATCGATAAACCGGCGATTCGGGTCACGCTTACCGCGAACCGGTCCGGGCTGGTCGACGTTCATTCGCCGGGGTTGACTAACGCCTGGATTACCCGCCTCCGTTTCAACAGCTCTTCCACGAACACATCATTTTCCGCATTTCGGCCCTTGTCGGCGTTGGCCAAAAACAGCTTGGCCAACGCCTCCCCAGGGGTGAGGCAAGGCCCATCGGGAGAGGTCGCGGGTACGTCGGTGGCGGCGTTGATCACGGTTGACGAGAGTGAGTGAAATCAAGGTCGTTATGTTCCTGAGCAGGAACAGACCACCAGATGGGCTACATCGGAAGACCCGCGCGTGCGGCCATCCTCCTCAACTCCCGCCCGACCGGCGAGTCACGGGGCGTGCGGGCGAGCAGTTCACTGAGGATGTCCCGCGCGAGCGGGTCACGTTGCACCTGATGCGGCGAGATCAGCTCGGCCCGGCGCAACGCCCGCACCGCATCGTCGCGGCGACCCCGCAATCTGGACAGCGCCCGCCCGTAATGCACCCAGTACTGGGCCTGGCTTCCCCGGTGCGGGTGACGCTCCGGATGCAGTCCTTCCGCGATAGCCACAACACGCTCGTGATCTCCGATTTCCACCGCTGCGGCCATGCGCCAGCAACCCACGTTCGTGGGACCAAACCCCATCCAGTAGGCGTTGCCTTCCCCGGTGCGCTCCGCAAACTCACCGGCCAGTTCCAACGGCGCCGCCACGTCAGCGGCCCGGTTGTCTGCGGCTGCCACCAACGACCGCGACAGGGCCAGCATGCCTGCCAACTGCATCGACTCCGGAGTGTTCGTTGGCACGGTTGTCGCGTCCAGCTCCGCCACGGCGAGGTCAGTCGCGCCGTCGATAAGCATCACGTGCAGGCCACCCCAGGTGGCGAGTGCTAGTGCGGTCGGTGTATCGCGTTCCTGTGCCGCGTGCCTGCCCAGGAGCACGGCTTGTTCCCGCAGATCAACCTCGGCACCCGCAACCCGTAACCACCCGGTGGTGGCTCCGACATGCAAAAACACCGCGAGATCGAGCAACTCGGGGACGTCCCGACCGGCCACGATGCTGGTATGCAGATCAGCGATGAGGGCCGGGAGCGCAGCACCGACCTGGTGTTCCTGGTCGCATCGGGTGTGAGCGGCCACCACCGCCATGACCCGCGCCCGCAGCGTCTCCACAGGCACAATTTGACCGCGGGGTCGGCCGTGGCTGACCGCCCTCAGCGCACGCCGCACCGCCTTGATTGCGGAGTCGGTGTCCCCGTTGGCTGGTGCGGGAATCGGCAGCTTGATCAGCTCCGAGGGGGCGATCTGGAGCGCGTCGGCCAGGGCCGCGATCTCCGAAAGGTCTAGGGCCCGCTCACCGTGCTCGATTCTCCACAGGTGCGTGGTGCTCATTCCGGTGAGCCCGGCGATCACCCTTAGCGACTTGCCCCGGGCATGGCGGATCTGCCGCACCCGCGCGCCAATAGTTCGCGCATCCTCGACACTCGTCACACACCACCACTCCTCACCGGTCCTCCCACCGGTGCCCCGGGGCGGTCGCCCCGGGGCGGAACGCCTCGGTGAGGAGGTGGCTCCAGGCTAGCTCTGCGCCA
Source organism: Pseudonocardiales bacterium (assembly GCA_003244055.1). Classification (GTDB taxonomy): domain Bacteria; phylum Actinomycetota; class Actinomycetes; order Mycobacteriales; family Pseudonocardiaceae. The sequence goes on along the minus strand of QHBZ01000066.1, from coordinate 28,722 downwards.
GTGCGGCCTGCCGCGTGCGGGCGATCACGCCCGGCGTGCGGTGCCGTTGCGTGCCATTGCAGGGACCACGCTTGCGAGTTATGGACGCCGATGGCGCGGTGGCGCTGCTGAAAAGAGATCTTGCACGGCGCGCCACGACTTCCCGGCGAGGCTTGCATCGGACGCCACGATCTCTACGACGAACTACCTGGGCACGGACAGCCGCACCACAAGCGGGAAGGTGCATCCGGCGGACCGCCGCGTGCTGCGCCACCCACCCCGTCCGGGGCACGCTGCCCCACGGTGACTACCGGCTCGACTGTGGGTGTCCGGCCAAGTTCCGCACATGTGCGCACCTCGACCCCACCACCACCCGGCGTACTCCCGGCCGCTTGGATTCGTTGGCGCGAGTCAGATGATCTTCGCTGGGGCACGTTGGAGGCACGGGACGACACCAAACAGCGCGAGATGTTGGCAAGCGATGAGAGGGTACTCGCTGGTCAGAGCACATATCGACCCGTTGACCAGCACTCCCACAACCCCGGTAGGGAGTCCTTCAAGTACCGCCAACGCCCCTGTGCGGGCGTCCTTAACCGCTGCAAACCGGGGGAACCGGGCCAGCCGGCGAGCGGCGATCGCGGCTCCCGTGGCGCAGGTCGGGGTCGAGTCGTGGGGTCGCCGTGGCGGTCCGAGTGCAAAGACTCCGGGACGTAGAGTGCCTTGACTGGTCGAACGACTCGTACCGGCAAGACCGGGTGCGTTGAACCGGCTTGCTTTCCCGGAAAACCAAAGTAATCCAGTTACCACGACCTGGGCCTTCTACTGCCTCCCGGCCGCAGCCGTGATCCTTGAAATCAACTCGCGTTCGAGAGCCAGGCGCCAGGGACCACGCCGTGGCAGTCGACGGAGAGCACGCAGCCATCACGAAACCATAACCGTACTAGGCCATTCGCGTGGTCATACAATATTCAAGTTATGTTTGACAATTTCGTCGCGATTAATCATTACGCCGAGCGCCCGGCAACCCGGGCGAGGTAACACTTCCCACCGGCGGCCGATGATCCGGGACCTCCTCTCGCAAGCTCGACGCGGATCTATTCACCCAGTCGGCCCACGAATTGGAGGCGTCCACCGCTGCGATCCACAACCTCGCAGGACGAATCAACGCACTTCACGGTTAGGCCCCGACGCCCTTACTGAACGGCGAGTGACCTCCACCACGCCGGGAATCGTGCCTCGCCAAAACGAGTTGGCGAACCCCTGCCGGTTGAAAAGCTACCAACGAGCCCGGAGGGCCTGGAGCATGCCGGTTACAGCGGTGGGCCAGGGGAAGTCTTCGGCGCGCGCTCGGGCTGCTGCCCGTCGGGGCTGCTCGGGTCCGGCGAGCAGGCGGCTGACCGCGCCGGCGAAGGACGGGGCGTGATCTGCGACGGCCGCGCCGCAGGACGGGCGGATGATCTCGGGCAGCGCCGAGGAGCGGGACACCACGACCGGGGTGCCCGAGGCCAACGCCTCCAGCGCCGCCAACCCGAACGTCTCGTGCGGCCCCGGCGCGAGGGACAAGTCCGATGTGGCGAGCAGCGTGGCCACCTCGCCGCGCTCGGGCACGAAACCCAGGAAGGTGACTGGCAGCCCGGCGGCGCGCCGCTGCAGAGCCGCCCGGCACGGACCGTCACCGGCGATGATCAGCCGGACCCGCTGCCCCGACTCGTGCAGTTCGGCGACGGTGTCGACGCAGCGCTCCACGTGCTTCTCCGGGGACAGCCGCCCGCAGTGCACCAGCAGCGCATCGGCCCCCCGGGCCAGCTCAGCGCGCAGCGCGGCGTCCCGGTGCCACGGCGCGAGTCAACCGCCCGGTACCCACCGGTGTACGGGATCTTCGCTGCGCGCAGCGGGATCCGCCGGACCCCGGTTGGCATCATCTCATCGCTGCGCCGCGGTCCGGGCACCACCAGCACAACGTCGTGACCGGCGGCGGCGTACCCGGCACCCAAATGGTGCAGGGCGGTGCGCAGCCCGCCGGACCGCGGACCGTAGAAATTCGCCAACTGGACGATGCGCATCACGCCACCAGCCGAGCGTCCGCGGGCAGCCCGGCGACCTCGGCATAGTGCCCGAGCAGCTCGTCGCAGACGGCCGGCCAGGTGCGGTGCAACACGCCGCGCCGGGCCGCCGCACCGCACCGGGTGCGGAGAACTGGATCGTCGAGCAGGGTGGCGACCGCGGCGCGCAGCGCGTCGCCGAAGACCTCATCAGCGTCGGGCATGCCAGTCTCGGGCAGTAGGAAACCGGTGCCGCCGTGGGTGACCAGATCCCGCGGACCGCCGGCGTCCGGGGCGATCACCGGCAGCCCGGAGGCCAGCGCCTCCTGCACCGCCTGACAGAACGTCTCGAAGGGGCCGGTATGGACGAAGACGTCCAGGCTGGCGTACGCCTGCGCCAGCTCAGCACCCGTCTTGAAACCCAGGAAGGCGGCGCCGGGCAGCTGCTTGGCCAGCCGGCGACGATCCGGGCCATCCCCCACCACGACGAGCCGGATGCCGGGGACGTCCTGCAGCGCGGACAGCCGCATGACCTTCTTCTCCGGCGCCAGCCGGCCGACGAAGCCGACGAGCACCTCCCCGTGCGGGGCTAGCTGAGCGCGGAGCCGATCATCCCGGCGAGATGGGCAGAAATGGCTGGTATCCACCCCGCGCCCCCAGCGATGCACCCGGGGCACCCCATGCGCCGCGGAGCTCGACGGGGCGAGCGTGCGGTCAGCACCGCTGTGCACCCGGCGGGTCCAGCGCCACGCGGTGCGGGCAGCGAAGCCCAGCCCGTAGGAGTCAGCGAACCCGGCGATGTCGGTCTGGTAGACGGCCACGGGGCGATGACCAGGGCTTGATGCCCGCACCGGATCAGGTGCCCTACCACTCGGACCACCGAGTTGGTGACCCCGTTGATAACAGGCAGGAATGACTCGGTCACGATCGCGAAGCGCATGCCGCCGACCGTGCCAGGCCCGGGCTGGTGTAGCGGTAAGTGACCATGTCCCTACGCCGAACTCCTGGCGAACTCCTGATGCCCGACGCCGGGTGCCCGTGTCGCAAGACGCCCTACTTACCCGGCGCGGCCTTGGCGCCGCCGAAACCACCAGCCGACCGGAGCCACCACCACCCACAATGCCAGCAGCGTGATCGATGCCGGAACCACGCCCTGTACCCAGGTTCGCCCAGCGACCCGCAAGTGCGCCGTGGGGTCGGAGCTGTCATATTCCACCCGGACCAGCTGCCCCGCTTGCAACCCCGACGGGTACGCGAGCCCCGCGTCCGGGCGGTACACCTTGCCTTCGGGTGTGGCGAACTGCACAAGGGTCCGTATCGGGGTCACCGCGAGCACCTGGGCGGTGGCGTGCCCGGTGCGGGCATCGATGTCCGCGTCATCGAGCGCCGCACCGACCAGCGCCAGCGTGATGAGCCCGGTCAGCAAAGCCGCAGCTGCAGGCAGCACCCACCACACCGGCCGTCGCCGGCGGTTGCGGGTCTGCCGTGGGGACCCGGTAGCGGGCCCGGTAACCAGAGCGGTCATCGCTGGCAGCTTAGCGACCGCTGCGATGGCGGATCGACGCGCAACACGCCCCCGGCGTCGGACCCTAATACGCTGGTGATGTGACCACTGCCCCGCTGACCGACCGGCTGGTCGTGCACTCGCGTCTGGTGCCGGGCGGCGGCATCGACCTGCTCCACATGTTGCCCTCCCCTCGCGGCGCGCTGTCCTGGATCCGTGCTGGTGAAGGGCTGGTGGCCTGGGGCGAGGTGGCCCGGGTGTGCACCGAAGGGCCGCACCGTTTCGCCCGCGCCCAGGACTGGTGGGAGTCGTTCTGCACCCAGCTCGACAACCGTGACGAGGTGGGGCTTCCCGGCAGCGGCCCGGTTGCCTTCGCCAGCTTCGCCTTCGACGAATCTCCGGGCAGCTCGGTACTGGTGGTGCCGCGGGTGGTGGTAGGCCGGCGAGGCGACCAGACTTGGGTCACCGAGTTCGAGACCGGTCTCGCGACCGGGCCAGTAGTGCCGGTGACCCGACCCCGTGGTCTGCGGTACTTCGACGGTGAGCTACCGGTGAAGGCGTGGCGCGACGCGGTGGCGCGCGCGGTATCGCGGATGCGTGATGGCTCGGCACCAGCGAAGGTGGTCCTCGCGCACGACTTGCTTGCGGTCGCCGATGAGCCGCTGGATCCTCGGTTCCTGCTACGCGGGTTGGCCGCCCGGTACCCGTCATGCTGGACGTTCGCGGTGGACCAACTGGTCGGCGCGACCCCGGAGTTGCTGCTGCGGCGGCGCGGCACCGAGGTGCTCTCGCGGGTACTGGCCGGAACCACCTGGCCGCATGACGGCGCCAACGCCGGGGCGTTGGCCATCGAGCTACTCGCCTCGGCGAAAGACCACGACGAACACTGCTACGCGGTCGACTCACTGGCCCAGGCGCTACGGCCGTTCTGTACCGACCTGACGGTTCCCACCGAACCCAGCGTGCTGGAACTGCACAACGTGCTGCATCTGGCCACCGAGGTGCGCGGGATACTGCATCCCGCAGCACCACCGCTGCTCACCCTGGCCGATGCTGTGCACCCCACCGCCGCCGTAGGAGGCACCCCCACCCTGGCCGCGGTCAGCGCGATCGGTGAGCTGGAGGCGATGGACCGCGGACGCTACGCAGGCCCGGTCGGTTGGGTGGATGCCGCGGGCGACGGCGAGCTGGGTATCGCGCTGCGCTGCGCCCAGGTCGTCGGTCGGTTCGCTCGGTTGTTCGCAGGCTGCGGAATCGTCGCGGGCTCCGACCCGGACTCCGAGGTCGCCGAAGCCGCCGCCAAGCTGGTCCCGATCCGGGACGCTCTGGAGGGCTCGTGAGTGCCTGACCGTGCACTCATCAGGCTGTTCAGCTCGGCGGCGCCGGCGGGCGGGTTGGAGCGAAAAGCCAGGACTGCGCGATCGCATCGACGTTCTTGCCGGAGACATGCTTGACCAGGGCCAGGAAGTCCTGCACTGAACCGTTGCCACCGGCCCGCTCGGTGGCCCAGGCGCGCAACGCCGCGAAGAAGTTCTGATCGCCTACCGCGTCTCGAATCGCCTGCAGCGCCATCCCGCCACGCGAATAAACGGCATTGTTGAACACCCCGAGCGCGCCGGGAGCTCCCGGCGGGGTCTGCCAGAACTCGTCGCCGGCGGGATGGCGGGCGTAGCTCTGCGCTGCCGATTGCTGCGTGCTGGGGCCACCGTTGTGTTCGGTGTACAGCCACTCGGCGTAGGTGGCGAAGCCTTCGTTGAGCCAGATATCGCTCCAGTGGCTCACCGAGACGCTGTCCCCGAACCACTGGTGGGCCAGCTCGTGTACCACCACCGTGACGTTCTGGCCGGCATCGAAGAACGTCGACGCGTATACCGGGCGGGTCTGATCCTCCAGCGCGAAGCCCAGGTTGGCGTCCGGGACCACCCCACCGAGCTGGCGGAACGGGTATGGGCCGAAGATCCCGGACAGGAACTCGATGATCTGCGGCGTCTGTTCCACCGAGGCCCGTGCCGCGGCCGCGATCACCGGGTCGAGTGCCTGGTCGTAGGCGGCCAGGTACAGACCGAAGCGGGTGTCCCGGCGCACGATGTCGTAGTTGCCGATCGCGATGAACGCCAGGTAGGTGGCCATCGGCTCGGTCTCCTGCCAGCGCCACTGCTGCAGGCCCGCCCCTGCCGGCTCCGGACCACCGAGCAGGGCCCCGTTGGATATCACCTGCAGGCCGGCGGGCACGATGGCGGTGATCGTGAAAGTCGCCTTGTCCGACGGGTGGTCGTTGGACGGATACCACCAGGCGGCGATATCCGGTTCGCCCACCGCGACCGCGCCGTCGACGGTACGCACCCACGGCGATTGCTTCCCGGATCCGCCAGAGACGCTCGATGGCATCCCGGCGTAGTCGACCCGCACCGTCATCGGCGCTCCGGACGGCACGGGTGCGGCCGGGGTGACTTGCAGCTCACTACCGTCCTGATGGATCACGGCCGGCCGGTCATCCACCGTGACAGCCGAGGCGGGCAATCTCAGGTCCAGATCGAATCGGGAGAGGCTCTCGGTGGTCGTGGCGGTGATCGTGGTGTGGCCCACGAGCTGATCGGTGGGTGGGTCGTAGCGAACTCCGATGTCGTAGGCGGTGACGTCGTAGCCGCCGTTGCCGGCACGCGGAAAGTAGGGATCCCCGATGCCGTCGGCACCGACCACCGGCGGCGCAGTCGGCGCCGGTGTGGCGGACGGCGGGCGCGGGGCAGCGGCCGGCGCGGATTTCGTGGTCTGCCACGGGATTTCCAGCGCGATCAGCACCAGCAGCACCGCCAGCACCGGCCCGATCAGCAACAAAACAATCCGCTTCTGCATGTGGTCACCTCCCCGATACCGACCTTAGGTGCTGTCATCGACAATAGAACCAGTAGCCATCGCCACCGCGGTCCAGATTTGATCGTGCAGCGCACGCAGCCCGGTCCGTTCGGTGGCCACTTCCACCACCCGCAGGCCCCGAGCGGGGGACACAACGTCCGCCAACTCGCCGGCCGGCACCCGAACGTGCGACACATGATGCGCCGCGCACAGGGCCGCCAGATCGGTGCCGTGCGGGGTGCCGAAGACCCGTTCGAAAGCGCCGGCATGCTCCGGGGCGCCCTGCTCCAGTAGCCCGAAGATGCCGCCACCGTCGTCGTTGGCGACCACCACGGTCAGGTCGGGGCGGGCCTCGTCCGGGCCGGCCAGCAGCCCGTTCGAGTCGTGCAGGAACGTCAGGTCGCCGACCAGGGCGTAGCCCGGCCCGCCGTGCACCAGCGCGGCCCCGAACGCGGTGGCGATCGTCCCGTCGATACCGGCGACGCCCCGGTTGGCCAGCACGGTCAGACCACGCCGCGGCCGGGCGGCCAACGACACGTCCCGGATCGGGTTGGACGAACCGAGCAGCAGCAGCGCCCCGGTGGGCAGCGCGGCGACCAGCCGCCGGGCCACCCCGAGACCGGTCGCCTGTGGGTAGCCATCCATGGTGGCGCTCACCGCCTCGGCGGCCCTTTTATCAGCCTGCTGCCACTCGTGCAGCCAGTTCGGATCAGGGGAACCGATGCAGCGCAGCGCGGTGCCCACCGCGACGGCGGTGGCCGCGATATCCGTCCACTCCGGACGGTCGGTGAGGACGGTGACCGCCACCGTCGGATCTGCGAGCAGCCGCTGCACCGGCCGGTGCAGGGTGGGGCGGCCAAGCACCAGTACCTGCTCGGGTCGCAACCGATTGGGCATAGGTGAGCCCAGCAACCACGGCCCGGCTGCCAACGCGTCCGGCCAGTCGCGCGCGGTGGGCTCAGCCACCAACGGCAACCCGGGTGGCGCCGGTGGCGCGCCGTGGCCGGCGACCACCAGCGTGGGCCTGCCGAGGTCGAGATCCACCTCGACGCGCAGCGGTGAACCGGTCGACACCGCGGTCCAGGGCGCGCCAGTTGGACGGCCTTGAAGGACCTCCAACATCTCCGGACCAGAATCAGGCCCAGCGCCAGGATTCGCGCCAGGATTCGATGGGGGCACGAGCGGCTCGCGAAACGGCACGTTGAGATGGACCGGCCCCGGCCCGCCACTCAGAGCACCCCGGGCAGCCGCGACCGCCCGGTCCACCGCCGAGCGCCACTGCGTGTGCTGCGCACAGTCCGACGGTGCCGCCAGCGACGGCGCTGCGCGCACCGCCGCGCCGAACAGACCGGCCTGGCGCACCGTCTGGTTCGCCCCGGTACCGATCAGCTCGGACGGTCGGTCGGCAGTGACCGCCAGCAGCGCAATCCCGGCGTGGTGGGCCTCCAAGACCGCCGGGTGCAGGTTCGCTGCCGCCGTGCCTGACGTGCACACCACCGGCACCGGCTCCCCGGACCGCAGCGCCAGACCCAGCCCCAGAAACGCGGCGGAGCGCTCGTCGATCCGGACGTGCAAGGTCAGCCGGCCGGCTTGCTCGGCCGCATACAGGGCGAAGGACAACGGCGCGCTGCGCGACCCCGGGCACAGCACGGCGTGGCGTACCCCGCACCGCACCAGCTCGTCGACCAGTACCGTGGCCAGCGCGGTGGACGGGTTCACAAGTGATCAGCATGCCGTATTCGTATGCTCTCGGCCGTGGCCGTCTCCGAGCTGTTCGACCCATCCGCGTGGCGAAGTGTCGAGGGTTTCGATTTCGCCGACATCACCTACCACCGTTGCCTGCAGCAGGGCACTGTCCGGATCGCCTTCGACCGGCCTGACGTCCGCAACGCGTTCCGGCCGTCCACGGTGGACGAGCTGTACCAAGCGCTGGATCACGCCCGAATGACCCCGGACGTCGGGTGCGTGCTGCTGACCGGCAACGGGCCCTCCCAGCGTGACGGCGGCTGGGCGTTCTGCTCAGGAGGCGACCAGCGGATCCGAGGTCGCACGGGTTACCAGTACGCGGCAGGCGAAACAGCGGACACGATCGACCCGGCGCGAGCGGGGAGGCTGCACATCCTGGAGTGTCAGCGGCTGATCAGGTTCATGCCCAAGGTGGTGATCGCCGTGGTTCCCGGCTGGGCGGCCGGCGGCGGGCACTCCCTGCACGTGGTCTGCGACCTGACCCTGGCCTCGGCCGAGCACGCCCGGTTCAAACAGACCGACGCCGATGTGGGCTCCTTCGACGGCGGGTTCGGCTCGGCCTATCTGGCCCGGCAGGTCGGACAGAAGTTCGCCCGGGAGATCTTCTTCCTCGGGCGTGACTACAGCGCGGCCGACGCGCACAAGATGGGCATGGTCAACGCGGTGGTGCCGCACGCGGCACTGGAGTCGACCGCGCTGGAATGGGCCGGAGTGATCAACGCCAAGTCACCCACCGCGCAGCGAATGCTCAAGTACGCGTTCAACCTGCTCGACGACGGACTGGTCGGACAACAGCTCTTCGCCGGTGAGGCGACCCGGCTGGCGTACATGACCGACGAGGCGGTCGAGGGCCGGGACTCTTTCCTGGAGAAGCGAGCACCCGACTGGGCTCCCTTCCCCTGGTACTACTAACCAGCGAGCGGGGGCGCCCGGCAGATGATGACCCGGCCCCCAAGGATGACAGGGACCGGGTCGCCGCTCAACTGCCGTTCTAGACGTGGGTCCAGTGCGGCGGGTTAGTCATGCTGCCCTCACCGCTGGTCTGAGGTCCCTTGTACGGAGGAAGAATCCCATTTAATTCAGGAGTATGTCCGTAGTAGATAGCCGGGCCCATGCTGTCAGCGTATGACCAAACCGGATCGCCGTATACCTTGTCGTTCAAGAAATCGTTTAATACTGCGGTCTCTTGAAACCGTCGAAATCCACTGATTCACCTGCCCCGACGGGATCCGAGGGAAACACGCGCTGACGCCGTACTTGGCGATCGCAGCGGCGATATAGTCTTGCCGCACCGGGAGCGGTGCGTAGCTAAAATCTCTCATGATGACAGCCTGCTACGCCTTGGTCATTAACAAATCTGGAAATCGCTTCAGCTCTTGCCGACGCAGACACAACCGCGGTCGAGTTCGCCGGCGGCCGTCGCGGAGCAGTACCTGATTCCGATGGAATCATGGGCGTCCCACGAGTGCGGACACACGGCACAGATGAGGTCAGTCTGCTCGCCAGTACCCGGCGTTACGAAGGGAAGTTTCACCTCAGTCGTTGGCATGTTCCTCGGCTCCCGTCTCTGTCGAGCGTTCCGACTTCGATGATCAACTCGATGCCCGGGAGGTGCCTCCTGAGCCCCGTTTGTGCATGTGCACCAACTAATGATGCTCGGAGAAATTCGCTTGTCTCGGGCAGCCTGTCGACGCATTCGATGTCGCCGAAGTCCGGAGCGATAGCTCCACCCTACTCCGAAACCTGCGAACGACGGTGGCGGCCCGGTGGAGGCTCTGATCCGGACGCCAGACCCGGCAGGTGTGCGGCGGTGCTGAAATAGGCGGTGCGGCGGCGCAGATGGCGGTGTGGGCTGTAGTTCCGTCGCGTGGGCGGCGCGGCAGGAGCGGAACCGTAGAAGATCCGTTTACCGATCTCGATCAGGACGAGGTAGCAGACGACCATGCCGGCCAGCGCGGCGAAGAACCCAGCCGGCAACGGTTGGAAGCCCAGGGAGTGGGCCAGCGGTGTGGCGGGGAGCAGCGTGCCCACGGCGACGACGCCCAGTGCGGCCAGGGTCAGTGGCAGGCTGGGGTGGCTGCGGAAAAAGGGGATGCGGCGGGTGCGGATCGCGAAGATCACCAGGGTCTGGGTTGCCAGCGATTCGACGAACCAGCCGGTACGGAACTGCGCTGGACCGGAGTGGAAGACCCACAGCATGACACCGAAGGTGACGAAGTCGAACACCGAACTCAGCGGTCCGAAATAGATCATGAAGCGGCGGATGAACGCGATGTCCCAGTGCGAGGGGAGGCGCAACCGCTCGTCATCGACGGTGTCGGTGGGAATGGCGAGGCACCCGCGGCGGAGAACATGGTGCCGAAGTTGCTGGACGTGCCCATCAGCACGTACTTCAGGGTGTTGGCGAAGATCCGCCGGCCTTCGGTGACCCCATCGGCGAGCACGTTGAGGTCCTTGTCCAGCAGGATGACGTCGGCGGCATCTTTGGCGACGTCGGTGGCCGAGTCGACCGAGATGCCCACATCAGCCGCGTGTAGGGCGAGCGCGTCGTTGACCCCGTCGCCGAGGAACGCGACCCCACCGCCGCTGCGCCGTTGGGCGCGCACGATACGGGCCTTGTCCTCGGGACTCACCCGAGCGAACACGGTGGTATGAGCGATCGCCGCGGCGAGTTGGGAGTCGTCGAGTGTGTCGAGATCGGCACCGGTCAGCGCGCCGCCCTCAACCAGCCCAAGGTCGCGGCAGACCTTGACCGCGACCGCGGGGTTGTCGCCGGTGACGACCTTCACCGCGATGCCGAGGCCAGCCAACCGGCGCAGCGCCTCGGCCGCGTCCTGCTTGGGAGGGTCCAGGAAAACCAGCAGCCCCGCCAGGCGCAGGCCGCGCTCGTCTTCAGCGCTTGGCCGACGCGTGCTGGTGGCCGGGCGGGTAGCCACGGCGACGACCCGGTTGCCGGCGGCGAACTCCGCCTGCAGCGCTTCCCGCGCCGCTGCCGGCACGTCGACACAGCGGTCGAGGATGGTCTCCGGCGCCCCTTTGGTGATCAAGACCAACTGGCCGGTCGGGTCACGAACGAGGACCGAGACCATCCGGCGCTCGTGGTCGAACGGCAGCACCGCAAGCCGCGGGTAGCCGGCCAGGGCGGCTCGCTCGCCCGCGGCGGCTCGGGACTGCCACAAGGCCTGATCGAGCGGGTTTCCGCCAACGGCCGGCCCGTCGGCCGCGGTGTTCTCGGTGCACAACAGCCCCCATCGCAACACCGCGTCGGACCCATCGTCACCGGCCGGCACGGCGCGCACGTAGTCGATGCGGCCTGGGTGAGGGTGCCGGTCTTGTCGGTGAACAGAACGTCGACGTCGCCGAGGTCCTCAATGCAGACCAGGCGTTTAACCAGTACCTTGCGAGCGCGCATCCGCCGCGACCCCGCGGCGAGGCTACGTTAATCACAAAGATCGACGTGGTCAGCGTGCCGGCGACGTACACCAGCAGCATCGAGAACCGGCGCAGCCCGACCTGGAACCCGGTGTCGATCTGGTGCGTACTCAGTCCGATGGCGATCTTGCCGAACTCGGTGCGAGCTCCAGTGGCCACCACGATCCCGCGAGCGCTGCCAGCGTGCACCACCGTGCCCATCAGCGCGCACCCGGACAGCTCCGCCAGAGGCGTCCCTGGCGACACTGGTGAGGTGTTCTTCTCCACGGTCAGCGATTCACCGGTCAGGACCGACTCGTCGCACTCCAGGCCGGTGACCTCGATCAGCCGGATGTCGGCCGGGACGATCTCGCCGAGCCGTAGCTCGATCAGATCGCCAGGCACCAGGGTGGTGACGTCCACCGTGGTCGGTCGCCCATCACGAATGACCACCGTCTTGTGGCTGATCTGGGAGTGCAGCGCCTCGGCGGCCTTCTCGGCCCGGTACTCGTTGACGAACCCGAGCCCGACAGACAGGGCGACGATCACACCGATAATGACGGCGCCACTGCGCTCACCGACGAAGTAGGACGCGATCGCCGCGGCGACCAACAGCCCGAGCAGCGGTGACCGCAGCTGGTGCCAGAGCACCGGAAGCAACCGGGCGCGATGCGAGGACACCGCATTCGGGCCGTACTGCGCCTGCCGCCGCTCGACCTCGTCGCCCGACAGACCCTGGCTGCGGTGATGCCGAGCTCACCCAGCATGTCTGCGACGGGCAACATAGCGGCCGACACGATCCCGGTCGCGGATCCGGTCGGTTGCGCCGGGGCGGAAACCGTCATCGTCGGCTACCGCCGACCAGGCGGACTGTCATCGGTCTCGGCGCCTTCATCCATCAGTGACGAAGCGGCAAGGGGGTGCGAGGTCCGGGCAGAGCCAGGCGCGCTGAAGGTTCCAGTCTCGCACGGATCGACGAGGCTGACGTCCTGGGGAAAGTGATATTCATAGCCCCTTGCATTCGGCGGCGTCCGCTGATATGCCCTTTTCGGCAGCCTGAGGCCGCCGCCCAGAATCTCACCGGCCCGCCGCCTGCCACACGGGAGCAGGCTACGGCTTGACCCGGATCGTCTCGTCGAGTTGTTCGACGACCTTCTCGATCCGCGCTCGCGCATCGGGTTCGTTGACCAGCCGCAACGTGCCTTGCAGGCTCATCCCGGAGGCGTACAGGCGTTGGATCACGTGATCGTGGAGGTCCAGGGCGATCCGGTCGCGATCGGCGAGCACGTCCAGCCGCCGTTGGGTCCGCTGCGCCTGGGCGGCCTCCAAGGCCAGCGCCGCCTGGTCGGCGAAGGCGACGAGCACCGGCACCTGCTGCGGCTCGAACGGGGTCGTGCCCTTGTCCCGGACGGCCAGCAGTACGCCGCTGATGCCAGCAGCCGAGCGCAACGGCACGGCAAGGGCAGGCCCGAACGTGTCGGTCTGCTCACCCAGGTCGCCGCGAGGACCGCAGCGAGGTCTGGGACCAGCATGGTCATCCCGGACCGGAACACCTCCTCGATGGCCGGAGCCGTCGCAGCGATAGCTGATCCGATCAGAGATCCACTTCGCTCACCGGCACCGCCGCGCACGGTGAGCGAATCCCGGTTGTCCTCGTCGGCGAGCAGGATCAGCACACCGTCGGCAGCCGAGAGCTCCAGCGCACGCTGGGCGACCAATCGCAGCGCATCCCCGGTGGGCGCCCCGGCCAGCAGCTCCGCTCTGATCTCGGAGGACGCCTCCAGCCAGCGTTGCCGCATCCGGGCCTGTTCGAACAGCCGGGCGTTTTCCACCGCGACACCGGCCGCCGCGGCCAGCGCCTGCAGCACCACCTCGTCGTCGGAGGTGAACTCCGCGGCGTCGCGCTTCTCAGTCAGGTACAGGTTGCCGAACACCTCGTTACGCACCCGCACGGGCGCGCCGAGGAAGCTGCTCATCGGCGGATGGTTGGGCGGGAACCCGACTGACGCCGGATGCTGACCGAGGTCGGGCAGCCGGATCACCCGAGGGTGCTTGATCAACAGTCCGAGTAGACCTCGCCCTTCGGGCAGGTGCCCCATCCGAGCGCGCTCCTCGGAGTTGATACCCACGTGGACGAACTCGGACAGCCCCTCGTTCGGGCCGAGTACACCCAACGCGCCGTAGCGGGCATCGACCAGGTCCACCGCGGCTTGCACGATACGTCGCAAGGTGGAGTCGAGTTCCAAGCCAGCGGCCACCGCGAGCACGGCGTCAAGCAGTCCCTGCAGTCGTCCTCTCGTCCGGACGATCTCTGTGAGGCGGTCCTGGACCTCCTTGAGCAGCTCATCCAACCGCAGCCCGGACAACCCCGCAGTAGCCGAGGTCGGGGTGGTGTCGCCGGGCCGCGACGGTGGTCGTTCTGACATTGCCGCTCCGGTCTCGGCGGATGACCGCCCGTGTTGTTCCCGACCAGCCTGGCACGGGTGATCGGCCACTCGCCAACAAGCTCCTCCAACGGACACAATCGGGTGCGTGATCGGACGGCCATGACGGCACAGGGAATGCGGGCGCTGTTGACCGACGGTCGCATCGTCTCGATCAGGAGGCTGGCTGGCTCCGATGCGGCATCGGTGCTGCGCCTTCACGAGCAATTGCCCGAACACGATCGGTACCTGCGGTTCTTCACCCTGGGAACGGCTCGTCTGGCCGCGTTCACCGCGCGGCTCACCGCAGCGGACGACGCCCACCGAGGGGCGCTGGGCGCCTTCGACGGTGCGGAGCTGGTGGGAGTGGCCCACTACGACGTGCTCGACGATCCCGCTGCGGCCGAGGTCGCGTTGGTGGTGAATCACGCCGTGCAGGCAGGCGGAGTGGGGACACTGCTGCTGGAGCATCTGGCGTCGCTGGCCCGCGACCGCGGCGTGCGACGGTTCGTGGCCGAGGTGTTGGCGCCGAACGGCCGGATGACGCGCGTCTTCGTCGACTGCGGGCTCCCGGTGTCGGTCGACCATGACGGCAGTGTCCAGCACGTGATCGTGCAGCTCGATCCCGATGATCACTATCTGGACGCCGTGACCGAACGCGAGCGGCGAGCCGACGCCGCCAGCCTTCGGTCGGTGCTGTGCCCCCGCGTGGTCGCGGTCATCGGGGCGAGCCGACGCGACGGTGCGATCGGGCACGCGATCCTGCGCAGGATCGCCGAGGGTGGCTTCGGCGGGCGACTGTTCGCGGTCAACCCGCATGCCACGGAGATCGCCGGAGTTCCGGCCTATGCGAGCGTGGCGGCCCTGCCTGAGGTTCCTGATCTTGCGGTGGTGTGCGTGCCGGCGGCGGCTGTGCCGGGTGTGGCCGAGGACTGCGGACGTCGGGGGGTGCGGGCGCTGCTGGTGATCACGGCCGGGCTCACTGGCGACGAACCGGTGCGGCGCGGCCTGCTGGACGCGGTACGCCGCCATGGCCTGCGGCTGGTCGGGCCGAACTGCCTCGGCCTGGACAACACCGACCCGCGGGTGCGGCTGGACGCGACGTTCTCCGACCTGGCGGCGCCGAGCGGGCCGGTGGGGGTGGCCACCCAGTCCGGGGGGGCCGGGATCGCGCTGCTCGATCAGCTCGGCCACCTGGGTCTTGGGGTATCGACCTTGGTGTCGATGGGTGACAAGTACGACGTGAGTGGCAATGACCTGCTCCGCTGGTGGTTGGGAGACGACCCCACCGAGGTCGCCGTGCTGTACCTGGAGTCCTTCGGCAACCCGCGCAAGTTCAGCCGGCTCGCGCGTCGTCTCGCCCAGCGCAAACCGGTGATCGCCCTGCGCATCGGGAACACCGCGGTGACCCAGCCGGCCGCGGCCTCGCACACCGCCGCCGCGGCCCCGCCAGCGGCTACCCGTGATGCGCTTTACCACCAGGCGGGTGTCATCGCGGTGGACACGCTGACCGAGCTCGTCGCGACCACCGCTGTGCTGTGTTGGCAGCCCGTCCCGGGCGGCTCGCGGGTCGTGGTGCTCAGCAACGCCGGAGCTGTCGGGGTGCTCGCCGCTGACGCGTGCGCGAGTGACGGCCTGAGCCTTCCCGAGCTCTCCGAGCACACCCGTGCGACGCTGCGGGAGTTGCTGCCCCAGCACGCGAGCGTGGATAACCCGGTCGACACCACTCTGACCAGCCGGTCGATGTCGCGGATTAGAGCGGCGTGTCCGACCACGACCACGCTCCATCCGCTCCGCGTTGCGGTGTCGAGCTCGTCAGCCTCGAAGGCCACCACAGAGCCGCCGACGGCGGCAGCGAGCTTTCCGCCGCTGGACGTCCGGATGATCACTTCACCGCCATCGACGGTGAAGTGATCATCCGCTGGATCGCGGGCAGCGCGCCTTCGGTGTACACGATCCGCCCCACGGTCACCGTCCGCAACAGCCGCAGGCACTCGTCGCGGTCGAGGGTGAGCATTTCGGACAGGTGAGCCATCAGGGTCCTCCCAGCAGCAGTGTGTGGGGCGCCACGAGCGGGTCGGCATCGTCCCTGCCCCACAAAGCGGGCAACGCACTCCAGGCTGCCCTGGGACCACACCGGGCGGCAGGGTCTTTCGACCCGATCGCCGGGGGACCTGTGATGCCCCTAGTCCAGCTATTCGGGCTGGCCTCGGACCGGACTAGCTCAGGGCTTGACGAGCGGCCGGGGCCGGTCACGCAGCGCGTCAAGACGCCGGTGGTACTCCTGCTCGTCGATGTCGCCGCGCGCGAATCGCTCGGCCAGCACCTGCTCGGGGGTGGGCCGGCTGGCCGTCGGCCCCTCGCCGCGGCCGAGGTAGCGGACCAGGGCGACCACCCCGAAAATGACCAATGCCCAGAACAGCACCATGCTGGCGGTCATGAGGGCGTAACCCCAACCGCTCATTCCGTGGCCGTACCACCACATCATGTCAGGACCTCTCTTGCTGGAAAGTGCGGTGCCCGCCCGCCTTTATTGGGCCGGCCGAGCCGTGCGTCACGATCGTCTCGGGTGGGCTTACAAATCATGGGCTGCCGCTGGGCCCCGAGGCACCTGCCGATGGTCACTGGTGACGCCCCGAAGGTCCCTCTCGCCAAGGGCCAATGGATCTCCCCCGCAGCCCTCAGCGCTAGCAATCACGCACCCATCCGACGCGACCAATGCTCATCGTCGCCAGCAGCGCGAGGCAGGTATCTCGGTCGAGACTCTCGATGGCACGCCTCCGATCAGTCGGCCCCCGGCCGCGGTTGGAGACCTTTTCATGCCTGAGCAATGACGACCCGCGCCCCTCCGCGCAGCGTAATACTGCAGTTGCTGCTCCGACCTGGGCGACGTCGTCCGCGACGGGCGCCGGAGGTTGCTTGGCATGCGGGCGGGTCGCTACCCGCCGAGGAGGGCCTGCATTTCGGTGATCTCGCGTTGCTGGGTGTCGACAATGCGCTGGGCCAGTTGGCGCGCGTCGGGGTTTTGTCCCTCACTCAACTCAGTCTTGGCCATCGTGACAGCCCCCTGATGATGGGTGATCATCATTTGCAGGAACATCCGGTCGAACGCGTCGCCGGTCGCCTGCCCGAACCGCTGCATCTGGTCACCAGACATCATGCCGGGCATCGCGCCGCCAGCGCCGTGATCCATCATCCCCATGCCCCCCATGGGGCTGTTCACGGAGGGCACCGGGGCGTGCCAGGCGCGCAGCCATCCGCTCATCTGATCGATTTCCGGTTGCTGCGCGGCCTGGATGCGGGCGGCGAGGTCCTTCACCTGAGGTGATACCGCCCGTTGAGCGGCCATCCTGGACATGGCGATGGCCTGGGCGTGGTGCGGAATCATGCCCTGGGCGAACCTGATATCGGCCTGGTTGTGGTCTTGGGCTACTGACTGTGAGCTTGCCGCGCTGCCAGCGGGTGGGGTCGCGGTGGTGCCGCAGCCGCCCAGCGCGGCGCCGACGGTGAGGGCGACGGCCGCAGCCGCGACCAAAGTCATGATCGTGCGAGTAGTCATGGGAAGTGTTCCTCTGCGTCTATGGGCTTGGCTGGATCGATCGCTGACAGGTCAGCGATGATCAGCGCCGCAGCACGCAGAGCTGGGTAAACCGAGCGCAGCCGGTGGGCGGTCCCCGCGCCCCGAGCGCACCGACGACCGCCAGCAGAAACCCCGGCTCCGATGGCCGGCGCCACGCTGCCACAAGGATCAACGCGGTAGCAAGCCCGGTGAGGGCAGTCAACACCGCCACACAGCAGTGCCCCACACAACAGTCAGCCTGCGACACCACTACCGAGATCGAGACCAGTCTCGGTACAACCGGATTGACCCCCACCGGACCGGCGTGAGAGCGCTCGGTGGGAATCGAGGTCGACCCGGAGTCCGTCGCCACCATCATCGGCATCGTGTGCCCGGCAGGATCGGCGACCAGGTGGTGCATGCCAACCAAACCGGCCGCGATGGCGACAATCAGTAACCACTGATGTCGAATCATGCCGGCCCTCCCCCACCCCAGCCGACAATAGCAGAGCGAAGATGGGGCTAAAGACTCTGTTGGGCCCTCCGCGTGAACGGCAGGGTGATCTCGCTGGTCACCTTAATCTGGCTGGTCACCTTAATCTGGCCGAGATGAACGATTTTTTCGCTACCTGTGAGGAACACCGTGAGTATTCTGATCATCGTCGCTGTCGTTGTCGTCCTGCTGATCTTGTTGGTAGGGGGGCTGGCGGTGAGGATCGTCAAGCAGTACGAGTTGGGTGTGCTGTTCCGGTTGGGGCAGGTGTTGGGCGTGCGCGAACCGGGGCTGCGGATGATCGTCCCGTTCGTTGACGTGTTGCATCGGGTGTCGCTGCGGATCATCACGATGCCGATCCAGTCCCAAGGCATCATCACCCGCGACAACGTCAGCGTCGACGTCTCGGCGGTGACGTATTTCCGGGTGGTCGACGCGGTGAAGTCGGTCGTCGCGATCGAAAATGTTTACGCCGCTATCGACCAGATCGCCCAGACCACATTGCGCAAGGTCGTCGGCCAACACACCCTCGATGAGACACTGTCCGAAACCGACCGCATCAACCTCGACATCCGCGAAACCCTCGACGTCAGCACCGTCGACTGGGGTGTGGAAGTGACCCTGGTGGAACTCAAAGACATCCAGCTGCCCGACAGCATGAAACGGGCCATGGCCCGCCAAGCCGAGGCCGAGCGGGAGAAACGAGCGAAGATCATCAACGCCGAGGGTGAGTCCCTGGCCGCCGCCGCGCTCGGTGACGCCTCCGACATCATGATGGCCCACCCCTTGGCGCTGCAGCTGCGTAACCTGCAGAGCCTGGTCGAGATCGGGGTGGACAAGAACACGGAGAACTGCCGAAAGAGAGCCCGCAGCCCGTCGGAGTCCCGGCCGATTGACGAGTAGACCTCGCTATAAGTGCCTTCCAGGTACGCGTTGGCCACCAGCCCCGGGCCGCCGTGACCCGGGCCGGTGACATACAACGCGTTGAGATCACGTTGCTTGATAACCCGGTTCATGTGCGCGTACAGCAGGTTCAGCCCCGGCGTCGTCCCCCAATGCCCCAACAGCCGTGGCTTGACGTGCTCGGCTCGAAGCGGCTCGCGCAGCAACGGATTATCCAATAGATAGATCTGGCCGACCGAAAGATAGTTCGCCGCTCGCCAGTACCCATCGATCAACTCCAGGTCCCGGCGGCTACAAGTCCGGGTCGGCGTCGAGTCGGTACCCTCGGGCGGCGCTTCGATCACACCCACAGACCATCAACTCCCCGGGCTGAGCCGTGTCGCTCTTGTGTCTAGCGCAGTACCGGGGTCTGGGGCTCGCAACGCCAACCACCTGAGCGTACCGGCAAACGGGAACCCGGAACCGCCTTGACCAGTGAACGGCTGGGAACATCTGCCTCCGCCCGGAGCCGGCATACGCCGAACCAGGCTGTCGCCTGGTCGGCCAGCCCCAGCATCACGACAGCTGCGTAGACTCCTCGGCTAATGTGGTGGACATGGAGGTCGGTGGGTTCTCGACTATCGCATGATCGCCACGCTGAGTGGGGACGTCGGCACCGTTCGCCGGGGCGGTGATCCGCGCATTTGCCTCGACACGGAAAGTCTCGATAAGCGTGTCGATGATGCGCGCTGCCTCGTGTAGCGCCACGTGTGTGTGGTAGGCGTGCATGGTGGCCGGTGACGGGGTGTCCCGGTGACCGGCGACTCGCCACCTCTCGAAACAGTGTCGAGCCACTTTCAATGCGAGCTCGGCGTCGTGCCACTGCAGATTCGCGGCGATCACGCGGGTACTGCCGTCGCTCCGGGTCGGGTGTCGCCGCAGCGAATCGTCCTGGTCCATGCCGGTAACCCTTCCGGTACGACGGCTCACAGGTGGGATGCTGGTGAGCTCGGTGCGGGAGTGCGGCAGCAGCACCACCTGCTGCCGGGTGGCTGGTGGCGGGCCGGTGGCGATCGCCACCGGCTGCAGTGCGCTCAGCGCGGGCTGCTGCCGATCCGGCCTGGGGATAGGCGGTGGCGCCACCGTTGCCCCCCCGCCAAGGGCAGCGCCACCGCCAGGACCGGCCGCTGTGCTCGTCCCCCGAACCCCCAGTCCGAGTTCCGGCTGCCGGCCGCTGGATCCGGTCGGGCCATGGCCCGCCGAAGTTTGGATGGGCCAACCCACGAGCATCCGCCACGCTCGGGGCCAGGTTGATGACGTCGCGGGGCCACCAGCGCCATGCACGACGCCAGATGATCGCGAAGAACCTGCAAGATGGATGGCTACTCCCGGGCTCTATGGTGCTCAGCGCGACTCGCCGAGCTCGCATGACGCCGGGGTCCAGGACGTGTGCAACGGATAGTAGCCGGAATTGCCCGTACAGTAAATACTCTTCACCGCCCAAGATGGCGGGAGACCGGAACAGTCGCCACGAATTAGGAGCCGATTTCCTCCGGGGTGCCGCACCGGTACGGTTGGAGATCAACTACGCCCTACCCCCGGGAGGACAGCGGACCGATGCGCTCTCGATGTCCGGAGCTCAACAACAGGGTTCTTCGCGGCCGATGCTGCGACGCTGACGTCGAACTCGGCGCGTTGACAGCGGTGCCGCGTTGCGGGTGATCCACTGTGACGGGTCCCCGGAGTCGGTCTGGGAGCTCGATGCCGCGCTGCACGCGATGCTGGCCGGAGGCGACGCAGTGGCCCCGCTGGGGCCGGGACAGGCAACCCCACCGCGGGATCCCGGCCCAGGCCAGGCGGTGCTGGGCACGTCGGGCTCCACCGGAGGGCACAAATGGGTGCAGCTCAGTGCCGCCACCCTACGCGCCTCCGCCGAGGCCACCCACACGCGGCTCGGGGCCCCGGGCCGGTGGCTGCTGGCGCTACCCACCCAGCACGTCGCCGGAGTCCAGGTGCTGGTTCGCGCGGCGCTCGCGGGCAACCGGCCTGCGGTGCTCGACCTGCGCGGCGGGTTCGACCCAGCCGGGTTCGGCATCGCCGCACACCGGCTGACCGCCGAGGGCGGTCGGTGCTACACGGCATTGGTGCCCACGCAGCTGGCCCGGTTACTGGATACCGATCCCGGCCCACTCGCCGGATTCGACGCCGTGTTACTGGGCGGTGCAGCCACTCCGGAAGGGTTGCTGCACCGGGCTCGGGCAGCGGGAGTGCGAGTGGTGACCACCTACGGGATGACCGAGACCGCCGGCGGTTGCGTCTACGACGGGTGGCCGCTGGATGGGATCGAAATCCGGCTGGACGTCGCCGGAAGCGGAGGCGACAGCGGGACCATTGAGCTGGCAGGTCCGATGCTCGCCACCGGGTACCTCGATGATCCCGAGCGGACCGCGGGGTCCTTCCGAGATGGCTGGTTTCGGACCTCCGATCTCGGACGGCGCGAGGGGCAGGGCCGGCTGCAGGTGCTGGGGCGAGCTGATGATGTGATCATCACTGGCGGGCTCAACGTCGCTCCGGCTGAGGTAGAGGCCGTGCTCACCGCCCTGCCCGGGGTGGCCGCCGCCTGCGTCGTCGGCCTGCCCGACCCGGAATGGGGACAGCGGGTCACCGCCGTGGTGATACCCACCGATCCGCGACGACCTCCGGCGCCCGGTGCGCTGCGGGTGGCCGCCTGCCGGCTGCTCACCGGGGCGCAGGTGCCGAAGGAGATCGTCGTGTTCGATGCGTTACCGCTGCGCGGCGTCGGCAAACCAGACCGCGGAGCCGTCCGGACCATGCTCGCTGCGCGCAATCACTGAGCCCCTCCCCACTTCTGACCACGGTAAGTAGATGTTCACCCACTCCGGGTATGGACGGGCGCGCGGATCACGGGTTCTGTAGTACCTGCTGCCTCATCAACCACATCAGTCACAGTGGTACCAGAATCACAGTGGAAACAGCTGCCCGACAGTCAGGAGCATCCCGTGCTGCCGCCTGCTCGACGCTGCCGCCGTGCCCGCGGCACGGCCCGGCTTGCCGCCCTGGCCGTCGTCGCAGTGCTCGCGCTTCTTGGCGGGGTGGGTTTCCCGGCCTTCGCGCAAGACAGTGTCACTCAAGACAGGGTCACTACCTGGTCCGCCCGCCTCGCCCCGGACTGGAATGACACGAACGTGCGGTTCGCCGACGACGGGCTGCGGCTCGGCTCCAACCCCGCTGGGCCGGCGAGCATCAGGTCCGGCCGCGCGGAGGGATTGCTGCTCACCCCGATGCAGCCGCTGGCCGAGCTCAGCAGCCAGGTTGCGACGGAGCTCGTCGCCGATCAGCCCGCCGGCTCGGCCGTCGCAGTGGACATCCGGGGAACTCGCGGCGACGGATCGTGGACTGAGTGGGTGACCACCGGCTCGAAGGCGCCAGCCACGCTGGATGCCGCGGTCACCGCTGTGCAGACCCGAATCGTGTTGCGCGCCGGGGCGGGGGGCGTAAGCCCAGTGGTGCGATCGCTGCGGCTGACCGCGCAACCCGGGGTAACCCTTCTCGCGGCTCGCCCGCGGAATACCCGGAGCTACCGGGTATTCGCCACCCGCGAAGGTCTCACCGGAGCCACCACGGCCAACGGGCATCTGATCCACGAACGGGATCACTTCGTTGCGTTGCCCTCGCGCCGGGGGTTGGCTCCCCGCGGTTCGGGCGACTACACGGTGAAGATCTGCGCGGGCAACGGGCGATGCGAATGGGCACCGGTATGGGACGTCGGCCCGTGGAACACGACCGACGACTACTGGAACCCCGCCGAGGACCGCAAGTCCTGGCCCGATCTGCCGCAGGGGACGCCGGAGGCTCAGGCCGCCCACGACGACGGGTACCACGACGGCCAGGACCAGTTCAGCCGCCCGGTGGTCAACTCCGCCGGGATCGACCTGGCCGACGGCACCTTCTGGGACGGGCTGGGGCTGCGCGACAACAGCTGGGTCACCGTCACCTACCTGTGGACTGACGCCGGAGCGCCAGCGATCGTCCAGCTACCGATCCTGCCCGTCTACAGCGGACCCGGCTTGCAATACCCGGCGGTGGGACTGGCGGCGCAGCGCGCCAAGCTGATCGTCGAGTGCACCGCCACCGGCAGCGCTGGACCCGCCGATCAGTGGCTGCGAATCGGTCCGAAGCAGTTCGTCTCCGCCGCGCACGTCAGTATCACCGGGACTCACCCGCCGGGTACCCGCTGCGCGACCCCGTAGGGTTGCAGCGTGGCGAGCGTGGCGAGCGTGGCGCAGTGGGTGGAGGGGGCGCGGCCACGCACTTTGCCCAACTCGATCGCCCCGGTGCTCGCGGGCTGGGGCGCAGCCGCGGCGCTCGGCCCGTCGTACTGGACAGCCTCGCACTGGGCACGGGCGCTGTTAGCACTGGTCGTGGCACTGGCACTGCAGATCGGGGTGAACTACGCCAACGACTACTCCGACGGCATTCGCGGCACCGACGCGCTGCGAGTGGGGCCGATGCGGCTGGTCGGATCCGGTGTTGCGGCACCCAGGGCAGTGCGTACCGCCGCGTTGGCCAGCTTCGCCGTTGCCGGGGCGACCGGACTGATGCTGGTCGCACTAACCGGACAATGGTGGCTGCTGGCGGTGGGCGCGACGTGTCTTGCCGGGGCGTGGTACTACACCGGCGGGGCCCGCCCCTACGGCTACTCCGGGTTCGGCGAGCTGGCCGTGTTCGTCTTCTTCGGGCTGGTGGCGGTGCTCGGAACCGAGTACGTCGTCAGTGGGCAGATCACCCCAACCGGTGGCTTCGCGGCCGTCGCGGTAGGAGCGATGTCGGCCGCGGTGCTGGTGGCCAACAACCTGCGCGATATCCCCACCGACGCCGCGACAGCCAAGCGCACTCTCGCCGTTCGCCTCGGCGACCACCGGACCCGCATCCTCTACACCACGCTGGTGGCAGTGCCGTTCGCGGTGACCCTCGGCTTTGCGGTCAGCCGGTGGACCACGCTGGCCGCCCTGCTCGCCCTGGTTTTCGCGGTACCCGCGCTGCTGAGGGTCCGGGGCGGGGCAACCGGGCCGGAGCTGATCCGGGTGCTGCGCGACACCGGGTTGGCGTTGCTGGTGTGGGCCGCCACAACGGCCGCCGCGTTGGCGTTCTCAGCTACCAGTGATCTGGAGGGACACCTGGCGCTACCCGCGCTGCTCACCGTCGAGCTGCCGACGTAGCTGCTCCCGCTCGGCTTTCCGGCGCCTGGCAACCACAGCCAGCCCGGAGTTCACCCGGGCCCGCAACGACCCCAGCAACAGCATCGACAACGGCAGCGCCAGCACCACCGCGAGCAGCGCCGACACCAGCAGGGGAACGCCGGCCAGGAACAACAGCACTGCCGCGACGGTCACCATGCCCAGCCGGGCAGTGCTGTAGAGCGCGATATCGCGAGCGACTGTTCGGCCGGTCGGCGGGATCTGGGGTGCCACCACGAGTACCGAGCTTAAACCTGTCGACTGGGCCGAATGCGTTGATATGTGTAGCGCTCCGGACAACGGGTACTTAACGGCCAGCGAAACAGCTCTTCAGCTGCACGGAGGCAGTCATGGGCACGATCGGTTGGATCATCCTAGGAGTCGTCGTGGTGGCCGTCATCGTGGCGGCAGCGCTGGCGATGCGCTCGCGGGGCCGGGCTCGGCTGCAGGAACGATTCGGGCCCGAGTACGAGCGGGAGGTGGCCGCGCGCGGTAGTGAGCGCGACGCGGCGCGGCACCTGAGCGACGTCGCGGATCGGCGCGATCAGCTGGACATCCGCCCACTGGATCGGACGGCCCGCGACCGTTACACCCACCGATGGGAGGCCGTGCAGTCCGACTTCGTCGACCGGCCGTCAGGGGCGCTCGACGAAGCTGACCGGCTGATCACCGATGTGATGCGCGACCGTGGCTACCCGGTGGAGGACTTCGGTGAGCGTGCCGAGCTCGTCGCCGCGGACCACCCCCAGGTCGTTGAGCACTACCGCGCGGCGCATGCCGCACGACGGGATCATCAGGGCAGCCCGGGCGCCACCGACACCGAGGAGCTCCGGCAGGCGTTCGTGCATTACCGCGCGCTGTTCGACGAGCTGGTGCTCGATCACTGAGCCGCGAGGCATCATCACGGAGGTAGGAGATGGATACCCAGCTAGAATCCGAAGAACCCGAACGGCGAGAAGGTATAGGCGGGCGGGTACGTCGTTTCATCGACACCGAGTTGAACCGCACCCTGGATAAGAAGCACCGCGAGACCGACGAGGGCGATACCGACCAGCGCGACGCCCCGGCTCGGCTGCCGGAAGATGCCGAGACTCGGCTACCGGAAGACACCCCGAGCCAGGCGCCTGGATTGGCCCGGCCGCCGGAAGCTGACCGTCCCTATGACGACCCGACCGGTCACCTCGGCCACCCGGTGACCACCACGCCCGTTGAACCCGCTTCCGATTCCGCTGCGTATGGCTCCCCCGCATACGACTCCCCCGCACACGATTCACCCGCGCCCGAACCGCGCGGTGAGAAGGCTGCCGGCGGCCAGGTCCACGACCGCTCGAATACGGAGGCCGCCGCCGATGGCAGTGCACAGCGGATAGGGCTGCTCAATGACCCGGCTGGCCTGCGTGACCAGTGGCAACGCGTGCAGGGTACGTTCGTCGACGACCCGCAGCGTGCGGTCCATGAGGCTAGCGTGCTCGTCGACCGGACGTTGGAAGAGATCCACCAGAACGTCGCCCGCGGGCAGACCGGTGACCCGACATCAACCGAGGACCTGCGGATGAGCTTTCAGCGCTACCGCGAGTTCTTCCAACGGCTGCTGTCGGCGTGATGAGCTCGGTGACGGCAACCCGCCGTTGGGCCGAGAATAATCAACGAGGGAGAATAACGATGGGTCTTGCCGATAAAGCCCAGAACAAGGCCGAAGAGCTCAAAGGCGAGGGCAAGGAGGCCGCCGGTAAGGCGACCGACAACGATGAGCTCCAGGCTGAGGGTAAGACTGATCAGGCGAAAGGAAACCTGAAGCAGGCTGGCGAAAAGGTCAAGGACGTCTTCAAGTAACGAGGCACCGACCTGCCCCTGCTCGATGCGGAATGTGGCCCCTGACCGGTTACGCGGTCAGGGGCCACATCTTCTGCTCCCCACATCGCGGCCGCTACGTGGAACACCTCACGACGAGCCCGGGGACCGGGCGGCGAAGTCGGTTCCGGTTGTCGGCGCCCATGGCCCCGGGATTGTCAGGGTCGGGTTGTAGCGTGATGTTCGTGAGCGTCCGGCAGCTGATTCCGCAGGATCTGGCGAGCATTGCGCCAGGCCCGGAGTTGGCCCGCGTGCTGGCCGAAGTGGAGCTATCCCGCTTATCGGGTTTCGACTGCGTGGAGGTCCTCAAAGCCCAGTACCGGCAAGCTAACCACGAACGCGCCCGGGTGCTGGCCGCGATGGTGGAAGTCGGAATGCGCAGTGGCTGTGATGACCTGAGCCGGAGGGCACCGGATGAGTTCTCCGCCGATGAGATCCGCGCCGCCCTGATGCTGACCCGCCGGGCCGCCGACGGCCAGCTCTGGCTCGCGCATGACCTGCTGACCCGGCTGCCGGCGGTGCACACTGCGATGGACGCTGGAGAGCTCGACGAACCCCACGCCCGGGTGTTATCCGAGTGGACCACCGGCCTGTCCGACGACCAGGCCCGCGCGGTGTGCACCAGGCTGCTACCCCGGGTCCGGAAGCTGATTCACCGGGCAACTGATCGAGCAGCTCAAGAAGCTCGCGACGGATCAGCGAACCAGGAGATTGGGCCACACCGACCACCGCCAACCACCGGTCATCATCGAACCGCTGCCCGACCCCATCGCCAGTGATCAACCCACCTACCCGCTGATCATTCCACCCGACGACGGATGGGAAGACACGCAAATCTGGGAGCGCCCACCCGCCGAACCCGAGCCCGATCCCGGCACGCGGGCGCTGAGTTCGTCCGGAAATCGGGGCAAGCCCCTACAGTAGGAGAGTCCCGACGCTAGGTTGAGGCACCGATTTGCCAGGTTCATCCCATTACCGACGCTTTACCTCTACAGCACCGTTCGAGTACCTGGCGCGTGACCTGTCACGATACTCCGGTAGGTCCAGACTGTGAGGTCCTTGGGGAGGCCCGCGATGTCCCAGGCACAGCCCTCTGAACGCCTGCTGACCCCTGGGGAGGTAGCCGCATTATTCCGGGTGGATCCGAAAACGGTCACCCGGTGGGCCTCCGCAGGGCGGATCGGCTCGATTAGAACCCCGGGCGGTCACCGGCGGTTCCGGGAAACCGAGGTGCGCGCGCTGCTCGCCTCGCTTACCACCCCGGCGCCACTGTCAGACCGCCCTTCCCGAAGGGCCGCCGGATGACATCCGGGTGACAGGTTCGCAGGCTTCCCGCGACGCTACTACGCTGGGTGGTGACGTGGAGGAGGTGGCCGCCGTGCCGTACCTGATGGCGGCGATCGGGGTTGCGGGGGTCGCCGCGCTGCTGTGGAAGGCGTTGGGTCCGCAGCGCCCACCCGTACGCTCAGTGCTCGCACCGGATGACGATCCGGAGTTCATTCGAGGTTTGAACCGTAAGCGCCAGCAGCCCGGAGACGAGGGCTGACCCGCTCTCGCTACCGGCTGGCCCAAGTGACCGCATGCGGGAAGTCGTCAGCGACCGTCGCCGCCAGCTCCAATGCGGCCAGCCGGGTGCTGTGCCCGAGGCGGTCCAGGTCGATCTCACCGCCCTCTTCGAGGTGCTCATCGAAGGGCATCCGGCAGACCGAGCGGCAGCGCGCGGCGAAATGCGTGGCGACCCGGTCCAAGTCTACCTTGCCCGCCGTGGGCCGCACCGAGTTGATCACAGCTACTGACCGGCTGACCAGCTCGCGGTATCCATGCGCATCCAGCCAGTCCAGGGTGGCCGATGCCGACCGTGCGCCATCGATCGAGCTGGAGGAGACGATGACCAGGGAGTGCGCCAGATCCAGCACCCCCTTCATCGCGGAGTGCATCAGCCCGGTCCCGCAATCGGTGAGCACGATGTTGTAGAAGTGCTCGAGCACGGTGACCGTGCGCCGGTAGTCGGCCTCGCTGAACGCCTCGGATACCGCGGGATCCTGCTCGCTGGCGAGGATCTCGAGACGGCTAGAGCTCTGCGAGGTATAGGCCCGAATGTCGGAGTAGCGGCGGATCCCCTCGGCGTCGCGGAGCAGGTGCCGCACCGTGGCGCTGGTCTCCAGCGGGATCTTCTGGGCCAGCGTGCCCCGGTCAGGATTGGCGTCCACCCCGACCACCCGGTCACCGCGCAGCGACGCGAGCGTCGAGCCCAGCGTGGCGGTGATCGTGGTCTTGCCGACGCCGCCCTTCAGGCTGAGCATGGCGATCTTGTAGCAACCGTTCAGCGGTTGGTTGACCCGGGAGACCATTTCCGCACGCTGCCGCTCGGCGGTGCTCTCCCCGAGGTTGACCGAGCCCCCAGACACGACGAACAATGCCCGGCGCCAACCGGACCGCGGGCCGCTACGAGCCTGTCGGAGTAACTGCGCGCTGGACAGGTCGTGCGACGAGTCCACCGGCTGGTCGCGAACCTGATTCGGGCGGGACGGGCCGCTGCTCGCGGGCTCGTCGGGTCGTCCGATCACACCTCGTTGCCTCCGATGGGGGCCTGGTTGTCTCCGACGGGGGACAGTGTCACAGCCCGGCGTAAGAGTGCAAGCCCGCAACGACGATGTTGACGAAGAACAAGTTGAACAGCATCACCGCGAAACCGACGACGTTGATCCAAGCCGCCGGCAC
>QHBZ01000065.1 GCA_003244055.1 Pseudonocardiales bacterium | reverse complement strand
CGCCGGATGACCCTGGGTGTGCGGGCCCTCTACCTGGCCACGGACCTCTGCTCGGACACCACGATCGCGGTTTCGGACGCGGTGGCGCAACGGCTGACGAAATGGGGAGTGCCCGCTCGCAAGATCGAGATCATCCCGAACGGGCTGGACTTCACCCGGGTCGCCTACGACGCCGCCGCCCGGATCCGGATCCGCGACGAGTTCGCCCTGCCCCGCGACGCCTACGTCCTCGGCGTGCTGGGCCGGTTGGACCCGATCAAGCGCTTCGACCTGGTGATCAGGGCCGCGGCGCCGCTGCTGGATGATCAGCACCGGCTGTTGATCGTGGGTGACGGGCAGATCCGACCCGAGCTGGAAGCCGAGGCGCAGCGCCAGGGCGTCGCGGAGCTGGTGACCTTCGCCGGCGAGCGCCACGACGTGGCCGCCATGCTGTCGTCGCTGGACCTGTTCATCGCCTCTTCCGAGCAGGAGACATTCGGGCTGTCGGTGCTGGAGGCACTGGCCAACGGCATCCCGGCGCTCTACACGACCTGCCCGGCGCTCGATGACATCGAGACCGCGCGGGCCCGGCAGGTACCCGGCGACGTCGAGGGGATGCGCCGGGAGATCGCCGCTGAGCTGGCCGGCGGCCGCCGGCCGCGCGAGGGCGTGCCCGCCATCGGCGAGCGCTACGGCATCGAGTCGGTAGCCCGCCGCATCGACGACCTTTACAACCGGCTGATGACCCGGCGACGACCGGACGTCTCCCGCGTTGTGCCCGATCCGATCGGAGGAAACCGATGAAAGCGTTGATCACCGGCGGGGCCGGTTTCATTGGCTCGCACCTGGCCGACCACCTGCTGACCGCGGGACACGACGTCGTCGTGCTCGATGACCTGAGCACCGGATCGCCGGCCAATCTGTCCTCGATCAGCGAGCATCCCCGGTTGCTCTACGTCGAGGGCTCGGTGCTGGATGAGGCGCTGGTCGACACGCTCGCCAGCGAGGTCGACACGATCTTCCACCTCGCCGCGGCCGTCGGGTCTTTCGTCATCCGGGATCGGACGTTGCAGAGCCTGCGCACCAACATCCACGGCACCGAGAACGTCCTCACCGCGGCGCACCGGCACGGAAACCGGGTGCTGATCGCCTCCAGCAGCGAGGTGTACGGCAAGAACACCAAGATCGGCCTGTGCGAGGACGACGACCGGGTGGTGGGGTCTCCGCTGCTGCATCGCTGGTCCTACTCCGAGGCCAAGGCGGTGGACGAGAGCCTCACCCACGCCTACGTCACTGAACTCGGGCTGCAGGCGGTGATCGTCCGGCTGTTCAACACGGTGGGACCCCGCCAGAGCGGGCGTTACGGCATGGTCATCCCCCGGTTCGTGGCCCAGGCGCTGTCCGGGGCGCCGCTGACCGTCTTCGGGACGGGCGCTCAGATCCGCTGCTTCTGCCACGTCCACGACGTGGTGCCGGCGTTGCTGGCGCTGGTGGAGGCGCGTGACGCGGACGGCACCGCGGTCAACGTGGGCAGCACCGAGCAGGTGTCCATCGCCGGCCTCGCGCTGCGGGTACTGGCCTTGACCGGGTCTTCCAGCGAGGTCGTCCACCTGACCTACGAGCAGGGCATCGGCCCGGGGTATGAGGACCTGCAGCGACGCGTCCCGGACTGCACCAGGGCCCAGAAGCTGATCGATTTCCGGCCGCAACGGTGCCTGGACGACATCCTGCGCTCAGTGATCGACGAGCAGAGCCGGCCGGGTCTGACACCGGCCGCGGTGCGCGGATGATGACCAACACTCGGGTCGACCCTGGGCGCGGCGCCGCCGGCAGCGCGGGGGGGCAGCGACGGTCCGGGAGGCGGGGCTTGCTGGGCGGATCGGGCTTTCTCATCCTGCTGTTCCTGGGCGCGGTGGCGTTGCTGGTCACCGTGCCGCGGATGCTCGGGTCGGGCGACAAGCCGGCCAGCCTCGTCGTGGGGTCGCTGCCGTTCTGGAACCTGGCCGAAGGCCCGAACATCGTGGCGGCCAATCGCGGCAGCTTCAACGAGGCCTCCCCGTGGATCTACGGGATCACCGGGAACGCTCAGATCGTCGCCCAGGTGCCCGAGCGGGCCACCGAGACCGCGGCAGGAATGGAGCAGCTGCGCAAATCAGGGATCCCGCTGGTGCCGACGATCGCGAATGTCACCAACGGCCAGTGGGCCTACGAACCGGTCGCCGCCATGCTACACAATCCCGCCGAGATGACCCGGCACATCAACGACGTGGTCGCGCTGGTGCAGCGGGAGAACTACGCCGGGATCGACATCGACTACGAGGATCTGCGCGCCGGTGATCGGGATGCTTTCACCACCTTCGTGACCCAGCTGGCTGACGCGCTGCACGACAAGGACAAGATCCTCTCGATTGACGTGTTCGCCAAGACCACCGACGCCGGCGAAGATCAGCGCAACGTCGCGCAGGACTTCGCGGCCATCGGTGCGGCGGCTGACCAGGTCCGGCTGATGGCCTACGACTACCACTGGGCCGGGTCGACGCCAGGACCGGTTTCGCCGATCACCTGGGTCCACCAGACGCTGGACTACGCCAAGACCCAGATCCCGGCCGGGAAGATCGTGCTCGGGATACCGGTTTCCGGTTACGACTGGGTGGACGGCCAGGCCGAGGTCGTCAGCTGGCTGCAGTGTTTCGGGCGCACCAAGGCGTTTCACGCCAACTTGCAGTACGACCGGCTCAGCCAGTCACCGTCGTTCAAGTACACCGACTCCCAGGGTCGCGAACACGAGGTCTGGTTCGAGAACGCCGAAAGCACGGCAGCCAAGCTCGAAGTCGCGAAGAGCACCGGGATTCGCGGTGTCTACCTGTGGATGATCGGCG
>QHBZ01000064.1 GCA_003244055.1 Pseudonocardiales bacterium | reverse complement strand
AGCTGCCCGACGCCCGAAGCGACGGTCATTCCGTCCCATGCGCGGAACGGCTAACGAACATCACGCGCGGCTGTTCAGGACTCCCTCGCTCAAGCTGATCAGTCTGTCCGGGGGGGATCGGCTTGTAGGACAGTCGGCCCGGACCAGGCAAGCCCTGCTGATCGTCGAGCTCGATGTCGCTCAGAGTTTGGTTGACTACTCACGTCGGCGTGAGTAACTTTGCCAGCGTGTCCGACACGGCGACAACAGCTCACCTGCTGGGCGATCCGACCCGGGTGCGCATCTTCGACGCGCTGACCGCCGGTCCGCTGCGCACTTCGGAGCTGGCGGCTGCTACCGGTATGACGCCGGCCGCGTTGAGCCGGCACCTGAATTTGCTGCGCAACGCAGGGCTGGTCGACCGAAGCGACGTCGTCGACGACGGGCGGGGCCGCGCCTATCAGCTGCGGCCCGCGGCCCTGGACGGCCTGGCCGGGTGGCTTCGCTCGACCAGCTGGGCGAGCGAGCTGGCGGTGGCCTCCGCCCAGCCGCGGACGCGAGAGCTGCTCGCTCGCATGGGCGGGTTCCTCGACGCCTTCGCCGCCGGCGACGTCGCCTTCTTCGACCGGCACCTGCGAGCCGACGCGGTGCTGGTCTTTCCTGGCCTGGCGAAGCCGCTCGGCAAGCAGGAATGCCTGGACTCGGTGGCCTCGCATCCGCCGTACCGGCGGTACCGGATCCTCGCCGAACCCGCGGTGCGGCTGCTCGGAGCGGCCACGACCGTGATCACCGTCGCCGCCGACGTGGGCACCGCCGCCGACGAAGCCGCACGGCCGATGTTCATCACCGCAGTGATCAACGAACACGATCCCTGGCAGCTCACGCACTTGCAATGGACCCCAGCCGCCCCGACTGAGACGAACGGAACCGTCGATGGCTGACCTGCCCGACACCGCATTCCCTACGCGCGTGATTTCCTATGCGCGCGGGGACGACCTCGACGCGTCACGGACGTTCTACACCGAGGTGCTCGGCTTCGAAGTGGCGATGCAAGACCCGGTGCTCGGGCTCACCTCACCGGCCAACCGCACCGCCCAAGTCCTCATCCCGCCCGTCGGATTCGAAGACCCCCAGCCGCAGTTCGGGATCGACCTCGGCACCCCCGACGCCGTCGATGCGGCGCACGCAGCAGCGCTCCAGCGCGGGCTGCGTGTCGTCTACCCACTCCGCAACGAGCCATGGGGAGTGCGGCGCTTCTTCGTCGAGGATCCAGCCGGGATCATCATCAACGTGCTCGCCCACACAGCACACATGACACCCCACATTCGACCTCGCCTCGCCGTCGCCCACATCCAACCTCGCCTCGTCGTCGAGGACGTTGACGCCGCCATCGCGTACTACGAGCGATACCTCGGAGCCGTACGAGGCCCTCGTCACGCCGAACCGTCCGGCTTCGTCGGGCACGCCGAAGTACGCATCGGCGAGAGCACGATCTCGCTCACGCAGGCTCACGACGACTACCGCCTCTACTCGCCCGAGTCCGCGACCAGCTCACCGGTCCTGCTGACGCTCACGGTCGCCGACTCGTCGGCGGTCGGTGCCGCGATGGTCGAAGGCGGCGCCACGGTCATCATTTCCATCGAGGACCGCCCCTGGGGCAAACGCCAAGGCAGAATCAGAGACCCGTTCGGCCACCTATGGCTCATCAGTCAAGACCTCTCTCCAGCGCCCTAACGCGCCTCCGCGACGCCGGCGCACTGGTCACCGGACGGCCGTCACTCCTGTCGCAATGACCGAACCCCAAACGGACAAGATCCACACTGCGATCGTTTGCGCGGGCCGAGCCTGTTACCTGCAACCATCGTCACCTGCGGTTTCTCACATAGGTGGTACGGAAAAGAATCTCACTCACCCCCGTTTAGTTTTACATGCCGGTGTCTTTGTTGGAGCACCAACATGAGGATCGCGGCGAGGACCAGGACGTCGAGTTCGCAGTACGGTGCGGCGCTGAACGCCGCAGAGTAGGCACTCACGAACTGGCCGTCGGGGATCGGTCGGGGCCAGTGTCGGGGCGCCGAACCGATCGCGCCGAGACCTCGGCTCAGCCGCCGAAGTCCGGATCCCGGGACCCGAACTGGCCACCGCCGGTTGGCCGGGTCACTTGGCGACACTCATCCGAGTCCTACGGTATCGACCTGGCCGTGTCCTTCCCGGGTACGACTCCGCGGCGCTGCTTTACTGAGGCGGTGCCTCGCGATGATCCGGCCGCCAACCTCACCACTAGCGCGGGGTGCGCGGCGTCATGGCGGGAGGCGGTGCGGGCGCATTGCCGAGTGCGTCACGTCACCTTCGACGACGACCTCCTGTTCGATGCCTCCCCGCCGTCTTGGGCTGGTCGTCGTGGGCGGTGTGTGGTGTCGGTTGCTGGCCGGGGAGCAGACTGCGGCGTCCTAGGTCAGCGGTTCTGACGACGATCAAAGGGATATAGCAGACAAAACATCATGACGGAGCTTTACGGATCGCCTGAACTGACCCGTAGGCATGCCTTCACCAGTCGAAACGCTTTGGCTCGCTTGCTATCCGCGGAGGAACCCTCGGGTCGTCCACGCGCTGACGGGACAGCGGCGGAAGCCCCACCCGGTGGTGTCGGCGACTGATCTGTCGGGACCCCGCAAGGTCGGCTGATGGCCCGTGTTCGACCGGTGCCGGGACGCGGAGGTGCCGCCAGCCGGCTGATCTTGGGCTTGGTGGTCGGTTCGGTGGCCTGTCTGGGGTTGGGGCAATAGGTTCCCGTTGTGAGCGTCACCTTCGACTGCGGCCGGCGCGAGGACCGAGCGGCAGGGCTGGCCGCCGCGGCGGCCGCGGTGCGCGGTGGGCAACTCGTGGTGTTGCCCACTGACACGGTTTATGGCGTGGGTTGTGATGTGTTCAGCGGCCAGGCGCTCGGCCGGTTGCGCGAGGCCAAGCGCCGCGGCCCTGAGTTGCCGGTGCCGATCCTGGTCGGCTCGTGGGCCGCTCTTGACGGTGTGGTGCTCGCGGTACCTCGTGTGGCGCGGGAGCTGGTCGAGGCGTTCTGGCCGGGTGGCCTGTCGCTGGTGCTGACCCACGCGCCGTCACTGGCCTGGGATCTCGGTGACACCGGAGGAACTGTGACGGTGCGGATGCCGCTGCACCCCTTCGCGTTGGAGTTGTTGCATGAGATCGGACCGATGGCGGTGTCCGGGGCGAATACCTCCGGCAACTCCCCGGCCAGCACAGTCGACAATGCCCGACTGCAGCTGGGTGACTCGGTCAGCGTCTATGTCCAGGGCTGCGTCACCGGCTCGCTGCCGTCCACCGTCATTGATCTGACCACGCTCAGTGAGCCCCGGCTGCTTCGCGAGGGCGCGGTGAGCGCGCACGCGATTTGCGAGGTCATCGGTGACGAGGTCAGCCTGGTGTCCTGACCCGATCACTAGGCTCCTTGCCACCAAGTAGAGATCAGGCAGTCGCGCCTCCCGCGGTGCCGGTGGCCGGTGCCCGGCTGAGCATCGGCGTGGTGGGATGTCCGTGCCGGTCAGGCGGTGTGGTGTCCGTGGGCAGGAGGCGGCGCAGCTGGTCCCAGGTCCGGTCATCCGCCCCGTCGTACATCCACAGGTAGACGCCGCGGATCCTGGAGGCCTTTACCGCGTCGAGTTTGGCCTTGGTGCTGTCCGCGTTTTCGAACCACACCTCATGTGCCCGACCGTGGGCGTCGGTATAGCGAAACCACGGTGCTTCGTGTGGCCCGTTGTAGTGCACGGTGACGTGGAAAGCGTTGGTGCGGTCGAAACACTGCTGCCAGGTCACTTCCTCGCCGTGGCCGTCGACCCAGTCGTAGCCGGCCACCGGTATTCCCAGCACGATCTTCTGTGGGGAGATCTGGGTTTTGGCGTAGGTGAGTACCTCGCGGATCCAGGTGATCGGCGCCACTGGTCCGGGCGGGGAGCCATTCCAGTGGTAGTCGTAGCCCATCAGCCGGACCTCGTCGACGGCTGCGCCGATGGCCGCGTAATCCTGAGCGATGTTGCGTTGGTCGTAGCCGGCATCGGCGGTCTTGGCGAACAGGGCAACCGAAAGGATCCTGTTCTCGGTGTGCAGCGCATCGCCCAGGCGGGTCAGGAAAGTGGTGAACGCCTCCCGGTCGGTGGCCTTCAGATCTTCATAATCGATGTCGATGCTGGCATTGCCCTCCTGGGTGACCAGTGTGACGATGTCGGTGATGTGCTGGTCCATCGCGGCCGGATCGTGCAACAAGGTCGCGATCGGGCTGATAGGCCCACCTGCCGTCAGTGACGTTCACGATGCTCGGTATCAGGGGGATGCCCAAGGTGTGTAGCCGGTGCGTGGCCGCGGCGGTTTCCGCGGCCCGTTGGGGTGCCTGCGCGACGATTTGCCCGGTGGCGGTGAGCCCGTAGACCCAGGGGGAGGCCTCAGTGAAGGTGCCCGGGTGCGCCGCGACGATGCCGGTGCCATCGGTGAGGTTCCAAAACGGCAATGCGGCCACCACTAGGGTGGTTGGCCGGCCGTCTGCAGCGGAGGTTCGCAACACGTGACCAGCGATGCTACCGCACCGAGCATCAGCACGAGGACAAAACTCGAGCTGATCACCAAGCGGCTACGCGGCGAGGTCGTGCCGATCCGTCGTGGTATACCGGTCGATGTAGCCGCGACGAGCGGCTAGTGCGCGCGACCGACTGGTGTCAGGTCACAGGGTCGGGTGGTGCCGGGCCGTGTTCGGCAAATAAGTGTGCGGCCGATCTCCGAGGAATCCGCCCTCGGATGTAGTCCATTCGATCCGCTTTGGGGGTATTCATCGATTGAGGTCGCGCAATCACCGGGTTGTGTTAGTGTGAATACACGCCCGATGCGGGGGAGGGTCGGATGGGTGAGTGCGCGATCGATCCCGTCCACACCGACCAGGACCTGCAGTGCTACGGGGAGAAGACTCGAGCTTGCCTGGACGCGCTGGCTCGGATGCTGTCCGCAGGCTGCTTCTCCGCCGGCCCCGAGCAGATGGGGTTGGAAGTCGAGCTGAACCTCATCGACGAGAACATCGATCCCGCGATGGCTAACCAGACAGTGCTGGAACACATGGATGACTCGGCGTTCCAGGCTGAGCTCGGCCAGCACATGATCGAGCTTAACGTCGCGCCCCGGCCGCTGGCCGGTGACGAAGCCCTGGAACTGGAGCGGGAACTGCGGGGCG
>QHBZ01000063.1 GCA_003244055.1 Pseudonocardiales bacterium | reverse complement strand
ACGAAGGTGGCCAGGTTCAGCCGGGCGTTGCCGTCGAGCATCAACTCGTCATGGACCACCTGGTAGGCGATATCGGGATCAAGCTCGGCCGGTGGCAAGTGGTTGCGCGGGATCTGCACCGGTTCGCGGCTGAACACCGGGTTGATCGTCATCTCTTGGTGGTGGCCTGAACCTTGCCGGTAGGCCGGGTGCGACAGTGCCATGCCGCCACGCTAAAGGTCATCGGGCCGCCCCGCTGCCCGATGGCTGCGGGGCGCCTGCGGATACCCCGTTCGTGGTCGATCCGGCGCGGGACTGCCACGATCTGGGCATGACCCGGATTGAGGACTACGCGATGGTCGGCGACCTGCACACCGCAGCCTTGGTGAGCAACACCGGCTCGGTGGACTGGCTGTGCTTCCCGCGGTTCGACTCCCCGGCCTGCTTCGCGGCCCTGTTGGACACCCCCGATGCCGGCCGATGGCTGCTGGCCCCCGCCGCGGGGGGCAGCTGCAGCAGCCGCCGCTACCGCGACGACACGCTCGTCCTGGAAACGGAGTGGATCACCTCGGAAGGTCGCGTCCGGGTCGTGGACTTCATGCCCCCGCGGGGTCACGCCGCAGACCTGATCAGGATTGTGGAAGGCATCAGCGGGGCGGTCCCGATGTTCGGTGAGCTGCGCCTGCGATTCGACTACGGCCGGGTGATGCCGTGGGTGCGCCGCCGGGGGCACCGGATCGAGGCGGTCGCCGGACCCGACGCCGTGTGGCTGAGCACACCGGCCGCCACCGAGGGACGGGAATGGTCCACGGTGTCGGAATTCACCATTCATGCCGGTGACCGGGTGCCCTTCGTGCTGACGTGGGCGCCGAGCCATCATCGGGCACCGGCGCTAGTCGATGCCGAGG
Organism: Pseudonocardiales bacterium; assembly: GCA_003244055.1. Taxonomy (GTDB): domain Bacteria; phylum Actinomycetota; class Actinomycetes; order Mycobacteriales; family Pseudonocardiaceae. The sequence goes on along the minus strand of QHBZ01000063.1, from coordinate 2,831 downwards.
ATGCGCTGCTGGACACCGTGAGTTTCTGGGAGTCGTGGTCGGCGAGCGGCACACCGCTCACCGGCCGCTACGCCGAGCCGGTGCGGCGCTCACTGATCACCCTGAAAGCCCTGATCTATGCCCCTACCGGGGGCATCGTCGCCGCCCCCACGACATCATTGCCCGAGCAGGTGGGTGGCCCTCGGAACTGGGACTACCGGTACTGCTGGCTCCGCGACGCCTCTTACACTCTGCAAGCGCTCCTGGCCGCCGGGTACGAGACCGAGGCCAAGGCCTGGCGAGAGTGGCTGCTTCGCGCAGTGGCAGGTGACCCCGCCACGCTGCAGATCATGTACGGGGTCGACGGCACCCGCCGCCTCCCGGAGCTGGAACTACCCTGGTTGAGCGGCTATGAGAAATCTGCCCCGGTGCGCACCGGCAACGCCGCCGCCGGCCAGCTACAGCTCGACGTATGGGGCGAGGTCCTCGATGTGCTGCACCTGGCCCGGGAGGCCTCGATCGGCGCACAGGACAGCGCCTGGCAACTCCAGGTGGCGCTGCTGAACTACCTCGAGGGGCATTGGCGCGACCCCGACAACGGGCTCTGGGAGATGCGAGGGCCGCGCCGGCACTTCACCCACTCCAAGGTCATGGCCTGGGTGGCCGTCGACCGGATGGTCCGTGGCGCCCGCAACAATCGCCTGCCCGGACCGGTCGATCGATGGGAGCAGCTTCGGGACTCGATCCACGCGGAGGTCCTCGCCAATGGCTACGACGACCAGCTCGGCACTTTCGTGCAGTCTTATGGCAGCGCGGCGCTGGACGCGAGCCTGCTGCTCATCCCGCGCGTCGGCTTCCTCGCCCCCAACGATCCCCGGGTCATCGGCACCATCGACGCCATCCAGCGCGAACTCACCCAGGACGGCTTCGTGCTGCGCTACCACACTCAATCCTGCGACGACGGGCTCCCCGCCGGAGAAGGAGTGTTCCTCGCCTGCTCCTTCTGGCTCGTCGACGCCCTCCACGGCGCCGGACGGCAAAGGCAAGCCACCGCCCTGTTCGACCGTCTCCTGGCCCTGCGCAACGACGTCGGGCTGCTCAGCGAGGAATGGGACCCGGCTACCAGGCGGCAACTCGGCAATACCCCCCAAGCATTCAGCCATTTCCCGCTCATCGTCAGCGCACTGCAGCTCCACTCCCGCCGGGCTCATCGCAGCGACCAACCCATCTACCCGCCGGAACACCCGCGCTGAAGCGCACACTAGCTTCCCAACTCCCAGCTAGGGAGCGGTGACTGCGATCCAGCCACCGCTGCCCCCCCTAGCCAGTTCACCCTTCCTAGCAAACGGCGCCGCAGGCAATCAGATGATCGCTAGCGGCACCCACTCAACTCAGCTGCCCACGGCGCCGCCGGTACCACCGGTGGCGCTGCCGCCGGCGCCGCCGAGGCCGTCACCAGCGCTGTTGGTCTGATCGCCGAACAGGTTGAGGTTCAACAGGTTGATACCGAGTCCGCCCCGGCCAACGCCACCGGTGCCACCGGTGCCACCGTTGCCGCCCCGGCCGCCGCCCTTACCGGCGCTGAACATCGACATCACGGTACGGGCCGGCAGCAGCTCAGCGTGCTGCCCATCGAGGTCTGCAAAGCTCAGTGCGTCAGACATAAATCCTCCTAGGGAAAGGATATCCCGGCCGCGCTGCCCGGGACGGAGAACGCCCCATCGGCGGCATTACCGATTGGGCATCACATACCCTGCCTGCAGTTAACGTGACATGGCAATCAGTAGTCGCACGTAACCCGGCCTGGCCGACTACCTAGCAATGGTGTTTGTGCGAATACGTAGACGGTAGCGAACTTGGCTTAGATTTCAGGTGCTCGAGTACCTACCGCGCACATGTGACCGCGTATTTTTGGTCTCAACCGATACCTGCCTAAACCCGACAGGTAGGGGTGGCCACGTTCTGACCACCCCTACCTCATTGAGCAGCGCGCCGCGGGATAACCCGATGGCCGGCTGCTGTTGTTCCGTTTTTCAGTGCCCGGCTCAGCCAGCACCACCAGTCGCGGCACCCCCGTTTCCGCCGGTGCCCCCAGCTGCCCCGGTGAGTGTGTTCCACTGGTCTCCATCGACGAAGATCGCGTTGCTGGTGACGGTCGGCGCTCCGCCAGGGCTTGCGCCACCAGCACCAGCGGCCCCGGCCGCGCCGCCAGTCCCACCAGTGGGGGTGGGGGTGGCGGCGGTCCCGGTGCCGGTGGCGCCGGTGATCATTGACAGGACGGTACGCGCCGGCAGCAGCTCCACGTGCTGCCCCTCAATCTCCACAAAGCTCAGTGATTCAGACATCAAGTCCTCCTAGGAAATGTGTCCGGTGGGTCCGGGCACAGACACACCTCATCGGTGTCATTCCCGATTCGGCACCACATAGCCTGCCGAGGACTAAGACCGCGCGGCAATCGGTAGTCGCACGTAAATCTCAGGTACACTACCTAGCAGTGGAGTCACTTTTCAACACGTAGTGGGTCCCGATATTCTACGGAGATCAGCACGCGCTGGCACCAACATCACTCCCCCATCCGACCCCTGCTCGCTCTCACTGGGTTGCTGTCCAGCTCTGGATCTCCCGAACTCAACAGTAGCGCTGCCGTACGGACGTGGAACAGCTCTGCTGTTGAGTTCGGGAGCGAGAACTGCCGAGCACCCGGCCGCCGATAGACACCCCAACAAAACGGGATCCACTCAGTCGAATCGGTTTGTTCACAGAAGGATTCTTCCAGCTGAGCTGAGACGTCAAGTCCGTCACGGGTCTGCAAAGATCGTCCGCGGCTATCCCCAAAGCCGTGTAGTTAGCGG
>QHBZ01000062.1 GCA_003244055.1 Pseudonocardiales bacterium | reverse complement strand
CGGCGAGCAGTGCCGCCCGCTCGTCGCGGCAGGCTTGCTCGGCGACGGCGGCCGACTGCTCTGCGGCGGTGGCCTCGGCGCGGGCGGTGGCGGCGGCGCCGACGGCGGTGGTGTGGGCTTCGCGGGCTGCATCGAGATCGGCGGCAAGGCCGTCGCGGCGGGCCGTGGTCTGCTCCACCTGGACGGCGACGCGTTCCGGTTCCTCGCCGAGCGCGGCCTCGGCGCTGGTGAGCTCGGTGCGGGCCGCCCGGCTGATCTCCGCCGCGGTCTCGGCCTGCTCTGCAGCTGTGTGCAGGGCCTCGGCGTCGTCGCGCCAGTCGGTGACAGCGCGGGCCCAGTCGGTCTGCGAGCGGCGGGCGGTCTCGATGTGGTCGGGCAGCACCCGCAGCACCCCCGCCGCGTCCTCGACGGCGGCGGCCGCGGACTGCAGCGCGGCGGCGTCCAGCGGGAGCGTGGCCTCGGCGGCCGCAGTCTGGGCGCGGGCCCACACCTGCTCGGCGGCGCTCTGTGCGGTGACGGCGGCGGTTCGTAGCGCGGTCGCCCGCTCCGCGGCCCGTTGCGCATCGCGGACGGCGCCGGCCGCGATGGCCGCGGCGTCGTCGACGGCGGTGGCGGGCGGTACGGCGACGGCGATCTCGCGCAGACCCGCGCGGAAGGCGACCAGTGCCGCGTGGACACCGCGCTCGGTCTCGTGGCACTGCTCCACGTCGATCAGGTCGGCTTCGAGACGCGCGATGCGCAGCTCCCGCGCGGCGGCCCGCGCCCCGGCCCCGATGTGCTCGGCGGCGGCCTTGGCGTGCCGGCCGTGCAGCGGGCCTGCGCTGAACCGGCCGTCGTCGGCCACCCACAGCGCGGCCGCGGAGCCGGCCCCCACCCCGATGTGCGCCAGCACCCCCGCCACCGTTGCGGTGTCCACACTCGCACCGTCGGTAACGGCCGGGACCAGCAGCGACGCCAGGTTCGGCCGGACGGTCGGACCCGTGGTCACCAGCAGTTCCCCGGAGCCGGTGACGACGGAGCCGTCCGCGTGCACGGCCGCGGTGAGCAGACCGGCGGCCTCGCACGCCGCCTCCAGCCCGGAACGACGCCCGTCGTCGAGGCCGGGGGCGAAGTCGACCAGTGAGGCGAAAAGTGCCGGGTCGGCCGGATCGGCGCCCTGCCAGCGGGCGCGGGGCAGCGGCAGCTCTGCGGCGTCGCGGACCTCGGCCAGCTCGGCGGCCACCCGCGTGACGTCGCCGCCGGCCCGCTCGACCCGCAGCGCCGCAGTGCTGAGCGCCGGGTCGAGCGCGGCATCGAGACCGGCCGCGGTCCTGCCGGCCTCAGCGATCCGGGCGCGCGCCGTCTCGCGTAGCTCCGCCCCACCCGGATCGGGCCGCGGCGGCACCGGCAACCAGCCGTCGCGCCCGCCCGGTTCGGCCGGTGGCACCGCGGCCGCGTGGGCGGTGAGCTGATCCGCCCAGGCCAGGACGGCGCCGCGGTGCCGCTCGCCGGCTGCCTCGGCGGCCGCGCGGGCCTCGGCGGCGCGCTCCCGTTCCCACCCGGCCGCCTCGTCGGCGTCATCGGCTTGGGCGAGGGCCGCGGTGGCCGCGAGCGCCGCAGCCTCGGCGCGGCCCAGCATCGCCGTGACGTCGGTGACCTGCTGGCGGCGGGCTCGCACGGCGTCGGCTGCTGGCCGCACGTCGACACCGGCCAGCGCATCGCCGTCGGGCCCTGCAACTCCATTGTCGAGCACGTGCGTCCGGAGCACGGGTGGATCAGGCAGCGGGAGCCGGACGGCCGCGGCACGCGCGTGCCGCTCGGCCGCCGTCACGCCGTCCCTGACGCGGGCCAGATCGCCGTCGAGCCGGCTGCGGTTGGACGCGACCCGGTCGACCGCCTGCCTCGCCCGCTTCTCCGCGGCGGCCTGCTGACCGTTGAGCGTGCGCGTCTGAGCTTCGAGGCTGGCGACGTGGTCGCGGCGGGCTAGCAATGCCTGCAGCTCGCGGTAGGCGGGGGACGCGATCAGGCCGGACAGCGCCGCTGCGGCCTCACCGTGCTCGCGCCCCAGCCGCGCGACCGCGCCGGCGAGCCGCTGCTCCTCAGCGCCTGCCGCGTCGGCGGCGGCTCGCGCCCGGCCGCGTCGCCGCAACGCCGAGCGGGCACTGCTCACTCCGCTGGCGGCCCGGTCGGCGGCGGCCAGCAGGACGCGGCGCGCGTAGTGGCGGTAAGTGTCGAGGACGCTGCCGAGCGCGCGGTCGGTCTTGGCCAGCGCGGTGACGTTGTGCCGGTGACCCTCCAGGTCCTCCAGGGGCTGGGCAGCGTCGGCGACGGCGTCCTCCGGCACCGGCGGCAGTGCCTCCTGCAGCCGGCGTGGGAGATCGGCATCGATCCGGTCCCCGACCCGCGGGTTGCGAACCTGGTGCAGCAACGCGAGGTAACCGGACGGGTCGGCCCCACCGAAGAACCGGCGCGCGATCTCAGCGCGGTAGTCGGCCGGTGTGGTGAAGACGGCATCGGCCCCGAGCTCGGCGCGCAGCGCGTCGACGGCCAGCGGGATCCGCCCGGCGGTGAGGGAGAAGTCGATGCGGGCCCGGCGAGGCGTCGAGAACCACCACGGCGTGACCCGGTCGGTGCTGCGGTTGGCGCGGATGCCGCAGCCGACGGTGTGGTGGCGCACGCCGCCCGGCGCGGCGGGGTCGGCGCGGGCGAACTCGATCCACAGGTAGCCGGTGCGCTGCGTCTCGTCGGTGTCGGTGATCGGCACGGGGTTAATAGACACCGGGCGGTGGCGTTCTGGCGTCCGGTGGTGCAGGGTCCGGATGTCGTCGCGATGAACTCGCTGATCGCCGCGACGCCGCCGGTGTGCCGGGCCGAGCAGGGTGAGCTCGACGCGCTGGCCACGTCGCTGCGGCCATGGGAGGACGTCGGGGTCGGCAAGGCGGACCCGGCCAGGGCGACCTTCCGGCTCACCGAGATCGAGATCTACAACGCTGCTCGACCAGCTTCCCCACGTCACTGTCGCCGTGCGCGATCGGCCGCTGACCGAGCTACTCCGACCCGCCTACCTCGCACTCGGAGCCGGTGACAACCGAGCATGACTGCAGCCGGCGCCGACCCGGTCAACAGCCGGCCGCGTGCGCGCCGAGGACATCGTCCATCACCCGCTCCTCATGAACGACTGCGCGGTGCTCGTCGAACGCGACGCCCAAGGCCGGGTCCCACGGTGTCGGGGGTGCGACCGCGGGGTCACGGGGTAGCTCGACTCCCACGGCCGAGGCGTCGGCGAGGGCGTCGCGGTAATCCTGCGCGGACATGCAGAACGGCTCGCATCCGGCGTCCCGGGCGCGGCCGGTCATCGCCAGCCCGGGCGCGTCGATATCACCGTGGTAGCGCAACCGCGCCCCGCACGACCGGAGCTGCACGATGGCCAGGCTCGGGGCCGTGGTCGGGTTGCCATTGGTGCAGAGCACCGCAGCCGCGAGGCGACGTTGCGCCGCTGCCTCCACCAGCCGCGGGTTCTCCACCACCAGCACCGGCTTCCCGGACGCGACGGTCAGCGGCGACGCCCGCAGGGCGAGCACCGACAGCTGCATCGGCAGCCCAGCCGCCGTCATCGCCCGCACCGCGTCGGCGACTCCGCCCGCGCCGAGGACCGGCAGTGCCCAGGTCAGCACCGGGGCTGACACGAGGTCCAGCGGCAAGCCGGCGCGTTCCCATGCGCCGCGCTCGTCGACCGGGCCGTTGCGTGCGGTCAGCGCCCGGGTGACCAACGTCGCGAGCCGGGTGGAGGTGTCCAGCGCGTGCGCGTCACCGAATAGCTGCGCCGCCACCTCGGTGCGGCTGCGGCCGGAGCCGGCGCGGGCGAGCACCTGCCCGACCCGGGTGACCGCCGTGGTGACCTCGTCGGCGGTGTGCCGCGCGAACAGCCCGTCGGTCCAGGCGGCGTCGCGCCAGGAGATCACCCAAGCCGCATCGCCCAAGTGGGCAGCCGTCGCGTCATCCAGGGTGGCCCGCCGCTGCCGCATGGCGTCGTGGCGGGCCAGCGCTGCCTCTCGCCGGCCGGCGGGTGGGTGTCCGAGCGTCCCCAGAGCATCGACAAAGATGGCGCCGGTGAGCCGCTCCACGCCGGCCGCGACGGCGTCGAGCGAGACCGTGCGCCGGGTGGCCGGCATCCGGGTCTCGATCAGAACCCCGAGCCGGCGACGACCCTCGGGGGTGAGGTCGGGCAGCGTCAACCGGCCGCGCCAGCCCAGGCCGTTACGATCCAGGGCCGCGGTCACGGCCCGCCACAGCGGCTGCAGCGCCGGGTCGGCCAGGAAGGCGTTCACAGCAGGCGCTGCTGCCCCGCGTCGTCGTCAGCACTAGCCACGGTGACCTCCGGGGCGAACCGGGCCGCGACCGGGCGGGCGCGCACCCGCCCGTCGGGTCCGACCGTGACCACGGCCATCGCCGTCAGCAGCGCGACGGCCTCGTCGCGCAGGTTCTCCGGCTCCACGTCCTTTCGCCAGTAGCGGCCGTAGCGCTCCAGCAGCTCACGCAGCTCACAGTCCAGCACGGCGTTGTCGGCGCCGTCGCGGTGGCGGGTGGTCAGCACATCCAGGAGCAGCAGGGCGGCGTGGGCGGTGGTGCCGCCGGCCGGGAATGCGATGTCGGTGCAGCCGCCGTCGACGTCGATCGCGGCGACGCCCTCGGCCCGGGCCTCGACGACGAGCCCGAACATCTCCTCGCAGTAGCGGGACTCCTCACCGAAGCGGCGGCGCAGCTCGGCCCAGTCCCCCGGCGTGACGTCGTCGGCGTGCAGGACGGGATCCTCCACCAGCCGGCGGCGCAGCGCAGCCCGGCCGGTGCCCTCGCCCGCCGCGCGGTCGAGCAGCTCGTCGGCCGACTGCGCGCCGACCAGCGCCGGTGCCGGCAGCAGCGCCATCCGGTCGTTGCGGACCTCCAGCAGGGCGTCGGCGTCAGCGTCGGTCTCGTAGCCGGTGACCGACCGGTCGAGCTCGCGCACCACGCCGTTGCCCACCAGCCAACGCAGCGCGGTGACCAGCGCGCGGCGCTCGCTCGTAGCGCCGTCCAGCGCGATCCCGGCATCGGCCGCGGCGGAACGGACCTGCAACACCAGGTCGCGCAGGCTGATCCGGTCCGGCCCGGACGCCGTGGCCGCCAGCACCAGCGCGAGCATGACGTACTCGCGCGCGGTGAAGGGACGGTCCGTGTGGGTGCGCAGCGGGCGGTCGAGCGGGATGTGCCCGGACTTGACCAGCCGTGCCGTGTCGGTTCCGACGACGAGCCGGTAGCCCAGGCGCTGGGTGAACCAGCGGTCCAACTGCTCGGCGTGGCGGCGGATGAGCAGGAACAGCGGACGGTCGGTCTCGGCGGTGCGCCACGGACGGGTCAGCAGCGCCCTGGCCGACCCGGTCAGTTCCCCGGCCCGCTGCGGATCGTCGCGCATCACGGCTCCTGCGCCGCAGTGATCGTGAGTGCGAGGTCGATCAGCCGCAGCGCACCGGCCGGGGTGTGCACGGTGGTTGGCTCGCCGGGACGGTGCTCCACCAGGCAGCGCAGCCCGTCGGCCTCGGTCTCGCCCTTGACGCGGCCCGGACCCATGGCGGCGACGGCCGGGCCGAGCAGCCGCTGCAACGCCGCGAGCGCGCGCTCGGACAGCACGACCCCGTCGAGCAGCGCCCCGTCGGGTCCCGCGGCGTCCAGCAGCTCCGACCGGACGGCCCTGGCAAGCTGCTCGCCGGCGCGGCGTCGGGCCAGCAGGTACTCGCGCTGCGTCGAGCGGTCCGGCACCTGGCCGGAGCGCCCGGTGCTGGTGGTGGTGCCGCGCTCGCGCAGGCTCACCGGCACCTGGGCGGGCGGGGCGTCCCACCATGAGGTGGTGGACGCGACGGGGTCGGTGCCGTCGCCTGCGGCCGCGCCGAGGTGGCGACAGCCGAACAGGCCGAAGGCGGCGGCGGCCAGGCGGGGCAGCTCGGCGGGGCGCTCGCGGCCGGCGTCGTCGAAGAACGTGGCCAGCCGCAAATAGTCGGCCCGCCGGGACGACCCGCCCACGCCCGACCGGGACAGGCGCATGAGGTTCTGGGTCAGGGTGCGCACGGCGTTGACCGCGTCGCGGCCCAGGGTGGCGACGCGGCTCGGCGTGCCGGCACGACCGCGGAACCAGGCCGACAGGTTCTCCCAGTCCTCGACGGTGCTCCCGTGGCCCGCCCGGACCCGCACCCCGGCCAGCCCGGCGTCGGCGACCCGCGCGGCGAGCCCGTCGCGGGCCCGCACGACCAGCACCGGGACCCGCGGCGCGAGCGCGTCGAGCAGCGCGGAGATGGGCCGGGCGCGGCGCTCCAGGGACTCCAGGCGCTCGCCGACGTAGCCGACCAGCACCTCGGAGAAGAACGCGAACTCCGACTCGTCGAGATCGAAGCGCGACTGCCACTGGTTGATCGCGGCGAAGAACTGGGTGATCTCGGCGGAGAACGCGCGGTGCGGGTCGAACACGGCGCGCACCGCGTCGGCGAGCGTCACGGGGGCGGCGTGGTCGGCGTCGAGGGCGAGCAGCGCCTCCAGGGCCGCGGCGAGCGCGTCGAGGCGGCCGAGTGACACGTCGCGGACGTCGTCGACCTGGGTGAGCACGCCTTCGACGAGCTCGTGCACCTCCTGCCCGATCCGCGTGATGAGGTAGCGGTTGCGCCGCCGGTAGTAGTCGGCGACCGTGCTGACCTGCCCGACCGACGCCGACACCTCCAGGTTGCCCCAGCCCCGCAGGCTCTCCAGCCGGGCGGCGACGGTCTCGCCGGGCAGCTCGACGCCGGCCTCGGCAAGCCGGGCGGTGACGTCGTCGGGGGTGAGCTCGGCGAAGAACGTGCCCGCGAACACGCCGAGGATCACGCGATAGTCGGGGCTCTCGGTGACGTAGCTGAAGACGTCGGTGCGATTCACCCCGGCGCACCGACCAGCTCGGTGCGCCGCCGCCCGTCCCAGTGGTAGTGAACCAGTGCGATCGTGCGCAGGTCAGGATCGCGCAGCACCTCAGTGATCGCCAGCTCCGGCACACTGGCGTGGGTGCCGAACAGTCGCTCGCTGGTGACGACGAAGTCGAGATCGAGGCTCACCAGGAGCCCGAACAGCCGCGCGTGGTTGTCCTCGGACACCTTGGCGAAGGCGTCGTCGAGCAGGATCAGTCGCGGCGCGCCGACGCCGTGCGGGTCGTGGGCGGCCGCCGACGCGGCCGCGGCCGCCGCCATCGGCAGGTAGGTGACCAGCTTCTTCTCGCCCTCGGACAGGCGCGTGCGCCGGCTCAGCAGCTCGTCGCTGCGACCCGGGCGGCGCAGGTAGATCTTCAGCTCGTGCCAGCTGCGGTAGTCGAGCACGCCGCCTATCACGTCGCGATAGGACGCGTCCGGGTCGGCGGCGCGGGCCTCCTCGACGAGCCCGGCGACGGCGACGCGCACCGACGCGTCCTCCTCGGCGGTGCGGGCGTCGGGGTCCTTGGCGAGCAGCCGCAGCGCGGTGGCCGTGGCCGGGTCGAGGTCCCCGCGGGTGCGCCATTCCAGCCGCACCCCGATGCCCTGGCTGGTGGTGATCTCGCCGAGGATCGCGTTCATGCCGTCGATGAGCTCGCGGGCGTCGAACAGGGCGGTGGCGACCTCCCGTGCGATGCGGCCGTGCAGCAGGTTGCGAAGGGCCTGGTCCTGCTGCGCGGTGAGCAAGCCGCGCGCCCGCCGCAGGTCGGACGCCACCTGCACGGTCGCGTCGAGCAGGGCACGGCGGCCGTAGGGCCCGGACACCTCGACGGCCACTGGCGCTGCGTCGGCGCCGCGGCGCGCCTCGGCGTCCCAGCCGGCCCCGAGCGCGTCGCGAATGGCCCGCAGCGAGCGGTCCAGCGCGTCCTCGTCGACGGCGCGCTCCGGGGTGGGCACGGCGTCACGGACGGTCGCCACCAGCCGGGCGGTGCCGTCCACGGTGTCGGTGTCGACGGGCAGCTCGGGCGGCTGCTCCCCGCTGCCCGCGGCGGGGAGCAGGCCCGGCGTGGCCGCGA
>QHBZ01000061.1 GCA_003244055.1 Pseudonocardiales bacterium | reverse complement strand
ACGAAGGTGGCCAGGTTCAGCCGAGCGTTGCCGTCGAGCATCAACTCGTCATGGACCACCTGGTAGGCGATATCGGGATCAAGCTCGGCCGGTGGCAACTGGTTGCGCGGGATCCGCACCGGTTCGCGGCTGAACACCGGATTGATCGTCACCTCTTGGTGGTGGCCTGAACCTTGCCGGTAGGCCGGATGCGACAGTGCCATGCCCGTTACGTTAAAGCCCGCAGCCAACCCACCGCCCGAAGGGTCCCGACGGCGCGGGCGGACACCCCGTTCGTGATGGTGCGGTGCGGGGCCTGTTGGGGTAGGTGTGGTGCTGACCACAACGGTGTCATCGCCGACTTGCCGTGAACCGAGCATGACCGGAGCGTTCCCAATCAACCCCCGTGGGCCGCCCGCTGTCCGCCACTTTGACGCGTGTGGATAGTGACTGTGGGTCTTGAATAATTGGGTGCGAGAAGCGACGCGGTGACGATCGACCAGCGCGCCCAGCCCGCGGATATCCTCTCCCACATCGGATCTTCACTGTCTCTCCATTGCAGCCGAGAGCGGGCTGCTCGGATACTGCTGTATCGCGCCTGCTCACCGGCCGGTCACCGCCGGGATCCGGGCGCCGCGGGCGGGGCGCGATGACCGCGCCGCACCCCGGGGGGCTCGATCAGCGACGTCGTCTGGTGACCGAGCTGCCCGGTCCCCGGTCTCGGGAACTCTCAGCCCGCCGCGCCGCGACAGTCTCGGCGGGGGTGACCGTCGCGATGCCCGTGTTCATCGCCGCGGCCGGCGGTGGGGTGCTCCTGGACGTCGACGGCAACTCCCTAATCGACTTGGGCTCCGGCATCGCGGTAACCAGTGTCGGCAACGCCGCACCCGCGGTGGTGACAGCGGTACAGGCGCAGGTCGAGCAGTTCACCCACACCTGCTTCATGGTCACCCCCTATGAGGGCTACCTCGCGGTCTGCGAGGAACTGGCCAACCTCACCCCCGGCGAGCACGACAAGCGCTCGGCGTTGTTCAACTCTGGAGCAGAGGCCGTGGAGAACGCCATCAAAGTGGCCCGGCACGCCACCGGCCGCCCGGCGGTGGTCGTGTTCGACCACGCCTACCACGGCCGGACGAACCTCACGATGGCGTTGACGGCCAAAGCGATGCCCTACAAACACCGCTTCGGGCCCTTCGCACCGGAGATTTACCGCGTCCCGGTCTCTTACCCGTTTCGGGACCCGGCTGGGATGAGCGGAGAGCAGGCAGCGGCCCGTGCCCTGGACCTCATCGACACCCAGGTCGGTGCCGAGCAGCTCGCCTGCGTCGTGATCGAGCCGATCCAGGGCGAAGGCGGGTTCATCGTTCCCGCTCCCGGCTTCCTACCCGCGATCGCCCAGTGGTGCGCCGAGCGCGGTGTGCTCTTCGTCGCCGACGAGATCCAAACCGGGTTCTGCCGCACCGGTGACTGGTTCGCCTGCGACCACAACAACGTCATCCCAGACCTAATAGCCACCGCCAAAGGCATCGCCGGCGGCCTCCCGCTAGCGGGAGTTACTGGCCGGGCGCACCTGATGAATGCCGTTCACCCCGGTGGGCTGGGCGGCACCTACGGCGGCAACCCAGTTGCCTGCGCGGCCGCGCTGGCCAGCATCACCATGATGCGCGAGCACGATCTCGCCGGCGCGGCACGCCGCATCGAAGCGATAGCCGCACCCAAACTCCACGCGCTCGCCGCGCGCTGCCCGGCCGTGGGTCAGGTGCGGGGCCGCGGTGCCATGCTCGCCCTAGAACTCATTGATCCCGCTACCGGGGCACCGGACCCGGCGCTGACCACCCAAATCGTCCACGCCTGCCACAACGCCGGCGTCGTCGTGCTGACCTGCGGCACCTACGCAAATGTCATCCGACTGCTGCCACCCCTCGTCATCCCTCACGCGCTCCTCACCGAAGGACTCGACGTCCTCACCCACGCCGTCCTTACCGCCACAACCTGAACTATCAATCACGAAGTGCGCGCTGAACAGGAACAACGCGGCGACGTCCTACCTGCGCACCGACCTCGCGTGGTGGCCGGGAATCAGCCGTGTCCGACACCTATCCTGCCGGGATCGGCGCAGCATCGGCCGCGGAGCTGGCCCTCTCCCACGAACCCCGAGCTACCCCAAAGGGAATCCACCACCATCGCCCGCTCGGAACCCCCGACCGGCCCTGAGCGTGGTGTCCGGAGTCGATATGGCCGGTCACGCGCACACTGTCGTGTCGCGGGATTCGTCGTATCGACTCCCCTGGGTCCGTGCCGGACATCCGCTGTGCTTGCGCGCACGTTAATCAGCCACATGGGTTTCCTGAATCGGCGAGCCCGGCTACGATTCGTGCACGCCCCGGACCCCGGCGCACGAGAGCCCGGTGACTCGCGCCGAGCACCAGCCGTCCGAGGGTATCAATGCGCATTCCAGGACCGTCGCGATCGGCTGAGGTCGCGCGTCACGCGGGTATCCCCGCCACGTCACCAAACTGGCCCCGAGCATTCCGCCCAGTGTGGCGGGCACTGGTGGCATGGTCTGGGCAAACTCCGGTGAGCCACGGCTCGACCGCTTCCAGCAACCGGAACCAGGAGTCAGGGTTCGGGGGAGGAGCACAACGGCCGGTCTCGGCGGTGGCGCTACCCGTGGGGGGACGTCGGTGGCGCCACTGCCGATCTTCGCGCCTGTTGAGTCGGCGCCCGCCGCGTCCACACCTTCCTCTGCGCCCAGCCGGCGGCGAGTCGAGGCCCGGCAGTGCGCCCGGCTCCCGGCGCTGATCGCCACGCTGGCCAGCCCGGATCGCGAGATCGTCTTGTTGGGAATCGTGGCCGGTGTGTCCATCCCGGACATCGTGTCCACGCTGGGTGTCACACCGGCCGCGATACGTCTGGTCCAAGACCAGGCGTTGAGTGCGTTGCAACCCGCGGCGACTGCCAATGGCCCACCACCAGCGACTCGGGGGCGGGTGGTGCTGCTGCCCCACGCCCAGACCCGACCCCCTCACCCCCGCCACGCCGCAAGGACCAACAGCATGAACCGGGACGGTTCCCCGCGGCACCATCTGACCCAGGGCGACGGCACCCCCCGCGGGATCGCAGCGAGCACCCAGTGGCACGACGCTGAGCTGGTGATGAAGGTGGCTCGGCACAGCTTGGAGAAATGGTTCGTCGCCGGCCACGAGGACGCACCGTCCCCCGGCCTCATGCACGCCAACCACACACACACGGCCCTGCACGAGGCCGCGCGCGCCATCGCCGTGCTCATCGAAACTTTCCGTGCCGAGGCGGCCGCGCTGATCACCACACCAACGGTGGGCACCGGCATCCCCACCCCGCGCCGGTGATCAACCGGCAGCACGCCGCGGGTCCGGTCGAGGCTGTGGAATTCGAGCGCAGCAGGCCTAGTCGGAGAGCGAATGCCGTGATCATCCGTCACCGACTCCGGGATCGACCCGGATAGCCGGACCTGAATGCACTCACGCCGTTAGTGGCCTTTGCGTTGGTGCTGTCCTGGGCTAGGCCCAAAGCCGTGTAGTTAGCG
>QHBZ01000060.1 GCA_003244055.1 Pseudonocardiales bacterium | reverse complement strand
GGCATTGGTGATCGCGGGCAGCTGTCGGACCGCTATGGCCGCCGTGCGGTTCTGCGTCCCGCGCCGCTGCTCGCCGTGGCCAGCGCGGCCGCGTTCGCGATCTCCCCCGGGGTGGGCTGGCTGCTGGTCGGGCGTATCACCAGCGGGCTGGCCAGCAGAGCGGTCACCGCCGTCGCCCCGGCCGCGCTGGCCGAGCTAGAACCCGACAATGATCTCAGCCGCGCCTCGGTGGTCGCCTCGGCTGCGTCCCGCCGATTCCGTCGAACCATCGCCGCCGCGGCGGCGGTGAGTTCGGTTACCGCGTTGAGCGGTGTCGGAGCCGCCTCCGCGCACGCCACCATCCCGGCGCACCCCAGCGCCCCCGTGACCCACGGGTGGCGGGGGTCGGGCGGTCATCTTTACGGGTTGACCAACTCGGCGCTCGGTAACGCCGTGGTCGTCTATGAGCGGGGGGCCGACGGCGCCCTGTCCAAGGTGAACACGGTGTCCACTGGTGGCACCGGCAGCGGTCCGCCGGTCAGCGCTGGCTTCGAGCAGTCACAGAACGGGCTGATCCTGGCCGGCTACCCGGGGGCCGAGGTCACCCCGTTCCACTCGCTGCTGTTCGCGGTCAACCCGGGCAGCAACGAGATCTCAGTGTTGAGCGTCCACGGGGACGACCTCACCTTGGCGGACAAGGTCGCCTCTGGCGGGATCAAGCCGACCAGTCTGACCGTGCACGACAACATCCTCTACGTGATGCACGCCGGGTTGCTACCACTCGGGGAAGGCGCGACCCCCTCGATCAGCGGATTCCGCATCGTGGACTCGGGGCGCGGTGTGCGTCTGGAGGCCATCCGCGGCGCGACTTACCAGCTGACCGGAGCGGCAACGACCCTCGGGCCGCTCGAGGCGGGGGCCGCCGAGATCCAGTTCGCCACCGACGGACGCACGCTGACGGTCAGCGAGCGCAACTCCAATGTGTTGGACAACTTCGTCGTCCGCGGTGACAGCACCCTGGTCGCCCCGCCGATCGCGACCGAAGCCGGTGACGGGACACTGTTCGGGATCCCGTCCCCCCTCGGGACGGCCTCGCCGTTCGGTTTCGCGGCCAGCCAGCACCATCCCGGCCAAACGGCCAGGAGGACTCCTGCTGGGTCGTGTTGGACCACAACGAGCATCTCGCGTTTGTGACGAACTTCTTCTCCGACGTCATCTCCAGCTACCGGCTGGCCGACGACGGGACCGCCACCCTGCTGCAGTCGAACGCCGCTCACACCGGGTTGTTGGGACCCAGCGACGAGGTCTTGAGCCCGGACGGGCAGTTCCTGTATGAGCGGAACTTCCTTACCGGGGTCATCAACGGCTACCGCGTCGCCTCCAACGGGTCCCTGAGCCCCGTCACCAGCATCGGCGGGCTACCGCCCGCGACCGGCTTCGGCCTCGCCGGCGACTAGACGACCCGACAATGGACAAGCACGGCGAACCATCCCGCCTCAGCACGGGATGGTTCGCCGTGCTTCCCGCCGATCCGACCGCGTCACGCATAACCCAAGGACACCACCGGCCGAAATCGGCACTGACGTATCCCCTTCCTGCCAGGGACGGCACGCGCCATCGCCTAGCCCGATGGTCCCCGCCGCCGACGACTTCGGCGCGCACCCGCATATCCTTACAACATTCTTACCGACCGCCCACGTGGCTCAACCCCGTTGCATTATTGACGTGTAGGCCGGGTGTTCACTTACCGCTCACGGACGCGGACTCACTGTAATGTAATTGTTCCGACCTCTGACAAATTCGGACCAATATGCGCGTTGACTGCTCTCGTCGTTTGCGAGGACTGAGAGTTCGCGGTACGAACGAGAAGTTGGGGTCCTAGTACGGTCGACTGCGTCGGCGTCGCGCCGATCAGAACGAGCTCTCGCTGACTGCGGCTTCGACCGTCGGGGCCGTTACGAGTTAAGGGCCGCTCCGAGGTTCATGTTGCTGGAGCGGAGGAACCATCAAAGCGTCGTCCTAGGAACAGAAGTTCCCGGGAAAGGGAAATGGATGCAGGGGAGGGCGTTATGAGGGTCGCGGAGATCTTCTCACTTGGCGGTTGCGGCGGAGGTGGCGGCTAGCCTCACAGGTCGTCGGCGGTGGCACTCACACCCATCACTGAGAGTGAAGGCCACATTCCTGACCCTTGCCTCGAAGGAACAGCGGCGCGCTTGCAGCGAGAATGTCGGCGATGGCGCTGGCGTCTTTTCCGGGTACCAGCCAGGGCTCGAAACGGGACGGTGGGTAAGGTGTGTGGGCGTCGAGCACGCTAGCCTCACCGGGGACCAGGTTGTGGAGACGGTGACCGTGCACGTTCGGCGGCTGCGTTCGAAGGTCGAGTCCGACCCGAGCCGATCCAGGCAATCTGGGGCATCGGCTATCGGCTGTGCGTCAGGTCACTCCAGACGGCCAGTACCCGGGCCATCGCAACGTCGGCCACCCGGGCCGGAGGTTGCTCGGCGACCATTCCGGCGGCTCTTACACCGACCGACTCTTACACCGACCGACTCTTACACCGACCGACTCCTAAATTCCGCGAACATAGTTCCGGTTCCGGCCTGTCGTGGCGTATAAGCGGCGGGTAGAAGGCCAGGGTGCAGGTCAGCTCGGGCTTATTTGGATCTCTCCGGAGTTCCCGATCGGTTGCTGCCCGACCCGCCCACGCCCGACCGGCAGGTTTCCCGAGGTTTCCATCCATATGCCGTCGAATGCGGCCGGATTGTCGTGACCGAGGATGTGAGGTCCGGTATAGGCGTTTGCTGCGGCTCAGCACGGGTATCCCATCAATGTGACAGCAGAGGCGAACACCGCCACTTTTCAGCAGGCCGTCCAGCAGCTCAACGCCGGTGAGATCGACGCCGCCATCGACGGGCTGTTCGCAGTGGACGCGCTGGACCACGACCCGGCCGGACTGATGACCTGACCGGGCCACTAACGCCACTCGTGAGACGCGCCCCCTACACGATCGCAGTAGGGGGCGCGGCGAGGGCGTTCGATCACACTCCCTCCGGTTGCCTACCTGCCGAATTGTATTCGTCCGGCGGGGGGTCGGGCTGTCAGCTGGCCAAGGTGCTCAGGGCATGGTCAAGGGTTGGGTAGGTCGCGAACATCGGCAGCAGGCCGGTCGCTTGCAGCGGCAACACGACGGCCCGCTGCTCGACGCCTGCCAGGTGCAGCACCACCCCCATGGTCAGAGCTCGCTCGCGGACCGTGACCAGCGTGTTCAGGCCGCTGCAACCCAGGAACCGCACCGCTTGCATGTCAATCACCAGATGTGATGGTGCGTTTGCCAGCTGCTCGTCCAGGCACCCGGTGAGCATCGGTGCGGTGAGCATGTCCAGTTCCCCGCCGACCCCCACCACGCA
>QHBZ01000059.1 GCA_003244055.1 Pseudonocardiales bacterium | reverse complement strand
TTCGTCGGCCACAGCCCTCTAGTCGTGCCCGTCGGGTCGGATCAGCACCCGGGCGACACCTGGTGATGCGGCCAGTGCGGGGTCCAGGGTGAGCCGAGGCGGACGACTCGGGCACGATAAATACCCACGCAAGGCGGCTACCCCCTTCATCCACGGCTCTCAATGCGCCGCAGGAGCAGTCTATACGCCGCATTGATCCCCTATCCAGGGTCACGCGATGATATACCGCAAGCGAACCGAGCGCTGTGTCCCAGCGTTTTCCCTACACGCCGAAAACGTTACGGGTATTGCGCAAGAACACCACGACATGAATGATCGCGACCAGAGCTTCTAATGCATGACTGCCTACCGGATAAGCCTGCCCTCACCGTTGCGCGTAGGTACTCGGGGTCTGGCGCCTACGTCGACGTTGCGGCTGGCTACGTATTCGAAAAGCAACTCCTGGCTACGTAGCAGACCAGGCAGATTTAGGTGCGGCTACTGATTGCCCGTGGCGGTACGCGTGGGCAGGGTATGGGAAGCCGAATCGGAAATGCCACCGGTGCGGTGTTTTTCTCGGCTAGCGCCGGGACTACTTTCCTAGGAGGATTTGATGTCTGACGCAGTAGGCTTTGTGGAGATCGACGCGCAGCGGGTGGAGCTGCTGCCGGCCCGTACCGTCCTGTCGCTGTTCAGCGCTGGTGGTGGCGGCGGCCGGGGCGGCAACGGCGGCGTGGGCGGCGACGGCGGCGTGGGCCGGGGTGGTCTCGGCCTGAACGTCCTGAATATCAATGCGTTCGGTGACCAGACCAACAGTGCCGGTGACGGCATCGGCGGCGCGGGCGGCAGCGCCAATGGCGGGCCCGGCGGGAACGTATACAGCTGATGAGTCGCGACGGCGCCGCTGGATGACCGCGTGCGGTGCCGTTGGCCAGGGAGGGGTGGATTCGACGCGGCCACCCCTCCCGTCATCAGCGAGCTACGGAGAGTAGCGGCTGTGGAGATTGTCAATGTGCGGTTGTCAGCATCTCCGGTCGTACCCTCGAAGCCGAAGAATTGTGATTTCGTCCTACCGCAAGAATGGTGGTTGCCGCAGCCTGAGCGACGCTGGCAGGCTCGCTCGGATCCGGCAAACTAACTCAAGCCGCACCGGGCAAGCGCCGGGTGCTCCCCCCGAGGCCCTGGAGCTGTTTTCATGATGCAAGTCTCGTCTCATCATCTGGAAGCACTTCGCACGGTGCTGGCTGGGAAGGTGATCACGGCGGAGGACGCGGACTATGACACCGCGCGAATCCAGTGGAACAATGACGTCGATCGCAATCCGTTAGCAATCGCTCGCTGCGCGTCGCCGGCGGACGTGGCGGCGGCGCTCACCTTCGCCCGGGAACAAGAATTGGAGATCTCGGTTCGCGGCGGTGGCCATGCGTTCTCCGGGGCCGGGGTGTGTGACGACGGACTGATGATCGACCTCAGCGCGATGCGCCAGGTCTCGATCAGCACCGACCCTCGGCTGGCCATGGTCGGTGGCGGTGCCACCGTGGCAGAGCTGGACGCGGCCACCCAGGTGCATGGGCTGGCGGTACCCACTGGGGTAATCAGCCACACTGGAGTCGGTGGACTGACCCTCGGCGGCGGTATCGGATGGCTGACCCACAAGGCGGGATTGACCATCGACAACCTGGTCTCGGCCGATGTGGTGCTTGCTGACGGCCGCTACGTGCATGCTTCCCCTGACGAGCACGCCGATCTGTTCTGGGCGCTGCGCGGTGGAGGCGGCAACTTCGGCGTCGTCACGACTTTCGAGTTCCAGTTGCTCCCGGTTGGACCAGAGGTGCACCTCGGATTGTTCTTCTGGGGGATGGATCAAGGCGAGCAGGTGCTGGGGTTGGCCCGCGACGTCGTACCCAACCTGCCCGTCGATGCCGGCGCCCAGATCGCGATCGGGCTCAACGCCCCGCCGGCACCCTTCGTACCCCCGCAATATCACTTCACCCCCGGTTATCTGCTCATCATCGTCGGATTCTCCTCCGCGGAGGAACACGCCCGCGTCATTGCGCCGATTCGTGAAGCGTTGCCGCCGCTGTTCGAGCTCGTCACCCCCATCCCGTACGTGGCGTTACAGCGAACGCTCGACGAGACCGCTCCGTGGGGGCTCCTCGGCTATCAGGAAGTGATCTACCTCGATGAGCTCACTGACGACGTGATCTCGAGGATCGTGGCGCACCTGCCTGCCAAGCGCTCACCGATGAGCTTCTGCCTGATCTTCCGGCTGGACGGAGCGTATTCGGCGGTTGGCGACGACCAGACGGCCTTCGGCGGTCGACGATCGCCGCGATATGTCGTCAACATTGCCGGCATCGGTGCCAGCCCCGCGGTCTTGAACGCCGACCGGGCCTGGGTCGGGTCGTTGTGGAACGCGCTACGGCCGTTCGCCAAGGACTCAGGTGGTTACGTGAACTCCATGACGGCCAATGAAGACGATCGGGTGCGGGCGTCTTATGGCCCGAACAAGTACGGACGGTTGGCCCGGATCAAGTCCAAGTACGACCCTGGCAACATGTTCCACCTCAACGCCAACATCAAACCCGGCTGAACTGTCCGGGGCGGATAGCTCGTCGAGCACATGACCTCCAGCGGCGAATCCTGCCGAATCTCGTACCCGCGCGGCGACGGTACTACGCTACGCACCGGGGCACGGCGTTGCATCGCATCGGAGGAGATCGGCCGTGACTGACCTGGTTGCCCGCACGCCACCCCGCAGACGGCGTATTCGCCTGTTGGTCACGGTGCTCCTGTTGGGCGTGGTGATCATCGCCGCTGCGGTGCTGCCGGTGCCTAGCCCATTGCAGATGCGCATCTGGTCGCAGTCGGTCGGCATCGCCGCACCATTGCTGTTCTTGCTCGGGCACACCCTGGCGACGGTGGCGCCGGTCCCCCGTACCGTGTTCACCCTCGCTGCCGGGTTGCTCTTCGGATCGGTGCTGGGGGTAGCCCTGTCGCTGCTGGCGACGGTGCTGTCGGCAGTGCTGGCCTTCGGTCTGGTCCGCAGCGTGGCTCGCAGACTGGTGTTGCCCCGTCTGGATCACCGGGTTCTGGATCACAGGGTGCTGCGGGCGGTGGATGCGCGGTTGCGCCGTCGAGGCTGGCTCGCGGTGGCGTCATTGAGGTTGATCCCGGCAGTGCCCTTCTCGGTGCTCAATTACTGCAGCGCGCTGTCGTCGATCCGGTTCCGCCATTACCTGGCCGGTACCGTAGGCGTCGTGCCGGGCACGGTAGCGGTGGTAGTGCTCGGCGACGCACTCACTGGGACTACCTCACCGGCCTTGCTCGCAGTCTCACTGACCGGCGCGGCGGTCGGGATGATCGGCCTGATTTTCGAGGCCCGCTCCCCCGCCCCGGTCCCCCAGGAACTGGTCGCATCGTGATGAGTCCGTCGCCACTGCGAGCCGGCGACCGGGAGCGAGCCGTAGCCGACGCCGTCCCGACCGAGTTGTTCATCGACGGTCGGTGGCGGCCCGCCCGCGACCGGAAGACCTTCGATGTCGAGGACCCGTCCACCGGCGCGGTGCTGCGCGCGGTCGCCGACGCCGGTTGCGACGACGGGATGGCCGCGCTGGACGCCGCCGTAGCCGCGCAGGCCGGCTGGGCTCAGTACCCGCCCCGGGAACGTGGCGAGATCCTGCGCCGCGCCTACGAGTTGATGATGCACCGCCAGGAAGACCTCGCGCTGCTGATGACCTTGGAGATGGGCAAGCCGGTGGCCGAGTCGCGGGGAGAGGTCGCCTACGCCGCCGAGTTCTTCCGTTGGTTCGCCGAGGAGGCCGTGCGCATCGACGGTGGATTTGCCATCGCACCCAACGGCTCGGGTCGGGTGCTCGTGATGCGCCAGCCGGTCGGGCCGTCGCTGCTGATCACCCCCTGGAACTTCCCGTCCGCGATGGGCACCCGCAAGATCGGCCCCGCGGTCGCGGCAGGTTGCACGATGGTCGTCAAGCCGGCCAGCCTGACCCCACTGTCGATGCTCGCGATAGCCGACATACTCGCCGAGTGCGGGCTTCCCGATGGGGTGCTCAACGTCGTACCCACCTCCAGATCGGGTCCGCTGATGGAGCCGCTGATCCGGGACGGTCGGGCCCGCAAGCTGTCGTTCACCGGCTCCACTGAGGTGGGCCGCCTGCTGCTGGAGCAGTGCGCCGAGCAGATCATGCGGACCTCGATGGAGCTCGGCGGCAATGCGCCGTTCCTGGTCTTCGCCGACGCCGACCTCGATGCCGCGGTCGGCGGCGCGATGGTCGCGAAGATGCGCAACATCGGCGAGGCGTGCACCGCGGCCAACCGCTTTTACGTGCACGCGGACGTCGTGGAGGAGTTCTCCCACCGGCTGGCCGAGCAGATGGGCGCATTGCGCATCGGCCGCGGCAGCGAGGACGGCGTCCAGGTCGGCCCGCTGATCGAGGCCAAGGAGCGCGCGCGGGTGCAGCACCTGGTCGACGACGCGGTCACCGGCGGCGCCCGCGTGCTCGTCGGCGGCGAGGCGGTGGATGGTCCAGGCTATTTCTATCGCCCGACCGTGCTGGTCGACGTGCCCGCAGATGCCGAGTTGACCCGCACGGAGATCTTCGGACCGGTTGCGCCGATCACCTCTTTCACCGACGAACAGCAAGTGTTGGCAGCTGCCAACGACAGCCCGTTCGGTCTGGTCAGCTACATCTACACGAGTGACCTGCGCCGCGCCTTGCGGGCCTGCGAGCGGCTCGAGGCCGGAATGGTGGGGCTCAATCAGGGCCTGGTGTCCAACCCGGCGGCACCCTTCGGTGGCATCAAGCACTCGGGGCTGGGTCGCGAAGGCGGTACTGTGGGCATCGAGGAGTTCCTGGAGACCAAGTACGTGGCAGTGGGGCCATGAGCAGCCCGGCGGACCTCACCGCGATCGAGCTCGTCGCCGCGTACCGCAGCGGTGAGTTGTCTCCGGTCGAGGCGACCCAGGCCGTGTTGGATCGCGTCGATCAGCTCGACGGCCAGGTCCGCGCCTTCTGCTTCGTGGACGTCGACCGCGCGCTGCAAGAGGCCAAGGCCTCCGAGCTCCGCTGGCACCAGGGCCTGCCCCAGGGTCTGGTCGATGGCGTTCCGACGTCGATCAAGGACGTGTATCTCACTCAGGGGTGGCCGACCCTGCGTGGTTCGCGGTTGGTCTCTCCCGACCAGGAATGGCCGATCGACGGGCCGGCCGTCGCCCGGCTACGCGAACATGGTGCGGTTCTGCTGGGCAAGACGACCACTTCCGAGCTGGCCTGGAAGTGCGTCACCGACAGCCCGCTGACCGGCGTCACGGTCAATCCCTGGGACACCAGCCGGACATCGGGAGGGTCGAGCGGCGGAAGCGCCGTGGCGGTGGCTCTGGGCATGGGTCCGCTGTCGATGGGCACTGACGGCGGCGGTGCGGTCCGCATCCCGGCGGCGTTCACCGCTACGGTGGCGATCAAGCCGACCTTTGGCCGGGTACCGCACTGGCCGGGAACTCCGTTAGGCACCTTGACCAACCCCGGGCCGATGGCTCGGACGGTTGCCGACACCGCGCTGCTGCTCGATGTGGTATCCGGATACGACCCGAGAGATTGGTCTGCGCTACCACCCACCGCCCACCCGTATTCCAGCGCGCTGGGCAACGGTGTGCTGGGGTTGCGGATCGCGTTGAGCCCGACGCTGGGCTATGCCGAGGTTGATCCTGAGGTGGCCGATGCGGTGCAGAGCGCCGCTGAGGTGTTCCGTGACCTCGGCGCGGAGGTCGAGTTCGCCGATCCGGGTTTCGTCGACTGCGCACGGGAATTTCATGTGCTCTGGTTCACCGCGATGGCCAAGACTGTCGATCGCCTGACGCAGCGCGAGCGCGACCTCATGGAGCCTGCGCTGCAGGAGGTCGTGGCACAGGGCCAGCGCTGCTCTGCGGTGGACTACCTCACCGCCACCGCGACCAGGATGGCGATGGGCACCACGATGGGGGCCTTCCACGAGCACTACGACCTGTTACTCACCCCGACGGTTCCGATCACGCCCTTTGTCGCGGGTGAGGAGGTGCCGATCGGGTGGCACTCGCAGCGGTGGACCAGCTGGACGCCGTTCACCTACCCGTTCAACATGACCCAGCAGCCTGCCGCCAGCGTGCCATGTGGATGGACCAGCACTGGCCTGCCGATCGGGTTGCAGGTGGTGGGGCCGCGCCACGCCGACGACCGGGTGCTCGCCGCATGCGCGGCCTACGAGCAGGTCGAGCCGTGGGCATACCGGCGGCCCCCGTTATTGGTCCGCTGACGAGTCAGGCTCGGTCGGGTCTGGTGGTCCGGGCGGGGGGGCCTTCGGACGGGTCACATGGTGCGTCGCGCCGGGTTGGCCGCTGAACGCCGGCCGTATCGGGGGACCCAGCGACGGGGTCGTCCCGACCTCCGGTCGTGGCACCTCCCTGCGGGCAACCTCCTCCGCGGCCCGCACCGCGGCCGCCACCTCCGGATCGGTGGCGGTGTCGAACCACCCGGCAACGGCCTCGTCGTCGTCCTCCGGCCGGCTGGCGGCGACGTAATCCCGGCTCGGTTCGAACCGGAACACGCCGTCGTCCCCCGGCGCGCCGAGCATCTTGGTGAATCCCTCGAGGGCCTTGCCGAAGTCGCTGGGCACGATCCAGACCTTGTTCGCGTCGCCCTGGGCCATCTGCGGCAGCGTCTGCAGGTATTGGTAGGCCAACAACTCGGGGGTCGGGCGGCCCGCCTTGATCGCGGCGAACACCTTCTCGATCGCCTTGGCCTGACCCTGCGCCTGCAGGTACCGTGCGGCCCGTTCGCCCTGGGCGCGCAGGATACGAGACTGTCGCTCGGCCTCCGCGGTGAGGATCGCGGCCTGCTTGGCACCTTCGGCTGAGAGGATCGAGGCTTGCTTCTGGCCCTCCGCGGTCTTGATCGCCGATTCGCGCTGGCCCTCAGCGGTGAGGATGGTGGCGCGCTTCTCCCGGTCTGCGCGCATCTGCTTCTCCATCGAGTCCTGGATGGACGGCGGCGGGTCGATCGCCTTGAGCTCGACACGCCCAACCCGGATCCCCCATCGCCCGGTTGCCTCATCGAGAACCCCGGACAGCTGGCCGTTGATGAAGTCCCGGGAGGTCAGGGTGTCCTCCAGGCTCATCCCGCCGACGACGTTTCGCAGCGTGGTGGTGGCCAACTGCTCGACCGCGGCGATGTAGTTGGAGATCTCGTACACCGCATCCTTCGGGTTGGTCACCTGGAAGTACACGACGGTGTCGATGTCGACCGTCAGGTTGTCCTTGGTGATCACCGATTGCGGCGGGAAGGACACCACCTGCTCCCGCAGGTCGATCCGGTCCCGGATCCGGTCGATGAAGGGCACCAGGAAGTTCAGCCCCGGAGTGAACGTCCCGCGGTAGCGGCCGAGCCGCTCGACAACCGCGGCGGACGCCTGCGGGATCACCACCACGGCCTTGACGACGATGGCGACGATCGCCAACAGGATGACCACGATGACCACTAGCAGCGCCACGCTCATAAAGGCTCCCCCAAAACGACGGCAGTGGCACCGGCGATGGTGATCACCCTCACCGCGTCACCGGGCTGCAGTACCTCAGTTTCGCTGTACGCTCGCGCCGACCACAGCTCCCCACGAAGCTTGATCTTGCCGCCGTGCGCGTCGACAGTGCTGACCACAATCGCCTTATCGCCGACCAACGCGTCGACGTTAGTCGGCACGTGGGCGGTATGCAGCTGGCGCTTGAGCACCGGACGGGCCACGGTGGTCAGGGCCACCGAGGTGCCGGCGAAAACGATGACCTCCAGCAATGGCCCAGCGCCCAGCTCAGCGAACCCCGCGGCCACCAGCGCACCCACCCCGAGCATGATCAGCACGAAGCCACTGGTCAGTACCTCGGCAGCGATCAGCAGCAGCCCGGCAACGAGCCACACGACAGCGGCCATGTACCCATCTTGACAGATCTTGGGGCAGGATTCTGCGGTGATCGTGATCGCGTTTCGCTACCCGGCCGTGACGAAGTCGATGAGCTGCTCGACGGCGCCCAACAGGGCCGGTTCAAGATCGCGGAAACCCTCCACGGCGCCCAGCACCCGCGCCCATCCCTGTGCCGGATCCGCGACCCCGGTCCCATCCACCCAACCCAGCTCCCGGCACACGCCTTCCTTCCACGGCATCCCGCGCGGCACGTCAGGCCAGCCCGAGATGCGCAACGCCGCGGGCCGCACAGCCTGCCAGATATCGACATAAGGGTGCCCGGTCACCAGCACGTGCGGCGAGCGCACCGCCGCCACCAGACGGCTTTCCTTGCTACCTACGACCAGGTGATCCACCAGCACGCCGAGCCGCCGATCTGGGGCGGGCTCGAACTCCGCCACCCGGTCAGCCAGGTAATCCACACCGTCAAGTGGCTCCACGACCACACCGGCTACCCGCAGATCATGGCCCCAGACCCGTTCCACGAGCTCAGCGTCGTGCTTACCCTCCACCCAGATCCGGCTGGCCCGGGCGATCCGGGCCCGCGTCCGCGCCACCCGGACTGATCCGGACGCCGACCGGATCGATTCCGCGGTGGCCCGCTGCACCGGGCGGACCAGAGTGACCGGATCGCCGTCGACCAGAAACGCCGCACGCCGAAGCGGGAAGGTTCGGACCCGATCCTGAGCGTCCTGAAGCTCCACCGAGTCGCGTTCACAGTGCAGCACGGCGCCGCAGAATCCGCTCGCGGCGTCCTCCACCACCACGCCCGTCTCAGCGAGCAGCTGCGGCACCTCCCGGCGCTGGCGTGGCTGCCGGAGCACGTCCGGCCCGTAGCGTGCACTACGCCCCGCTGAGCTGCTCGGTAAGTTGCTGGGGGGCACGGCTCCGACGATAGCCGGAGGGCCGAATTCCACTGCGTAGCCGCGCCGGGCGTGCATGTTGCGAGTCCGCGTTCTACGCTCCTACCCCGTGCCATGCCCCAGCGCGACATTCACCGTGTGGGCCTCGGCCTGGCTGCACGGCTGCGCCGCCCCTGACGCTGTGATCGACGGTCTGCATACCTGGGCCGGCCTGCACGAGGTGGTGGCCGTGGACGAGGCCACCGCGCGGCAGCTCGACCTGCCGGCGCCCCACGAGGTCCCGACCTCTGTGGTCGGCCTACTGGCCGCAGCCCGGCGCGCCGGGGCTGGCGTCGGCCAGCTGTTGTTGCCGGTACCCGGCGACGTGCGGGGCCTGCCGCCCGAAGGGCCGCTTGCCGCGGCAGCGCTGCTCACCGGCGAAGTCGCCGTCTTCCCCGGTGCGGAGCTGGCTGCGGTGCCGAAAACGGTCGCCGAAGGCGTGCTGCGCTGGACGGTGTTCGCTGACTGCCGGCTCTCCCCAGCCCCCGAACCTGAGCTGTCCGATGCCGAGCACGGTCTGCGCGGCGCGGTCCGTCAGGCAGCGACCACGCTGGTGGAGCTCGACCTGGCCCGGCACCGCCCCGGCGTCCGAGCCGAGATCGCCGAAGCGCTGGAGCTGCGAGTCCGGCCGCCGTGGCCCGACGGCACCCCGGCCCGCGCGCTGCGGGTGCTGGAACAGGCCGACGAGGTGGAGGCGATCCTGCGCGCCGCGGACACCGACAACCTCGGTGGTGCGCTGTCCGCGTCGGTGGCCGCAGCCCGTTCCGCCGCGCTGCGACCGCTGTTCACCGCGGTGCGAGAAGCGCGCCGCTGTGCCGTCGCTGAGGCAGTGCGGGCGCTGACCCCGCGCGCTGGGCGGCGCTGATCCGGCTACCCCGCTGGTTGACAGCAGTCCGCTGCGCAGGGCGTTCCGTTGACTCCCTGACCGGCCGCCGGAACCTGCGAGCATCGGCGGGCGGATGCCCCACACTCCTGCTCGGCAACTAGTTCCACCACCATCTCGGCGAACCGTGGGTCGGTGCCAGGGGTGGCCACCCGCACGAAACTCATCCCGAGAGTGGCGGCCCGTTGGCGGGCCTCGTGATCGAGATCCCACACCACCTCGAGGTGGTCGGAGACGAAACCGATGGGTGCCACCACGACACCGGGTACCCGCTGGGCGTGCAACGTGTCGAGGTAATCGGTCACGTCCGGCTCCAACCAGGGCACTTGCGGCGAACCGGATCGGGATTGCCATCCGACGTCATAGCTGTCCACCCCTGCCGCATCGGCAACCAGCCGGGCGGCGTCGGCGACCTGCCGGGAATAGCGGTGACCGCCCTGCGCCGAGAGCCCGGCCGCAGCGTCCGCGGATAACGGCACCGAGTGGGCCGTGAATACCACCCGTGCGGTCGGGCCCGCCTCCCCGACGGCGATCCGCAACGCCTCGGCGCAGGCCGCGATGAACAACGGGTGATCGAAGAACTGCCTCAGCTTCACCAGTTCGGGAGCCCCAGACCCGACGGCGTGGCGGGCTCGGGCGATGTCCTCGTGGTACTGCCGGCAACCTGAGTACCCACCCCAGGCTGAGGTGGCGAACACCGCTGCGCGGCGCACCCCGTCGGCGGCCATCGCGGCGACGGTATCCTCCACCAACGGATGCCAGTTGCGGTTGCCGAAGTACACCGGCAGGTCAAGCCCACCAGTGGCGAGCGCGTGCTCGATCCCGCTGATGAGGGTGCGGTTGCACTGGTTGATCGGCGACACTCCGCCGAAATGCAGGTAGTGCCGCGCTACCTCGGCCAACCGCTCCGGCGGCACACCCCTGCCGCGGGTGACGTTCTCCAAGAACGAGAGTACCTGGTCAGGGCCTTCCGGTCCGCCGAAGGACAACACCAACAATGCGTCGATCAATGCCCTAAACCTTCCCGGGGTTGGCGGCTGTTGAAGACCCGTTCGCCCCGGGTTGGCGGTACTTGAAGGCATACCAACTAGATGCCGACTGCATGGAAGCCACCGTCGGCCCACACCATCGAGCCGGTGGTGGCCGGCAGCCAGTCGGAAAGCAGCGCGCAGACCGTGCGAGCCACCGGGGTCGGATCGTCGATGTTCCAGCCCAGCGGAGCGCGACCGTCCCACGCGTTCTCGAACGCGGCGAAGCCGGGGATGGACTTGGCCGCCAAGGTGCGCACCGGCCCGGACGCCACCAGGTTGACCCGGACACCATGCGGGCCGAGGTCGCGGGCCAGGTATCGGCACACCGACTCCAACGCCGACTTCGCCACCCCCATCCAGTCATAGGCGGGCCAGGCCTGCCGGTTGTCGAAGTCCATTCCCACGATCGAGGAACCCGGACCCAGCAGTGGCAGGCACGCCATTGCCAGTGACTTCAACGAGTAGGCCGAGACGTGCAGTGCGGTGGCCACGTCCTCCCATGGCGCGTTGAGGAACTCTCCCCCCATGCAGGACGCCGGGGCGAAGCCGATGGAGTGCAGCACCCCGTCCAGCCCGTCGACGTGCTCACCGACTCGCTCCGCCAGCGAGTCCAACTGGCCCTGGTCGGCCACGTCGAGCTCCAGTACCGGCGCCGGCTGGGGCAGCCGCTGCGCGATCCGCTCCACCAGGCGCAACCGGCCGTACCCGGTAAGCACCACCTGGGCGCCTTGCTCCTGCGCCACCCGCGCCACGTGAAAAGCGATCGACGCGTCAGTGATCACGCCGGTGATCAGCAGTCGCTTGCCGTCGAGCAGACCCGACACTTGTTGTCCTCTCCCCTGGTCCCCATTGTCCTCATCCCTGGTCAATGACCCATTCCCAGGCCGCCGTCGACCGGCAGCACCGCTCCGGTGATGTACCCGGCCGCGTCTGAAGCGAGGAAGGTCACGACCGCGGCGACCTCTTCGGGGGTAGCTTGGCGACGCAGTGGGATCGAGCTGAGGATCTCGTTGCGGCGCGTTTGGCTGACGTCGGCGGTCATCTCGGTGTCGACATAGCCGGGGGCGACGACGTTGGCGGTGATCGCCCGGGACCCCAGCTCCCGGGCGATGGATCGGGCGACACCGATCAGGCCCGCTTTGCTGGCCGCATAGTTCACCTGCCCGGGCGCGCCGGACAGCGCCACCACCGAGGAGATGAACACCATCCGCCCCCAACGGGCCCGCAGCATGCTTTTCGCGGCGCGCTTGGCCACCCGGTAGGCGCCGGTGAGGTTGGTATCGAGGACTCGGGAGAACTGTTCCTCGGTCATCCGGAGCAGCAGGGTGTCGTCGGTGATCCCGGCGTTGGAGACGAGCACCTCGATCGGCCCGTGCGCCTGCTCCGCCACGGCGAATGCCGCTTCCACGGCCGCGCCGTCGGTGACATCGCAGCGCACTCCGAGCACTTCGTCGGGTACGCCGGATCCCCGGTGTGTCACCGCAACCCGATCGCCCTGCTTGGCGAAAGCGTGAGCGATGGCCAGCCCGATCCCCCGGTTGCCTCCGGTGACCAGCACGGAACGGGACATCTGCGCTCCCTTCGGTCGTGTCATCGCAGCGTGATGACACTGCCATGACACCGTTGGGCATCGATGACCAGCCCTCAGGGCAGTCGTTGCCCGATGGCCAATGCGCCGGCGGCGGCGACTATCGTGGCCAGGGTGCCGGCGATCAGCCATGGCTTACTCGCGTCGGCTCGCTTGGTCTCATAGCCGATCTGCTCGCCCAGGGTGCTGACGACATCGCTGAGCTGGCCGGCGCTGGCAGCGTCGTAGAACTGCCCGCCGGACAGGTCCGCGATTCTTCGGATCGAGTCATCGTCGGCAGGCACTGGCTGGCGCTCCCCATTGATCTCCACCTGACCGTAGGCGGTGCCGAAGGAGATCGCCGAGATCGGGACCTTGGCGGCGGCCGCAGCGCGGGCCGCGGTGAACCCCCCGCGTGAGTCGTCACCGTCGGGGGTCGGCACCGTCTGTTTGCCGTCGGTGAGCAGCACGATCCGCGCCGGCGGCGGTCCTTGGACATCCGGGACCACGGCGCCGAACGCCGCAATCGAAGACAGCGCCGCGAAGATCGCTTCCCCGGTGCCGGTGGCTTCGGCGAGCTTCAGATTGTCGATCGCCCGCATCATCGAGACCCGTTCGGTGGTCGGCGAAACAAGCACGGTGGCCGAACCGGCGAAGGACACCAGACCGAGATTCACCCCGGGGGTGAGATCGTGGACGAACCTCTTCGCCTCGCGCTGTGCCGCCGCGATTCTGGTCGGTTCGATATCGGTGGCCCGCATGGACAGTGACACGTCGATCACCAGCATCACGGTCACCCGGTTTCGCGGCACCTTCTGCTCCGCGGTAGGACCCGCCAGAGCAATCGTGAACAGCACCAGCGCACCGAGCAGCAGCGCCACCGGCAGGTGCCGGTACCAGCCCTGACGCTTGGGCGCGACGCGCTCCAGCATGGCGAGATTGGCAAAGCGCAGCACCTGCCGGCGCCGCCGTCGCTGCATCCACACGTAGCCGACCGCCAGCGCAGCGACCACTATCAGCAGCAGGAACCACAGCGGACTGGTGAACCCGGTCAGGTTCATGCGCCACCGCCCGACCAGTAACGCTTGCGGGTGACCGCGAAGCGCACCATGTCGGAAACCCAGTCGGAGTCGGTGCGCAGCGCCAGCTGCGCGGCACCGCATCGCCGCAACGTCGCGGCTACCTCATCGCGATGCGCGGCTGCGGCGGCGGCGAACTCCCGACGCAGCAGCGGTGTGGTCACCACCTCCTTCTGCCGGCCGGTCTCTGGATCCGCGAGCACCACCGTGCCCATGTCAGGCAGCTCGAGGTCGCGTGGGTCCAGCACTTCGATCGCGATCAGGTCGTGCCGGCCGGACAGCCCGCGCAGCGGCCGCTCCCAGTCGAAGACGTCCCCAGATCGTGGACCGAGGAAGTCCGAGATCACCGTGACCAACCCGCGACGACGCGGTGGGCGGCGCAGCTGTTCCAGTATCTCGGCGAGATCGCCACGGACACCCTCGGTGGCGCGCGGCATTTCGGCGATCCGGCGGATCATCCCGCGGGCGTGCGGCTGACCGCCGCGGGCGGGTATCCGCAACACATCGGCACCGGTACCGACTACGGCGCCGACCCGATTCCCGCCGCCCCTGGTCAGGTGGGCCACGGCCGCGCAGGCGGCCACCGCGAGCTCTCGCTTGTCACACTCCGCGGTGCCGAAGTCCAGGCTGGCCGACAGATCCACGGCCAGCCACGTTTCCAACTCACGGTCGGCGACGGTATCGCGGATATGTGGCTCGGTGGTGCGCGCGGTGACCGCCCAGTCCATCCGCCGGACGTCGTCGCCGGGCTGGTATCGCCTGGCCTCCCCCGGCTCGCTGCCCGGCCCCGGCACCAGGCCGAGGTGATTGCCCTGCAGCAGCCCGTCCAGCCGGCGACGGACCGTGAGCTCCAATGCCCGTAGTCCGGCCTCCATCGCGCCCTCGCGTAGCGCTGGGGGCGCCCAATTGTGCCGCTGCCCGCCCTGCCTCGGCGCCGTCATCCGGTCAGTCAGCTCGGGCCCGCGACTCCGGCAGGCGTCCCTGGATCAGCCGCCACCGGGCCGGCGCTCTGCGGACGGGCGGACACCTGGGGAAGCGGCACGGTCTGCAGTACCCGGGTGACGATGTGTTCGACGGGCACACCGTCGGCCAGCGCGTCGTAGGACAGCACCAGGCGGTGCCGTAGCACGTCGGCCGCCACGTCCACCACATCCTGCGGCAGGACGTAGTCTCGCCCGCGGATCAACGCCAACGCTCGCGCCGCGGCGACGATCCCCAGGCTGGCCCGTGGGGAAGCGCCGTAGGCGACCCATCCGGCCACGTCGGACAGACCATGGTCAGCGGGTGTCCGGGTGGCGAGGACCAACCGCACCACGTAGTCGACCAGAGCGTGGTGTACGAACACCTGCCCAGCGACCTCTTGCAGCCGGATCAGCTCGGCGGGGTCCAACACCTGGTGCGGCTGGGGAGGATGCACGCCCATCCGGTAGATGATCTCGCGCTCCTCTTCGACCGTGGGGTATTCCACCTGGATCTTGAACAGGAACCGGTCGCGTTGCGCCTCGGGAAGTGGATAGACGCCCTCGTTCTCGATGGGGTTCTGGGTGGCCAGCACGAGGAACGGTGTGGGCATCGGATAGGTGGTCCCACCGATGGACACGTGTCGTTCGGCCATCACCTCCAGCAATGCCGATTGCACCTTGGCCGGGGCGCGGTTGATCTCGTCGGCGAGCACGAAGTTCGCCATCACCGGCCCCAGCTCAACGTCGAACTGCTCGCGGCCCTGCCGATAGATCCGGGTACCGAGGATGTCAGCGGGTACCAGGTCGGGAGTGAACTGGATGCGCGAGAACGAACCGCCCACCACCCGGGCGATGGTCTCCACCGCGAGAGTCTTGGCCACCCCTGGCACGCCCTCGAGCAGGAGGTGCCCGCGAGCCAGCAGACCGACGAGCATCCGCTCGACCAACCGATCCTGGCCCACGATCACCCGCTGGATCTCGAAGACCGTCCGCTCGATGAGCTGGGCGTCCCTGGCTGGGGTGGCTGCTCGGCCGGGATGGTCGGGCTGGCCGGACGCCGGCTGCGGCGCCCCGCCGTCGGCCTTACTCACGGGGGTCCTCCTCGCACGGGTCCGACTCGGGCACAGATCCTGGGGCACAGGACCCACCGCAGCAGCTGCAATGGGTCCTGCCAGACCCAACCGCTGCACCGGTGTGACGGCTGTGAAGGTGCTCAGAGCACCCGGACCACGTACGGCATGATATCGCCGTAGCGCACCGAGGTGACGCGGACCGCGGCCCCCGAATATGGCGCCTCGATCATCTGTTCGCCGCCGATATAGAGCGCCACATGGTGGATTTCGCCGTCGCTGCTCCAGAAGAGCATGTCGCCCGGGCGCTTCTGGGCCAGTGGCACCTTGCGGCCGGTGTTGTACTGAAAGCCGGTGTAGTGCGGTAACGATCCGCCGAGCGCCTGAGAGAACGCGTAGATCATCAGACCGGAGCAGTCGAAGCCAACCTTGCGGTAGTCGCCGTAGGTGTCTGCGACGCCGCCGTCCCGAACGCCGATCGTGGGTCCTCCGGCGTTTCCGCCACCCCACGAGTAGCGGACGCCGAGCTGTGCCATCGCCCGATTGATCACTGACTGGACAGCCCCGGTGGCCAGGCGAGGGCCGCCACCCGTGACAGCAGAACTTCTCTCTGCGGCCGCGGCGGCCGCGGCGGCCGCAGCGGCGGCCGCGGCCGCCGCGGCCTGTTCGCGGTCCCGTTCGGCGCGCCACTGCTCGTAGCGCTGGCGCTGCCCATGCAACCCGGCAACGGCGTTCTGGGCGTCGTAGAGTTGTCGTTCGAGGTCCGTCTTACGGGCCTGCAGAGCTGTGGACTTCGCGGATTGCGCCGCCTCGGTATCGATGGCCACCCGGTAGGCGGTGTCGAGCGCTGTTTTGGCGTCGACGGCAGCTTGCTTGGCGACCTGAGCCGCTGCCAGCGCCGCCCGGGTCTGAGAGTCCTTGTTCGCGGCATCGACGCGGGCTCGCTGCATGTTCTCCACCGCGTGTAGCTGAGCGCCGCCGACCGCATCGAGCAGCTCGGCCCTGGCGAGCAGGTCCTTCGGGCTTGACGAGCCGAGGAAGGCGGACAGCGATCCGACGGTGTTGCCCTGCCGGAAGCTCGCGGCCGCGAACGCGTCGAGATCCTGACGCGCCCCCGCAATCTGCGCCGCGGCCGCGTCGGCTTCCGCCCGGGCGCCATCCGCTGCTCGATTCGCGGAAGCCGCGGCGCTATCCGCGGCCTGGAGCTCGATCAGCGCCTTGTTGGCCTGCTCGTGCCGAAGCTCGACCTGGGATTGACTTGCCATCAGGTCGGCGTCCGCCTGGGCAAGCTGATTAGCCAGTTGTCCCACCCTGGTCGCGGTGGCGTCGACGTGACCCTGGCTGGACTTGAGATCATCGTCGCTGGGGTTGGGTGGAGGCGGTGGCAGCGCGTGCCCGATGGCCGGGTTTCCCACCAGTGCCAGCACCGCGAGCATCACTGCGACAAACCCACGGCCGGCGAGGTGACGTCGAGTCCTGACGCTCAACACCTCACTCCTTCCCCGGTGCCCCTCGGCAGGCGCCAGTCCTGCCTGACGTCTGCAGATCTCGTCAAGTAGGCACGCGGGTGCACTCTGTCACGTGACCCTCACCAACACCAACCTTCTCATAGGTAACTTTCGCAACATCAACCACACGTGTTACATCGAGCGGTACCGTCACGGTGTGTGTTTGCTGGGGCGCGGTAGATCGGGGTGCAGAGTCAGTTCACCTGGCGGTCCCGGTTCTCCCAGTACTCCTGGCGCAGCTTGAACTTCTGGATCTTCCCGGTCGCGGTGCGCGGGATAGCCTCGCGAAACTCCACCGACGTCGGCGCCTTGAAGCCAGCCAGCCGTTCCTTGCAGTAAGCGATCAGCTCCTGCTCGGTCACCTGCTCCTCAGGAGCCATCACGACCAGCGCTTTGACCGTCTCACCCCATCGGTCCGACGGCACGCCGATCACCGCGACCTCGGCCACGGCCGGGTGGCTGAACAGGCAGTCCTCCACCTCGATGGAAGAGACGTTCTCACCACCGGTGATGATGAGGTCCTTTTTCCGGTCAATGATGGACAGGTAGCCCTGGTCATCCACCAGCCCGCCATCGCCGGTGTGAAACCAGCCGTCCACGATCGCTTCACCGCTGGCCTGCGGGCTGTCCCAGTAGCCCGCCATCACGACATTGGAGCGGGCCAATACCTCCCCGGACTCGGAGGTACGTAGTTGCACGCCCAGCGCAGGGGCACCGGCTCGGGACAGCCTGCGGGCGCGATCAGCGGCGGGTAACTCATCATCGGCCGGTCCGCCCCGGTTGAAGGTCAGCAATGGCGCGGTCTCAGACAGCCCGTAGAGCTGCATGAACTCCCACCCGAGTTCCTCGCCGACGCGTTGGATCATCCTGGTCGGCGGCGGCGCCCCCGCGCAGACCAGCCGCACCCGCCCGCGCCCGGGGATCTCGCCATCCCAGCTCGCGGCGGCTTCCAGCACCGCGTTCCACACCACGGGCGCGCCACACATCAGCGTCACGCCGTGCCGGTCGATCCGTCGCAGGATCTCGGCGCCGTCCACCCTGCGTTGCACGATCTGCTTGGTGCCCAACCCGGCGAGCCCGAAGGGCATGCCCCAGCCATTGCAGTGGAACATCGGCAGGGTATGCAGGTAGACGTCGCGTTCCCAGGCACGGGTGTGCAGGGCGAAAGTGACCGCGTTGATCCAGATGTTGCGGTGGGTCAGCTGTACCCCCTTGGGCCGCGCCGTGGTGCCCGAGGTGTAGTTGATCGTCGCGGTGGCATCCTCGTCAGGCTCGGCCCACGGGCGCGGCTCGGTGTCGAAGCGCATCAGCTGCTCCTCGGTTTCACCACCGAGCACGAAACGGTGCGGGGCGGCGACCGATTTGAGCGCGCCGTCGATCTCGGGGTCGACCAGCAGCACCGACGAGCCGCTGTGCGAGACGATGTAGTCCACCTCGTCGGCGCGCAGCCGGAAGTTCACCGGCACGCAGATGCGACCGCTGGCCGGGACCGCGTGCAGTAGCTCGAGTAGCCGCGCCGAGTTGTGGCTGACCACGGCCACCCGCTGCCCCGCACTCACCCCGAGCGCGTCCAGACCGGCCTGCCAGGCGCGGACCCTGCGTCCCAGCTCGCGGAATGTCGACGTCGGCACCGGTGCGGCCGGCTGGTCGGGATCGTCGGCCACCGCGATCGACCGGGCGAATGCCGCCTCGCCGCGGGACAGGAAATCGGCGACGGTCAAGGGCACCCGCATGGTTGCCACCTCCGGCGTGTTCTCGTTAAACAAGGGTCTCAGGGTATGACGTGTTACCACGATGATTCGTGCACTTCACCTGATCGTTAAGGCCACGCCCGCTGATCACGCCGAGGGCTGCCCAGACGTAGAGTCAGGGGTGGAGGGCACCGGCCTAGCCCTCACCCGAGGAGGTGTCCGTGACCTACCCAGCAGCCAGCGCCGACAGCTTCGGCACCCGTGGCACCCTGTCCGTCGGAACCGCGCGCTACGAGGTGTTCCGGTTGGCCGAGCTGGACCGGCGCCTCGGCAGCCAGTGGCGCGCCCTGCCGTACAGCTTGAAGGTGCTGCTGGAGAACCTGCTGCGGTGGGAATCAGGCGCGGTCGGTGCGCACGTCACGGCCGAACACATCGAGGCGGTCGCCGGTTGGGACGCGCAGGCGCAACCGGCCACTGAAATCCAGTTCACCCCGGCTCGGGTCATCATGCAGGACTTCACCGGGGTGCCCTGCCTTGTCGATCTGGCCACGATGCGCGAGGCGGTGACGGCTCTGGGCGGAGATCCCCAGGCGGTCAATCCGCTGGCGCCGGCCGAGCTGGTCATCGATCACTCCGTGATCGCCGACGTGTTCGGCCGTCCGGATGCCTTCCAGCGCAATGTCGACCTGGAGTACCAGCGGAACTGGGAGCGCTACCAGTTCCTACGTTGGGGGCAGGGCGCCTTCCGTGAGTTGAAAGTGGTCCCGCCGGGGACCGGGATCGTGCACCAGGTCAACATCGAGCATCTGGCCCGCACCGTCATGATCCGCAACGGCCAGGCATACCCGGACACCGTGGTGGGCACCGACAGCCACACCACGATGGTCAACGGGCTCGGCGTGCTCGGGTGGGGCGTAGGCGGCATCGAGGCCGAGGCGGCGATGCTCGGCCAGCCGGTGTCGATGCTCATCCCGCGGGTGATCGGCTGCAAGCTCACCGGATCTATCCCGCCAGGGGCGACCGCCACCGATGTCGTGCTCACGCTGACTGAGATGCTTCGCCGATACGGCGTGGTCGGGAAGTTCGTCGAGTTCTACGGTGCGGGCGTGGCCGCGGTGCCGCTGGCCAACCGAGCCACCATCGGCAACATGAGCCCCGAGTTCGGCTCTACCTGCGCGATCTTCCCAATTGATGAGGAGACCATCCGCTACCTGGCGCTGACCGGCCGCCCCGCCGAGCAGCTGGCGTTGGTCGAGGCCTACGCCAAGGAGCAGGGCCTCTGGCACGACCCGCACCGGGAGGCCACCTACTCCGAGTACCTCGAGCTGGACTTGTCCACGGTTGTCCCCTCCATCGCAGGTCCCAAGCGTCCGCAGGACCGGATCTCACTGTCCGGGGCGAAGGCGGCGTTTCGCCGCGCGCTCGTCGGCTACGCCTCCGCCTCGGACTCCACGGTCGACCAGGCCGGCGTGCAATCCTTCCCGGCCAGCGACGCTCCGGCGGTGAGCGGCGGTAACGGCGCCGGAGCGCCTTACGAAACGATCTCACCCGCCGCCGGCGCACTGGGCCGTGCCAACTCCCCGACGCCGGTGCGACCCGCCGAGGGCGCTGGCTACGAGATCGATCACGGCGCGGTGGTTATCGCTTCGATCACGTCGTGCACCAACACGTCCAACCCATCGGTGATGATCGGCGCCGCGCTGCTGGCCCGCAACGCCGTCGAACG
>QHBZ01000058.1 GCA_003244055.1 Pseudonocardiales bacterium | reverse complement strand
ATTAACGCGGCGCTGCACTAGCGACCGAGACACGGGGTGTGCTCGCGCAGGCACTCGACCTCAAGCGCTGACCAAGTCGCAGTGGTATAACCATGGCGATGATCTTCCACCTGGTTGAGCTCGACGACTGGCTCGCTTTCCCCGACCGGCCGTATGCGCCCGCGTCCTTCCCCGAGGAAGGCTTTGTCCACTGCTCCCCCGACGAGCCCGTCACCCTCGCCGTCGCCAGCGCCTACTACCACGACACCCCCGGTCCGCTCATGGTGCTGCTCATCGACGAGCACGAGCTCGACGTCACCGTCCGTTGGGAGGTCGCCTCCCCGGGGCCGCCCCCCGGCGTCGCCCCCGACACTCTGTTCCCGCACGTCTACGGACGCATCAACCGCGACGCGGTGGAGAGAATGATGGAGGTCCAACGGGACACAGACGGCAACGCCGTGGCGCTCGCGGTGTGGCCATGAGGCGTACGGGCACCGCGAAAACCCACATTCGCCGGATACCGCGCCTTCCAGAATCTGCGGATGGCAGCCACCGGCGTTCGCAGGTGCCCAGCGGCGAACGCATCAGTCAGGTAGTGCGCACCGGCGGCGCTGATTCACCACCAACGTTGACCAAGGCAGCACCGGTGGCGCCATCGCCGACGGCGCGATGCTCAAAGGCCCTCACCCCCCGAGCCTAGCTTCGCGCCGCCGGCCCATGCGGTAGGTAATCTCATCAATCCAATTCGGCCTTGCCCAACTCCCCCAGCGTGCCGGTGGTGCTTTGGTGTGCGGTGGCGTTGGTGAGGGCGCGGTACTACCGTGAGTTTTCACCCCAGACCCCGGTGGAGCCAGCCGTTCGCGAGCGTTGTGAACGCGTGTCGCAAGCTGGAGTGCTACATGTGCAGTCGGCGGTCCGTCACGCTCTGCGGTGGGGCTGCGGTGCCGTCGTCCTCGGGCCGCTTCGCTGGAGAAGGAGTTGTTGACCAGCATCCTGCTCATCGGTGCGGTGGTAGGGGCGCTGCTCGCCGGCAAGATCGCCGACAAGATCGGACGACGTCCCACGGTGCTCGGCACAGCGGTGTTGTTCGCGGCTGGGGTGGGGCTGCGTTGAGCCAGGCCGCATCGTGACCGCCTACCCGTGGCCACTTCGTCCCTGACCCACCTCCGTCGACCCAGCAGTGAGGAGATGACTGATTTGAAGGCGATCACCGTGGTGCCCGGTAAGCCTGAACAGGTGCAGGTCAGCGACCTACCCGACCCGCAACCCGAGTCGGGCACCCTGCTGGTGGCCGGACGGTTG
Organism: Pseudonocardiales bacterium; assembly: GCA_003244055.1. Classification (GTDB taxonomy): domain Bacteria; phylum Actinomycetota; class Actinomycetes; order Mycobacteriales; family Pseudonocardiaceae. The sequence continues at coordinate 1,121 of QHBZ01000058.1, read as the reverse complement.
CTGGGCATCTGCGGCACCGATGTCGACATCGTCGACAAAGGCTATGGCTGGCCACCGCCGGGGCGGGATCGGCTGGTGATCGGTCACGAGTCGCTGGGCACCGTCGTTGAGGCCCCCGCTGGCAGCGGATTCACCACGGGAGACCTGGTCGCCGGCATCGTGCGCCGTCCCGACCCGGTGCCCTGCGGACCGTGCTCCCGCGGTGAGTGGGACTTCTGCCGCAACGGCCAGTACACCGAGCGCGGCATCAAGGAACTCGACGGATATGGCGCCGGGCTCTGGCGCGTCGAACCCGACTTCGGCATCCGCCTCGACCCCAGCCTGGGTGACTGCGGGGTGCTGCTCGAACCGGCGTCGGTGCTGGCCAAGGCCTGGGAACAGACTGATCGGATCTTCACCCGCGCCACCTGGCGGCCCACCGTCGCCCTGGTCACCGGCGCCGGCCCGATCGGCCTGTTCGCCGCACTACTCGGCGTGCAGCGAGGGCTGCAGGTCCACGTGCTCGACCGCAGCGACGCCGGACCCAAGGCGCAGCTGGTCACCGACCTCGGTGCGACGTTCCACACCGGCGACGTCACAGACCTCGGCGTCACCCCCGACGTGGTGATCGAATGCACCGGCCACGGACCGCTGGTCTTCGAACTCGCCGAGGTCGTCGCTCCCGACGCGGTCATCTGCCTGACCGGCATCTCCTCGGGCACCCGCACCGTGGCCATCGGCTTGGACCAGCTGAACAAGGCGATGGTGTTGGAGAACACGGTGCTGTTCGGTTCGGTCAACGCCGGCCGGCGCCACTACCAACAGGCCGCCGACGCCCTGACCAAAGCCGACCGCCGCTGGCTGGAGCGCCTGATCACCCGACGGGTCCCGATGAGCGGCTTCGCCGACGCCCTGCACAAAAACGACGACGACGTCAAAGTCGTCGTCGACCTGAACACCTGACCAGCCGACGGGGCGGACGCAGCAATGAAGGAACCGAACCCGGGCCGCTGGGACCACCCCGGCAACAACGGCACGCCGCGGGAGCGGCCCGCCCCCGCGGATCTGCGGCACCAGGATGAGCCACAGGTAGCCGATCGTCCCGTGATCAGGCGAACCTGAGCCGAAGGTGCGCGTCCGCC
>QHBZ01000057.1 GCA_003244055.1 Pseudonocardiales bacterium | reverse complement strand
GGCCGCGGACTCCGGCGCCGAAGGTGGCCGGGCTGCCCCACCGCGGGCGCCCGACTGTGGTGTTCTTCATCCGTTCCGGGCAGTGCGCGCCGCTGCGCGACGCGCTGCGCGCTGACCCGCTACCGGTCGACGTGGACACCGCGGTGGTGGTCGGTGGCGTCCCGTCGGCCTGCCCGCCGCCCCTGGCACCGACACCGGTCACGCCTGACCCGCTCGGGCGCCTCGCCGCCGAGTACGCCATGCCGACCCCGCGCGATGGCGGCCCGCCGGTCGGGTACGCCATCGTCGGCGTCGACGCCACGATCCGCTACCGCACCCTGGATCCGGGAGTGACCCACCGGCTCGGCGAGGTGCTCACGATGCTGCACGCGCTGCCCTGGGCGGGGCAAAGGTGAACCGCCGCGCCCGCTGGTGGCTCGGCGCCGCCGTCACCGTGGCCGTGGAGGTGGAGCTGTATGCCAGCTACCAGGCGCACGAGGCTCGATTTCACTGGTTCACCCATTTCTTCGTCGGCGGCGCCGCTGTCCTCCTCATCATGGCCGTGGTGGTGGTCCTGCGCTGCCGTCCCGTGCCGCTGCCCGGCCTGTGGGTGGCGCTGGGGCACCTGATCGCGATGTTCCCCGACTTCCTGTTCCCCGCCGGCATTGCGCATCGGCACTGGATGGACGTGTTCCTCGGTCACCTGTCCACCCACTTCATGCCCGGCCGCAACCTCACCTGGTACCTGGTGTTCCTCGCCGCGTTGGCCGGTTACCTCGCGGTCGTGATGCAAATCCCCCGCAGACCATCGGCGGAGCGAGGCCACCTGGCCCACCGGCCCGTATCAGACCAGTGACGTGATCGGGGGCGTGGGATGACACAGGAAACCGGTGCCATGGACCAGCTGGCCGCCGAGGTGACCTCGGTGACAGCAACCACTGGGCGGCGCCGGCTCGACATGCTCTTCCTCCACGAACCCGCACCCGGCCTCGAACAGCTCGCTCTCCGCCCCGGTCACCCCGCCGTGGTCGTGTTCAGCGCTAACCCGTGCGACCTACCGCAGGTCATCGGCGCTCAGCTCGTGCGCTGCGCCGATCTGAACCTTGCCCTGGAGTACGCCTTGGCCACCAGCACCGGCCAGATCGGCCCCGGCTACGCCGTGATCGACACCGCCGGCCAGCTGCGCTACCTCACCCACGATCCCGCTCCCGGCGAGCACTCAGCGCAGATCCAGATGATCATCGACGCCCTCCACGACGCCGGGTGAAAGCGCGACACCGGGTCGGCACCAACCTTGCCGCGGCTTCCCGTCTTCGTGTGGCGACGTGATCGTCTCGCGCAGCGTGCCGCCCTCAGCGGCGCGGCCCGTCATGCCGCGGCAGGGCGCCCACGACGACACCCTCGCAGTTCACGTCAAGGCGGGTTCGGCAGTTTCTGCACGGCCAGCCTCGGTGTGCCGCAGTCCGGCGAGGGGCCCGCTGTGCCATGGGCCACCGCCACCTAAACCTCCCGAGTCGAAGGCGTGCACCGCGGCAGCTGCGCGCTGCCCGTCGACGACGCCCTCGAGGACCTGCCGCAATCCGCAGCACGCAAACCTCGGTCAAACACGGACGCAGCGTCGTCAAACTCGACGGCGGCCCCAGCGGCAGGCGATGGTGGCGCGCCACGATCACGAAGGCCACCGCGCCGGCGAGGAAACCGCCGTACCAGGTGAACCCGGAGCCACCGAAGTCGTGCACGGTCAGGGTGCTCGCATGCTCGGCCAGGTAGTAGAGCTTCGCGCCGAGGAACCCGACCAGCGTCGTGGCCATGACCAGGGTGGTGGCCACGTCGCGGTCCCACCCCACCCGGCGGAATTCCCTGCTCAGCAGCACCACCGCGGCCAGCGCGGCCAGCGCCTTGCTCACGCCGTAGCTGCCGATCTGCACTCCGAAGATCTCGAACAGCGTCGGGTACATGGCGGGTGTTCCTCCAGGGGATCGGGTCGGTCAGCGCAGCAGCGGTGTGGTCACCGCCAGCCGGCGCACGATGCCCGCCGCCGACCATCCCGGTGATCGATGGGCAGGCCGGCGACGTCGTGCTGGGCCCGGTGCGGCAGGTGGTCGAGATCTAGCCCGACGATCAACGGATCGAGCAGCGCTTGGCGCCAGGACGCTGCGGGTTAGACCACCCCCAGCGTCCCGTTGCGGCGGTCATGTGGCGAATCGTCAGCCGCCGGTCGTCCCGCCCGTGTCGTTCCGGCCGCCCATCATGCTGCTCTGGCCGCCCATCATGTTGCCTGTGCCGTCGTGGCCGGACATCATCTTCTCCATCTGCGGGCGCATCTGCTCGTGCATCCGCTGGGCGGGGGCGCGCTGGTCGGCCGGCAGCAGCGGCAGCATCTGGCGCATGTGCTGGT
>QHBZ01000056.1:1008-5482 GCA_003244055.1 Pseudonocardiales bacterium | reverse complement strand
TCGAGTGTCTGGGTCTGGCTGGGTTGGATCACGCCCATCGTCAACTTCTGGTTCCCCAAGCAGGTCATCGACGACGTATGGCGAAGCACCGTCCGGGACCCCGAGGAGCCGCGGACCGGATCGTGGTGGGGCGCCTTCATCGCCGCGGAAGTGCTTATTTGGCTGCACGGTTTGTTCGCCACTGCCCTCGGCAGTATCGGCCCGGTTGTCATCTGGGTGCTCGCGGCCGGAATGATGACCGTCGCGGGAGTGGGCTGGATTCGTGTGGTTCGGACCATTTCGGATGCTCAGGATGCGCTCGCGAGTCGGGCTGTCGTCTCATAAATGATCTAACGAGCGTTTTTGCGAAGTCATGCTACCTAATCACCTCGGGGACCGTGGTGGGGGCTCGCGCACTCGCACAAGGTGGCTCATCCAGCTGGCTAACCCACAAGCCGTCGATTCCACAGGAGCGTAAAATGCGCCCGATTCGTGCCTTTCTCACGAAAGCCGCTGTGCCGGTGGTGATGGCGGGTGCCCTCATCTGCCAGGGCGCCAGCTCGGCGGACGCGGCGACCGCCGTGGCCGAACACCCGTGCCAACCGTACGCCGACGCGATCAGCCAGTTGAACCAGCAGGCCGCCGCGCACAACGCCAGTCGGAACGTCCCGCGGCCGCCGGCGCAGTTCGCGGCCTACAACGCCGAGGCCAGGCAGGGGAATGCGGCCATGCAGCGTGCCGCCAGCAGCCTTCAGCTGTGCCTTGAGCAAGTCCAGGCGGCTGAAGCTCCGGCGGCCCAGCCGCCAGCCCAAGCACGCGCCCAAGCCCCGGCGGCCCAGCCGCCAGCCCAAGCACGCGCCCAAGCCCCGGCACGCGAACGAACGTCGACTCCGGGACTGGGCGGCACCCAGCCGTTTGTCGCCCCGCCCGTGCCGGCACCGAACGCGCCGGCGCCCGAGCTGGGGCAGGAGAAGCACTCGGCCAGTGGTGCACCAATAACTCCGGGAGCAGGCGGCGGCTCTCCGTCGGCGGGGGGGCCTACTAATGGGAAGGGCGGCCCAGAGGCGGACGCCGCTGAGAAGAAGGCACGCAACGTTCAGCTCGGCCTGTTGCACGGGTACAAGAAAGTATCCGCCGCAGACCGCATGGACGACATCGAGCGGGCGGAACTCGACTCACTGATCCGAAAGCTGGAGCTGGGCGAGGTGTCAGCGACTGAGGCCGACAGACAGCGCACACAGCTCCTCGACCAAGCCAGCGCCAGACGGAAGCTTTCCTTGGTGCGGGCCACATTCCTGGACGGCGCCAAGAAGCACAACGTGTCTAACGCCACGGGCGAGAAGATGGACGGCATCCAGGCCGAGCGGCAGAGGCTGACGGGTGAGAAGGCCAAGCTGGCCGAGGAACGTAAGAATCTGGCCACGAGTCTCGGGCCCGACGCCAAGAACATCGACGATAGAGAAACAATTAAGAAACTTCGACTTGAAGGCAAGCGGGTTGAGGCTGAGCGGCTCCTCAAGCTCGATGAGCAATTCAAGGAGCTCGACAGACAGCTGCACAAGCTGTCGGAGGAGCTTGGGCAGGTCGCCACGCAGGACTTTGCCGAGGAACAGGGCGCCAGCCTGCTCTACGAGGGGCGCCCTGGAATGAAGGGCACCCTCGATGCGGTGTTCTACAAGCCGGGTCGGCCGGGGACGCTGTTCGTGTGCGAGGCAAAGGGCGGCGGCGGCCGGCTCGGCACCCGCAGTATTGAGGGGCTCGACTACCAGCAGGGCACGCCGGAGTACCTGCGTTGGATGCTCAAGAACGACCAGGACTTCCGCACGGCAGCCGATGAGGCGGGGCTGCTCAAGCTGATTGAGACGGGCGATGTCACTGTTGAGTACCATCTCGTGCACGCCAAGGGCGGCCCGGATGTGCTGGTGAATCAGTTCAACATCACGCCCCGTCCCTGACTCGAAAGGAACCCTGTGCAACGCCTTGCACCTGAGGTCGCGGTCGAGGTGGCGAAGCGCCTCCTCACCTGTGACTGGTCGTGGACGACTGCCGACCTCGACAAGGCTCTGGAGGCCGCGGGCCTCACCGCGCTTGAGCCACTTGAGGGCATGTCCATCCGCATCGAGCACGCGGCGCTCCCCGGCGTCCCTGGCTACGTTGCCAACCTGACCGCCGACGAGAAGACAGTGCTCGATATCTCCGTCACCCTGACCGAGCTGATCGACGAAGCCGACGCTGACGCGCTGGCCGCGCTCGACGCCGCCTACAAGGAGTACGAAGCCGCTCTCGAGGAGGAGTTCGACGAACCCGACGACCGCCCCGACGAGAAGCGCGCAATGTGGGACCAGTGCGACCGCGTGCTCGAACTGCTCAACCTGGACATCGGCGTCGTCCTGGCGGTGGTGAACAAAGCCAGTCGCAGGAGGCAGGAAGGTGATGGGTACCCGGCGCTCTTTGGCGCACCACCGTCGCCGTGCACCGGACCAACCTGGCCCGCCATCGAGGAGCTGATGGCTGACTGCCCTGTTTCCCACAGCGAACGGGCCGCGACAGGCAGCGGGGACGGGGAGTGGGAAGACCTTGCGTCAGGGCTCGGTCGTGTGCTCGCATCGTTAGCAGACACGGACGTCGTATTCTTCCTGCTCGATGACGTCCTCGTCCTTGCCGTCAGCCGAGACTACCGAGACGTGTGGCTTCTCGGCACCGGGCCCGAGGACCAAGCCGAACCCGTGGAGCTTTCAGTCGTCCAGAAGGGGACACTTGCCGCCATCGGCTTCCGGCCACCGCTGCGCGACGAGGCCGAGCGCAGCGCGCGCGACAACTGGTGGTTCCGTCTCGGGCTGCCAGCTGATCCTCACCTCCTCGAAGCGGCGGGTCACATGCTGGTCGCGGCCGCCCGACAGGTCTACGGCGCAGACCGGCCGTCGGCGATCGTGTGGGTGAGCATGGGGCTGAGCGCGGACGCCAGACGCGTGCTCGACTCGCTGGGGTTGACGAAGAGCGAGCTCGAGCGAGACTGAAAGCCCCGCACGTGCGGAGGCCCGATCGCCACTTCTCGGTGACAAGCACGTCGATGGCTTGCCCGAATCTGTCACCCTCCCGGAGGGAGGATGGGTGCGGGTCAAAGCCACCGTCAACGGCCTTACCGTGGGTGAGCGCTGCATGCTGGTGGTCGTAGACCGCCGCGGGAATCACACTCTCGTCGGCAGCTGGGTGGTCACTCCCACCGAGGAAAAACTACCGCATCGAAAGCGGCGCGGCCATCGCACCAAAAGACGTCGCAGCAGTTAAGTGCAGAACTTCGGGGCCGCGATTTAGTGATCGCCCCCGCCTGACACCCCACCAAAGCCCCGAGACCCACACGCTCAACGACGTTCCACCACAGGAATTGATCCGCCCGTAGAAAGACACCCGCCACGAGTACAGGGCTCCAGCGCCGTGGCATGGGTGCCACACCACAGGCCGACTGACCGTGCCAGGCGCACGTCCCGAACTTGCTTGCTTGCCTAGCCCATTCGGTTGACAACCCACGCTGCACTGAACCCAATCACCCCCGCCGCCGTGTTAGGGGCAATCCCCGCCCACACAGGAGGGCTTCAGCCGATGACCCAGCAGCTACGGGACAAAACAACCGGATACAGCCCTGCCTTTGAACGTTCCGGAAGGCTAGGGACCGCGGTCATCGTTATGGCGGTGCTGTGGACCGTGGACCGATGGCTCACACCGCCGGTCACAGGGCTGCTCGTCGCGAATCATACGGACACCGCGTTCATCGCCTACAACGTCCTGGTCGCGCTGTCGTTTCTCGTCGGCATCGCCACGTTCGTGCTCGTGGGATGCTGGCTGGGTCTGGCGCGGCGCAATGCCGACAGGATCGCCCCAGACCAGCAGCGCTGGTCGAAGGGCTGGGTCTGGCTCAGTTGGATCGTACCCATCGTCAGCTTGTGGTACCCCAAGCAGGTCGTCGACGACGTGTGGCGCAGCACGGTCCGTGATCCCGTCCAGCCGAGGACCGAATGGTGGTGGGGTACCTTCATCGCCGCGGTAGCGCTTACCTGGCTCTCCCCCATCGTTATCCCCAGCATGGGCTGGGTTGTCAGCTGGGTGCTCGTCGCCGGGATGACAACCGTCGCAGCGGCATTCTGGATTCCCGTGGTACAGACCATCTCGCGGGCCCAAGACACACTCGCAGGCGAAGCCGCACCCACGGCGTCCCGGCAGGTCTTTGGCCCTGCCCCGGGCGATGACTTCATCCAGCGCGGCGGGTACGCCCGCCCGACGACCCAGAGCTTCACCTTCGCCGGCGAGCCTGCCCATGCCGCCGACGCCGCAGTGCACACACCCACCGACACCCCCCGGTTTGACCCGATCGTGCCGCGTCACCCACCAGCCGCCGAAACCGTCCAAGGGCCAAACCCACGACAAGCCACCCCAGACGGCCGCGAGACTCCCGCCAATCGTTGGCAACGCCGACATTGGCTACTGCTCGCCATCGCCA
>QHBZ01000056.1:0-985 GCA_003244055.1 Pseudonocardiales bacterium | reverse complement strand
ATGCGCGTCCCGGTACCGGCGCGACCCAGTTGATGTTGTCGACCTCTCAGGTCGCGATTGGCGATACCTACTTGGCGACCGTCTCTGGGTTCGCGCCCGGGGAGGACGTGCAGTTCTCCTGGACCGGCCCGTCCAGCGGCGAGATGGGCGCCTTCCCCACCGATCTGGGTGGCAGCACGTCGACCGGTCCAGTCTTTGAGCGGGACCCCCCGGGCCACTACACCATCACCGTCACAGGGCTGACATCGGAACGTACCGCCTCGGCTGTGCTGCAGGTCGTTACCGGCTCCGGTACCGGCGCGGCCCAGTTGATGCTGTCGACCTCTCCGGTCGTTATTGGGGATACCTATTTCGTTACCGCCTGGGGGTTCGCGCCCGGGGAGAACGTGCGGTTCTCCTGGACCGGCCCCTCAAACGGCGAGATGGGAGTTTTCCCCACCGACCCCGGTGGCCGCACGTCACCCGATCCAGTCTTTGAGAGAGACCCCCCGGGGCACTACACCGTCACCGCCGCAGGGCTCACCTCGGGACGTGTCGCCTCGGCTGAGCTGCAGGTCGTCCCAGCCGGCAACTGAAGCTTGCGTGCCGGGGAAAGGCGGTCCCGGCGGCCAAGCTGTCGAACTGTCGCCGTCACGCGATGTCAGCCGCCCAGATATTCCGATTCGAGCACGAGGTCGGCGATCAGTGACTGGTATTCCACGTGCGCCTTGTGCTCTGTCGTGCGCCAGCTCTTGCCTTCCTGCTGCCTCAGGTACGCCCGATACTGCGGCGCACCCGGGAACTTCACGTTGTCAGCCACCACGACGGATCCGGGGTGCAGCCAGTTCTGGTTCAGGATGCGTTGAAGGTCCGGCAAGTAGGCAGTTTTGTCGTGGTCGACGAATACGAAGTCCAGTCCGCCGTTGGTGAAGCCGTGCTCTGCGCGCAGCTGCTCCAGCGTCGACCCACCATCGCCCAGATGGCCGACGACGACCGTCACGCGGTC
>QHBZ01000055.1 GCA_003244055.1 Pseudonocardiales bacterium | reverse complement strand
ACCAAGCTGCGCCACACCCCGATTGAACGCCGCCCACTCTAGCCGACGCCGGCGGCGTCCCATGCGGAGGCCGGTACGGCGCTGCCGGTGTTGCGTGCGACCAGCGTGAGCAGGCTCGCCTCCGGCGGGCAGGCGAAGCGCACTGGAGCGAATGGGGAGGTGCCCACACCGGCAGAGACGTGCAGCCAGGTATGTGCGCCCCACCGGGACGCGCCACGGGCGCGGGAGCGATCCAGCCCGCAGTTGGTCACGATCGCGCCGTAGCCGGGCAACCGCAGCTGGCCGCCGTGGGTGTGACCGGCTAGCACCAGGTCGTAGCCGTCGGCGGCGAAGGCGTCCAGCACGCGAGGTTCCGGGGAGTGCGTCAGGCCCAACCGGAGGTCGGCGGAGGGATCGGCCGGCCCGACGATCCGCTGGTAGCGGTCGCGCCGCAAGTGGGGATCATCCACCCCTGCGACGGCCACTCGGCGCCCGGCCACGATGAGTTCGCGGCGGTTGTTCGTCAGGTCGAGCCAACCGTGCTCGGCGAATGCCGCGCGCAGATCAGCCCACGGCAGCGGCACACCCCGGATCTTTTTGCCGGTGCGGGTCAGGTAGTGCACCGGATTCTTCGGCTTCGGCCCGTAGTAGTCGTTGTTCCCGAACACGAACACCCCGGGCAGCGTCATCAGCGGCTGCAGCGCCCGCAGCACAGCCGGCACCGATTGAGGGTGCGCCAGGTTGTCACCGGTGTTCACCACGAGATCGGGCTGCAGGTCGACCAGCTCGGCCAACCAGCGCTGCTTGGAGCGTTGGTTCGGGGTCATGTGCAGGTCGGAGATGTGCAGGATCCGCAGCGGCGCGGCCCCAACCGGCAGTACCGGCAGGGTGGATTGGCGCAACGTCCAGCGGCGGACCTCGACACCGGCGGAGTACGCCGTCCCTGCGACAGCGAGCGCGGCGGCGCCGAGCGTGGCACGTCCGAGGCGGTTCATAGCGACGAGCTTAGTGCGCGCCCTCCTCTTGGGTAGGCCATGCCTAGGCCATGAGTAGGCGATGAGTGGCGATGAGTGGCACGGACGGCCCCAGCCATAGCCTTAGGACCATGGCAGAGCTGAAGGATCGGCTGCGGGCCGACTTGTCCACGGCGATGAAGGCCCGAAACACCGTCACGGTGGCGACCCTGCGGATGGCGCTCACCGCGATCACCACCGAGGAGGTTTCCGGTTCGCAAGTCCGAGAGTTGTCCGACGACGAGGTACTGGTGGTGCTGGCCCGAGAGGCCAAGAAGCGTCGGGAGTCCGCCGAGGTCTTCACCGCGGCCGGTCGCGACGAGTTGGCCAGCCGCGAGCGTGCCGAGGGTGAGGTGCTCGTGAACTACCTACCCCAGCAACTCACTGATGATGAGCTCAACGCCCTGGTCGCCGACACCATCGACGACGTTGCCGGGCGACTCGGCAAGCGCCCGACCTTCGGTCAACTGGGGTTGGTGATGAAGGCGGCGAAGGTCAAGGCGGCCGGCCGCGTCGACGGATCTCGGTTGTCCGCCGCGGTGCTCGCGACCCTGAAGAACGGCTAAAACTGCCTAACCGCCCCGCCGCCGATGGTTGTGCGGCCTCGTGGTCGGCGGCGCGTTGGGGTCGGCGTTCGGGTCCGCCTGCCTATCGGCGGGTTGTCCCGGTTGATCGACGTTGCCTTGTTGTGCTGCCCGTTGTGGTGGCTGATACGGGGCCGCTGCGGGCGGCGACATCGGTGCGGGTGCCGCGCGACCCGTCCCGTCGCTCACCGACAGCGTGATCACGTCACCGGGCTGGGCGGTGGTGGGTCCCTCGGCCGCGACTATGCCCGCCGGCTGATCCGAGGTCGACACCACCCGCTTCACCCGGAATCCGGCCCGCTCCAGAGCGAGCTGGGCGACGTTCTCGCCTTGGCCCACCACATTGGGAACGTTCGGTCCGGCACCGGTGACGTAACGTGGGTCGGTGGGTGGCAGCGGCATCACCGGCAGCCCTTCGTGCAGCGGGACCATCGCGTTGAACCAGGTCCGGGCCGGCACCTTGCCGCCGAAGATGTCTCCGTTGGCACACAGCCGGGGTGGGTCGGAATCGCAGATCCCGCTCGGTCGTGACCCGTCCGGCCACACCAGCACCGCACCGGAGTACTGCGGCGTCGCCCCGATGAACCCGGCCGAGCGGTTGTTCTGGGTGGTACCGGTCTTGCCGAGCAGCGGGCGGGTCCAGTGCGCGGCCTGCGCGGCGGCGAAGGAGGTACCGCTGGGCTGGTCGTCCTTGCTCAACCCCACGACCAGGGAATTCGCCAGTCCCGCTGGGACGACCTGCTCGCAGGGCGCCTCGGGTACCGGCACCGGGTGGCCGTTGCGGTCCAGCACCGCGTCGATCGGCGTCGGCGGGCACCATTTACCGCCGCTCATCAAGGTCGCTCCGACGTTGGCCAGGTCCAACGGGCTGGTCGGCTCGGGTCCCAGGGTGTAGGAGCCCCGTTTTTCCTTCTTGACGGCGTCGGCGATCGTGGTGCCCGAGGCGTCCTTGAAATTGAGGCTTTGGCGCATGCCCAGCCGGTAGGCCATGTTCACCACCGGATCGATTGACCCGATCTTGTCCTCCAGAGCGACGAAGGTGGTGTTCGGAGAGATCGCCAGTGCGGTCTGCAGGGTGACCGAGCCGTTGCGGTACTTGCCTGCGTTGGTGACCGTGTACGGACCGCCGTTGTCCCGGAACACCCGCGAGGTGTAGGCGTCCGTCACCGGCACCGGGTTCATGATCCCCATCCCGCGCTCCAGCAGGGTGGCGGCGGTGAAGATCTTGTAGATCGATCCGGCGCCGAAGCCCTGCACGAGCGACGGCAGCGCATAGGACGTCTGGCCGGCGTCGGCATCGATCCCGTAGTCCCGGTTCGCCACCAGCGCGCGGACCGGGTGCCGGTCGCTACCGGGCTCCACGATCGCCATCGCGTCGGCGATTCCCTCTGTCTGGGTCGGGACCTCCGCGGTTGCCGCGCGCTTGGCGATGTCGCTGGCCCGGCGGTCGAGGTTGGTGCGGATCAGGTAACCACCACGGCGCAGCTTGTCTTCGGGGAACCCCACGGTGGCGAGGTAGTCCAGCGTGTACTGGCAGTAGAAGCCGTCCGCGGGACCGGCGCCGACGCAGCCGTTGGTCA
>QHBZ01000054.1 GCA_003244055.1 Pseudonocardiales bacterium | reverse complement strand
TGGCAGAGTATCTCCGTGGACGTGGTCCGGTGGGTCGCTTACTATCTGCTCTTCTTCTTCTGGTTGCTGCTCACAGCGCGTATCGTGGTCGAGTTCGTTCGTACCTTCGCACGTAGCTGGCAGCCGGCTGGGGGGGTGGCGATCGCGCTGGAGTCGGTCTATACAGTGACCGATCCACCGGTCCGGGCGCTCCGCCGGGTGATCAAACCCATCCGGATCGGCGGCGTCGGGCTGGACCTGTCCATTATGGTTCTGTTGTTCGTGGTGCTCATACTGATGCGCGTGGTGGAGCCGACGAGACTGTTGTAGCGGCCACCGGTTCGGGGCCGATGCCCCAGGATTTTCCCAGCATGTTCATAGTCGTCGAGGAGTGCGTGAGGTGATCCGATGCCGTTGACCCCCGCCGACGTTCACAACGTCGCGTTCAGTAAGCCACCGATCGGCAAGCGGGGCTACAACGAGGACGAGGTGGATGCCTTCCTCGACCTGGTTGAAGCTGAGCTGGCGCGGTTGATTGAGGACAACAACGATCTTCGCAACCAGGTTGAGCAGCTCGATCAGCAGTTGCGCGCCGCGCCGGCGGTCGACACTGGGCGTAACCTTCGCCCGCTGGAGCCGCCGCGCCCGGTGATGGCCCCCGTCCCGCCGCCGATGATGGAACAGACGTCACCCGGTGGTGATCACCACGTCCAAGCCGCCAAGGTGCTGGGTCTGGCCCAGGAGATGGCGGACCGGTTGACCGGCGAGGCCAAGGCCGAAGCGGATGGGATGTTGGGCGAGGCCCGGACCAAGTCCGAGCAACTGCTCTCCGACGCCAGGGCCAAGGCCGACGGCATGGTCAACGAGGCCAGGACCAGGGCCGAGACCATGCTCAACGACGCTCGTACCAGAGTGGAGACTTTGGACCGGCAGTCCCGGGAGAAGGCTTCGTCGCTGGAGCGCGACGCGGCGCGCAAGCACGCCGAGATCCTCGGTTCGATCAGCCAGGAGAAGACTATCCTGGAGAAGAAGATCGATGAACTTCGTACCTTCGAGCGTGAGTACCGCACTCGATTGAAGACCTACCTGGAGTCGCAGCTCCGGGAGCTTGATGGGCGTGGATCGGCCGCGCCGGCGGACGCGGCGCGCACCCAGGGCTTTGTAACGTCCGGGTTCGGCGCGCGTGCCGAAGCTGGTAGCTGACGCGCCCCGCGTGCTGGTCACTGGGGTGCTGCTGGTCGCGGCAGTGGGGTTGCTCATCGCCGCGCTCGGCACTGGCCATGTTGGTCTGGCTTGGGGATCGGTAGCGCTCAGCGCCGTAGCCGCGGCGATGATCCTCAGGCGGTGGCGCCGGTCCTGGTTGAGCGGCCAGGACGCCCCTGAGGATGAGCCGGATCTCCTGGCCGACGAGCCAGACGAGTCGGTGCTGGGCGGGCAGCCGCGTGTGCCCGGGCCGGTGCCCGCGGTGCAGGAGACTGACGGCGGCTCGGTGTCTGCTGAGCCGAACCTCCAGCCCGGTGACAGCCGGCCTGCCGACAGCCAGGTCGGTGATGGCCAGGTCGCTGACGCAGGACCTGGCGAGGAGGACACCGATGCCGCGGACCTGCTGGTGGTCTACGAGCTGACCGACGAGGTGCTGGTCGTTGACGGGCACCCGCGCTACCACCTCACCCGCTGCCGGTGGCCCGACCAGGCGCACGCCGAGCGGCTGCCGGTGCGTGAGGCGCGGGAGCTCGGATTCACGCCCTGTGATCGGTGCAGACCGGATACCGCGCTCGCCCGCAAGCATCGAGGTGCTCCCGCTACGAGCACCGGGAACGGCTGAGCCCGACACAATCCGCTAGCGCGGCCCGGGTATCCTCGAAGACAACAGGCGCTGATCCGGCCATCACCGGGGAGCCTCCGGAAGAACGGGGCCATGGTCCACGTGGGCAAGTGTCCACACGGGCGAGCCCCCAGTAGAACCGGGCGGGTCCGGCCCGTCATCGCCGGCTCAACGAGCGGCCGCCAGCAGCGCGGGCGGCAAGCGGGGTGGTACCGCGGTCCGCGGCGCAGCCGTCGGGTCGTCCCCATGCAGATCTGCGCCGTGCAGATCTGCACAGGTGACACCGCACAGGAAGTACACGCCGCCATGGTCTACCCCAAGGTTTCCGCAGACGCCGCCTCCACAGACGGCACCTCTCCAGACGCGGCCGCCCCAGAACCCATCGCTGCTGGGCCGTCCTTCCCGCAGCTCGAAGCCTCGGTCCTGCGGTACTGGCAGGACGACCAGACCTTCGCGGCGTCGGTAGCTGCCCGCTCGGCCGGGCACGACGGTGCGAACGAGTTCGTCTTCTATGATGGTCCGCCGTTCGCCAACGGTCTCCCGCATTACGGGCACCTGCTCACCGGCTACGTCAAGGACGTGGTGCCGCGCTACCAGACGATGCGTGGCGCCCGGGTGGAGCGGCGCTTCGGCTGGGATTGCCACGGGTTGCCGGCCGAGGTGGAGGCAGAACGGCAACTGGGTATCACGCGCAAGTCCGAGATCGAGCAGCTGGGCGTGGCGGAGTTCAACGCCGCCTGCCGCAGCTCGGTGCTGCGCTACACGCGCGAGTGGCGCGACTACGTGACCCGCCAGGCCCGCTGGGTGGACTTCGACAACGACTACAAGACCCTCGACCTGACCTACATGGAGAGTGTCCTGTGGGCGTTCAAGACGCTGTGGGACAAGGGCCTGATCTATCAGGGATTCCGGGTGCTGTGGTACTGCTGGCGCTGCGAGACGCCGCTGTCCAACACCGAGACGAAGATGGACGACGTCTATCGCAACCGGCAGGATCCCGCGGTCACCGTCGGGCTGCGCCTGACCGCTCCCGGGTCTGAGCTGGATGGCGTGCTCGCGCTGGTGTGGACCACCACACCGTGGACGCTGCCGTCCAACCTGGCTATCGCGGTGCATCCGAATCTCACCTACGTCACCGTTGAGGTGGCCGGCGAGCGATACCTGATCGCCGAGGACCGCCTACCGGCCTACGCCCGAGAACTGGGTGACCAGCCGCCGGTGGTGGGTCGCTATCTCGGATCGGAGCTGCTGGGCCTGCACTACGTCCCACCGTTCGACTTCTTCGCCGGTCGTGCCGGCGCCCACCAGGTGCTGCCCGCCGATTTCGTGACCACCGATGAGGGCACCGGCGTGGTGCACCTGGCCCCGGCGTTCGGCGAGGAGGACATGGCCGTCACCGACGCCGCGGGCATCGAGGCAGTGGTCCCGGTGGACTCGGCCGGCCGGTTCACCGCCGAGGTCGGCCCCTATGCCGGGATGCAGGTCTTCGACGCCAACCGGGCGATCATCCGGGACCTGCGTGATGGGGCGCCTTACGTCGGCGGTGTGCTGCTGCGTCAGGAGAGCTATGACCACCCCTACCCGCATTGCTGGCGCTGCGATAACCCCCTGATCCAGCGTGCGGTGTCGTCGTGGTTCGTGGCGGTGACACAGTTCCGGGACCGGATGGTGGAGCTCAACCGGGAGATCACCTGGGTGCCGGAGAACGTCGGGACCGGGCAGTTCGGTGCGTGGCTGGAGGGCGCTCGGGACTGGAACATCTCCCGCAACCGGTACTGGGGTTCACCGCTGCCGGTCTGGGTCTCTGATGATCCGGCCTACCCGCGGGTGGATGTCTACGGTTCACTCGACGAGCTGGAGCGTGACTTCGGGGTGCGGCCCACCGATCTGCACCGACCGTTCGTCGATCAGCTGACCCGGCCCAACCCGGACGACCCGACCGGACGCGCCACCATGCGCCGGGTGCCGGAGGTGCTGGACTGTTGGTTCGAGTCCGGCTCGATGCCCTTCGCCCAGGTGCACTACCCGTTCGAGAGAACATCTGGGGGACACCCCCACACCCCCGGGGCGGGAGGGTCGCTTGCGGGCCCGACCCACAGGCACGAGTGGTTCGAACACCACTATCCGGGTGATTTCATCGTCGAGTACAACGGGCAGACCCGCGGGTGGTTCTACACGCTGCACGTGCTGGCCACGGCGCTGTTCGACCGGCCGGCGTTTCGCTCCTGCCTGGCGCACGGCATCGTGCTCGGTGACGACGGCCTGAAGATGTCGAAGTCCAAGGGCAACTACCCCGAGGTCACCGAGGTATTCAACCGCGACGGCTCGGACGCGATGCGATGGTTCCTGATGGCCTCGCCGATCCTGCGCGGTGGGAACCTGGTTGTCACCGAGCAGGGCATCAGAGAGGCCGTCCGGCAAGCGCTACTGCCGCTGTGGAACTCGTGGTACTTCCTGACCCTCTACGCCAACGCCGCCGACGTCGAGGGACGGTGGCGGACGGACAGCCCGCACTTGCTCGATCGTTACGTGCTGGCCAAGCTGCACGACTGCGTCAATGACGTCACGGCACGGATGGACCGGTACGACATCGCCGGGGCGTGTGCCGGCGTGCGCGGGTTCTGCGACGTGCTCACCAACTGGTACGTGCGCCGATCCCGGGACCGCTTTTGGGCCGGCGAGCAGGACGCGATCGACACCCTGCACACCGTGCTCGAGGTCACCTGCCGGTTGGCCGCTCCACTGCTGCCGCTGACCACCGAGGCGATCTGGCGTGGGCTGACCGCGGCGCGCTCGGTGCATCTGACCGACTGGCCCGATCCCGCCTCGCTGCCCCAAGATCGGGAGCTGGTGGCTTCGATGGACCGGGTGCGCCAGGTGGTGTCCGCCGTGCTGTCGCTGCGCAAGGCCCGGGGCCTACGAGTCCGGCAGCCGCTGTCGGCGCTCATTGTGGCCGCGCCGGATGCGGGCGCGCTTGCTGCCTTCACCGACCTGATCGCTGATGAGGTCAACGTCCGGTCGGTCGAGCTCTCCGAGGACGTCTCCGCGCACGGCCGCTTCGAACTCACCGTCAACGCCCGCGCCTGCGGGCCCCGGCTGGGGGGCGACACCCAGAAGGTGATCCGGGCGGTCAAGGCGGGGGAGTGGGAACGCGGTCGGGATGGTGTGGTGACCGCGGCCGGCATCCCGTTGCTGGACGGTGAATACACCGAGCGGCTCGTCGCCGCGGACCCGGCCGAGACCGCCGCGTTGCCCGCCGGATCCGGGTTGGTGGTACTGGATACCACGGTCACCCCGGAGCTGGCTGCCGAGGGCATTGCCAAGGACCTGGTGCGGGTGGTGCAGCAGGCCCGCCGGAAGGCCGGCCTGGACGTCACCGACCGGATCGTGCTGACCGTCGACGCGCCAGCGGCGGCGCTCGCGGCGGCACGGGAGCACGAGCAGCTCATCGCCGGCGAGGTACTCGCGCGCCGGATCGACTATGCGCCGGTGCCGGACGGCTTCGCTGGCATCGTCGGCGACGGCCTCGAGGTGCGGGTGGCCGCCACCCGGCTCGTGAGTGGGTAACAGTGTCCGAACACTCAATGCCACTCACGAGCAGCGCAGCTGCAAGATGGCGGGACCTGCTGCAGGCCCGGGCCATCCCCGCCGAGATCCGGGCTGCCGCGCCGGAGGACCCGAGCCGGCACGATCCCGCCCGTTTCATACCGGGGGAGACCCCGGAGGGCACCCCGTCGCGCCGAGCCGCGCTGCGGTTGCTGGGCACCGCCGGGGGGACTGTGCTCGACGTCGGGTGTGGTGCAGGTGCCGCCGGCCTCGCCCTGGTACCCACGGTGTCACACCTGACCGGGGTGGATCACGCTGAGGACATGCTGCGCGCATTCGAGCAGGCCTGCGAGCAGCGGGGGCTGGCGCACCGCAGCGTTCATGGCCCGTGGCCACAGGCGGCGGCGCAGGCGGGCGTCGCCGACGTCGTGGTCAGCCATCATGTGGGCTACAACACTCTCGACCTGGGACCCTTCGTCACCGCACTGGGTGCCGCAGCCCGCCGCGGGGTGGTCGTCGAGCTGCACGCCGTGCACCCCGGCGCCTGGCTGGACCCGTTGTGGGCGCAATTCCACGGGTTGCACAGGCCACCACCGGCGACCGCGGACGACGTCCTGGCCGTGTTCGCGGAAGTGGGGATCCACCCGGAGGTCCAGCGCTGGATCCGACCGGCTCAGCCGCGCAATCCTGAGTCAGAGCTTGACTTCTCGATGCGCAGGCTGTGCCTGCCCGTCGAGTGCCGGGACGAGGTGGCCGAGGCGGTGGCGAGGCTGGGTCCACGCCACCGAGACCTGGTCACGATCTCCTGGTCTAGCTGACCTGCGAGGCTGCGGGACAATCCGGGCGTGAACGGGGTGGAGTTCGCGCTCGGGGCGGGGGCGGCGGTGTTGCTGCTTGCTGTGCTCGCCGTGCGGGTCTCCACCCGGCTGGGGCTGCCGTCGCTGCTGGTCTACCTGGCCATTGGGCTGCTGATCGGGGAGTCCGGGCTGGGATTCCAGTTCTCCGATACGCCGCTCACCGCCGCTCTGGGGATCGCCGGGTTGGTGCTGATCTTGGCCGAGGGCGGCCTCACCACGGTGACACCCTGTCCTTCGCTGAGGGTTTGGGGTGGCTCGCCCAGATTGCCCTGTTCGTTCTGCTGGGTCTCTACGCTTCGCCGGCCCGCTTGCCCAGTGCGCTGATCCCCGCGCTGGTCGCTGGGGCGGTGCTGATCGTGCTGGCGCGCCCGTTGTCGGTAGTGCTCGCGCTGACACCGTTGCGGGTGCCCTGGCGGGAGCAGATCTTTCTGTCGTGGTCGGGGCTCCGTGGTGCGGTACCCATTGTGCTGGCGCTGATTGCGCTGACCAGAGGCTTTCCGGGCGCTCAACGGCTGGTCGACGTGGTGTTCGTGCTGGTTGTACTGCTCACCGTGGTACAGGGCATCACCCTGCCCTTGGTCGTGCGCTGGCTGGGATTATCCCGCCCGGAGCAGGGCCGGGAAATGGAGGTCGACTCCGCTGCATTGGACGAGATGGACGCTGAGCTGCTCCAGATCCGGGTGCCCCGACCCTCGCGGTTGCACGGTGTCTACCTCGCGGAGCTGAGGCTGCCCACCGGTGCGGTGCTCAGCCTGGTGGTGCGCAACGGGGAGGGATTCACCCCGGAGTCGACCACCCGGCTGGAGGAGGGCGATCAGCTGCTGGTTGTCACCACGGCGCGCAACCGGGATGCGGTCGAGCAGCGGATTCGGGCAGTGCACCGGGCCGGTCGGCTGGCTCGGTGGCTCGGGGAGACCGGCGCCTGAGGGGTGGACCGGTGACATGGTCACAATGGTGACATGAACCCATCGCAGCCTGCCGAGGGTACCGGTGGTGACCAGGGAGTCTCCGGCATGCCGCCGGGACGCCGTCGGACCGGCTTGCTGGCGGCTGTTGCCGTCGTCACGCTGGCGCTGGACGTGCTGAGCAAGGTCGTCGCGGTGGCGAGCCTGGAGGGCAACCCGCCGATGAAGCTGTTAGGTGGCGGGCTGTACCTGGTGGTCTACCGCAACTCGGGTGCCGCGTTCTCGATGGCGACCGGGCTGACCTGGCTGCTGTCGCTGATCGCGCTGGGAGTCGTGGGGGCGATCGTCCGGCTGGCGCCCCGGCTGCGCAGCTCCGGGTGGGCCTTCGGGCTGGGACTGGTGTTGGGGGGTGCGCTGGGCAATCTGGTGGACCGGCTGCTGCGTGCCCCCGGCCCGCTGCAGGGACACGTGGTGGACTTCCTGTCGTTGCTGGCGCCGGATGGCAGCGTGTGGCCGGTATTCAACCTGGCAGACTCCGCGATCGTGTGCGGTGGCGCGGTGCTGATCCTGCTCGCCGCCACCGGCCGGGACTTCGACGGCACCCGCGGCCCTCGGAGAGCCCCGAAAAAGGTCCCAGAAAGGGCGACGGAATGAGTGACATGCGGACGCTGCCGGTGCCGGAGGGGCTGGACGGCATGCGGGTGGACGCCGGGCTGGCGCGGCTGCTGGGCCTGTCTCGCACCACGGTGGTCGGTCTGACCGAGACCGGGGCGGTGCTGGTGGACGGTAGCCCAGTCGGCAAGTCCGACCGCCTGGCCACCGGCAGCCGACTGGAGGTGACGCTGCCCGATCCGCCGCGGCCCGCCGCGCCATCTGTCGAGCTGGTAGCGAATCTGCACGTGCTGCACGACGACGCCGACCTGGTCGTGGTGGACAAACCGGTGGGGGTCGCCGCGCATCCCAGCCCCGGTTGGACCGGCCCCACCGTGCTCGGTGGACTCGCCGCGGCCGGAATCCAGGTGGCTACCTCGGGCGCGGCTGAGCGTCAGGGCGTGGTGCACCGGCTGGATGTGGGAACCAGCGGTTTGATGATCGTCGCCAAGTCGGAGCGCGGCTACTCGGCCCTGAAGCGTGCCTTCCGGGATCGCACCGTCTCCAAGCACTACCGGGCGCTGGTGCAGGGTCATCCGGATCCGACCCGGGGCACCATCGACGCCCCGATCGACCGGCACCCCAAGCACGACTGGCGCTTCGCGGTGGTGGCCGGCGGCAAGCCGTCGGTGACGCACTACGAGGTGATCGAGGCGTTCCCGGCCGCTTCGCTGTGTGACGTGACCCTGGAGACTGGTCGCACCCACCAGATCCGGGTGCACTTCGCCGCGTTGCGTCACCCCTGTTGTGGGGACATCACCTACGGTGCGGACCCCGCGCTTGCGCAGCGGCTCGGGCTGGACAGGCAATGGCTGCACGCCGCGCGGTTGGGCTTCCCGCACCCAGCCGACGACCGTTGGGTGGAGTTCACCAGCCCGGACCCCGACGACCTGCGCAGCGCGCTGGACGTGCTGGCCGCTCAGGCCTAGCCGATGCCCTCGCGGGCCCGCTGGGCGGTGTTGGCAATCCTTGTGGTGGTATTCGGCGTGACCGTCGTGGTGGCCGGCCAGCGTGACGAACCGGTGCACAGTGGGACGCAGCGGCTCGGACCCGAGGCCGGCGAGCCGGTCGCGGGTTACCTCCGTCGGGCCCGCGCGTCGCTGCCCGGCGGCAACGCTGGACCGGTGTGGGCGCTGGTGCAGCTGGACGGTTACCTCACCCCGGAGCCCGCCGCGCAGATGACCCGGGGTGTTCGGCTGTCCCGGGTGATCTTTCGCGTTCCGCTGCCGCGAGTGCAGACCGCATTGACCACTCGGGACCTGCCGGGCCAGCGGCCGGTGACCGAACTCGCCGAGGCGATGCGCTCCGCGGCGCAGGACCGCCTCGCCGCGTCCCGGGCAGCGCCGCCGAGCGGCCGGGCCGCCGCTGTCGCCGCCGCGGAAGCCGCGCAGTTGCGCAGTGGCTGCGCATGCGTGCTGGCCTTGCTGGTGTTCGGTGACGGCGAGGCGCTGCGGGCGGTGGCGGGCCGCCCAGGGGTGCGGGTGGTGCACGCCGCAGCACCGGATACGCCACTTCAGGACATCGCGATCGCTGCGCTGCTACCCGAGCAGGTCGACCTGGTGGGACCAGTACCCGATGACGGTCCGGTGCCGCCGTGATGTTGCGCGGTTTATAGGCGGCGGCGGTGAGGTTGGTGTCGGTGCGGCAGGGTGACGGTGAGGAGGGCGCCGCAGTCGGGGTGGTTGGCGGCGATGAGCGTTCCGCGGTTGCGGCGGACGAGCGCGGCGGTGATGGCCAGGCCAAGACCGGCGCCGCCGCCGGCGCGGGCCGGGTCGGCGCGGGTGAAGCGTTCCAGGGCGCGAGGCAGGAAGTCGGGGTCGATGCCGGGTCCGTGGTCGCGGACCTCGATGTGCAACCGGTCGTCACCGGTAGGCCGGGCCGTAAGCATGATCGGGCCGGCACCGTGGCGCAGCGCGTTGTCGACCAGGTTCGCGACCGCGCGGGTGAGGTCGTCGGTGTCGACGCAGGCGGTGAGGTCCTCGGGGCAATCCAGCACCAGGGCGCTGTCCTGGTCGGTCGTGGTGCGGTAGCGGGCGAGCGTTGACTCCAACACCGGACGTAGCGGTATGGCGGGGCGGGGCGCGGTGCGCTGGTCGGGGGGTTCGGGTTGGTCGGTGGCGGCGAGCAGCAGCAGGTCTTGGGCCAGGCGGGAGAGCCGGTCGGTTTCCTCCAGTGCTGAGCGCAGTGCGGCGGTGAGCTCGGCGGGTTCGCGGGGCCGGTGCAGGGCGAGTTCGAGTTCGGTGGTGAGCGTGCTTAGCGGGGTGCGCAGTTCGTGGCTGGCGTCGGCGGTGAGTTGCCGCTCGCGGGCCAGCGCGGTGTGCAGGCGGGTGAGCAGGGCGTTGAGGGTGGCGCCGAGCCGGGCGATCTCGTCGTCGGCTGGAGGGACCGGGAGCGCAGGGTCGGGGTCGGTCGGGGTGATGGCGGCGGCGCGGGCGCGCATCCGCTCCACTGGTCGCAGCGCACCGGCGGTGAGCAGGTAGGCGCCGGTGGCGGCGGCGAGCAGGACCAGGGGTAGGGAGAGGGCGAGTTCGCCGCGCAGATCGGCCACTGCGGCATCGCGGCCGGCGAGGCTGGTGGCCACCACGGCCAGCGCGGTGCTGCCGGGGATCGGTGCGGCGAGAATGCGAACCGGGCCGGGCTGCCCGGCGACGGTTTCTCGGTCCACGCGGAACCCGCTTGCTGCACCGGTGGCGATCTCGGCCGGGGTGAGGAGCGGTCGACCACCCAGCGCCGCGGAACCGGACACGACCGCGCCAGTACCGGCATCCAGCACTTGGACCACGGTGTCAGAGCGGGCCCGCGGGGCCACCGGCCCATCTTGGCTCGCCGAGGTGGTGGACTGCAGCTCGCGGAGGTGGGCGGTCAGGGTCTGGTCGAGCGACTCGTCAAAGGCCGCGCCGAAGCTAAGCGCGGTGCCGACCGCCACCCCGGCCAGGACCAGGGCCATCATCACGGTGAACGCGGCGGTGAGCCGGACCCGGATCGGCCAGCGGTTGATCACCCCGGGTGGCCGCCGTCGGTCCGGATCCGGTAGCCGATGCCCCGCACCGTTTCCAGGGAGGTGATCCCGAACTGGCGGTCGATCTTGTCCCGCAGTGAGCGGATGTGCACGTCGATGACGTTGGAGCGGGACTCGTAGGCGAAGTCCCAGCAGTGCTCAACGAGCACTTCGCGGGACAGCACCGCACCGGGGTGGCGCAGGAAGGTGTCCAGCAGGGCGTACTCCTTGGCGGTCAACTCGATCTCGACCTCGCCGCGCCAGCAGCGTCGGCTGGCCGGGTCCAGCCGCAGGTCCCCGGCGGCCAGCACGGTGGGGCTG
>QHBZ01000053.1 GCA_003244055.1 Pseudonocardiales bacterium | reverse complement strand
CCGCCGCCCACATCGGAGTCGGCTCCGACGATGACCCCCGCAGAGATCCGGCCCTCCACCATCGACGTGCCCAGCGTGCCGGCGTTGAAGTTGACGAATCCCTCGTGCATCACCGTCGTGCCGGCGGCCAGGTGCGCGCCCAGCCGCACCCGATCCGCGTCGGCGATCCGCACCCCCGAGGGCACCACGTAATCGACCATGCGAGGGAACTTGTCCACCCCGTAGACGGTCACCGCGCCCAGCCGGCGCATCCGCATCCGGGTGGCCTCGAAGTCCGCTACCGGGCACGGCCCGAAGTTGGTCCACACCACGTTGGCCAGCAGTCCGAAAACCCCGTCGAGGTTGACCGACCGCGGCGCCACCAAGCGGTGCGACAGCAGGTGCAGGCGCAGGTACACGTCATGCGCGTCAACTGGGGGGGCCTGCAGGTCCGGCACAGTAGTACGCACCGCCACCAGATCGATACCGCGTGCCGTGTCCGGGCCGAGCAGCGCGGCGAACTCCTCGGGTACCTCGTCCGGCGCTAACCGTACGGTGCCGGCCTGGGCGCCTGGTGGTGCCTCCAGCGCCGGGTCGGGGAACCAGGTGTCCAGTACGGTTCCGGCGTGCGTGAGGGTGGCCAGCCCCACGCCATGCGCAGAAGCGATCTGCCCGACACTCGCTTGGGGTTGGTCCACGACGGGCACGGTAGCGCGCCGATGGTAGGGAGCAAGCGGACTCCTCAGCTGATCGTCGTTTGTGTGCCGGAAGCGACAAGGAATGCCGTGCTCGCCACCCAAATAGTGATCAAGCAGCGGGCGGACGTCAGCGTCCGGTGTGGCGGCGCTACCGTCGCACCGTGGACGTGGCGCTGGACCTGACGGCTGACCCAGTGGAGCTGACCGCCGCCCTGGTGGATGTTCCCAGCGTGTCGGGGGAGGAGGACGCGCTGGCCGATGCGGTGGCGCGCGCGTTGGCCGCGCAAGCGCCGCACCTGCGGCTGCTGCGCTCGGGCAATACCGTGCTGGCCCGTACAGACCTGGGATGCGCGCAGCGGGTGCTGCTCGCCGGGCACCTGGACACGGTGCCGATCGCCGGGAATCTGCCCGCCCGGCGCGACGGCGACCTGCTCTACGGTTGCGGCACGTCGGACATGAAGTCCGGCGACGCGATGATCCTGCACCTGGCCGCCACGGTGCCCGAGCCCGCGTGCGACCTGACCGTGGTCCTCTACGACTGCGAGGAGGTCGAGGCGGCCCGCAACGGGCTGGGACGGATTGAGCGGGACCATCCCGACTGGCTGGCGGCCCAGCTCGCGATCCTCGCCGAACCCACCAGCGGCCTGGTCGAGGCCGGTTGCCAGGGCACGCTGCGCGTCGTTGTGCGTACGGCGGGGCTGCGCGCGCACAGTGCTCGGTCGTGGCTGGGTGACAACGCGATCCACGCTGCCGGCGACCTGTTGGCGCGACTGTCCGGTTACCGGCCGCGCAGCGTCGAGATCGACGGATGCACCTACCGGGAAGGACTGCAGGCGGTAGGCATCTCCGGCGGAGTCGCCGGCAACATCGTGCCCGACGCGTGCGAGGTGCAGATCAACTTCCGGTTCGCGCCGGACCGCTCGCTGGCCGGCGCCCAGCAGCACGTCCGCGAGGCGCTCGACGGCTTCGAGCTCGAATTCACCGACGGTGCTTGCGGAGCGCTACCAGGTCTCGACGCGCCGGCAGCCCAGGAGTTCCTGGGCACCATCGGGCTCGCCCCGGTGGCGAAGTACGGCTGGACGGACGTGTCGCGCTTCGCCGCGCTGGGGATCCCCGCGTTGAACTTCGGACCGGGCGACCCCAACCTCGCGCATACTCGCGACGAGCACGTGCACACCGACCAGATCACCGCCTGCACCGAGTTGCTGCGCCGCTACCTCACTGGCGGCGCCTCGTGACTGGGTAACGGTGTTCTCTGGCACGTCGGTGGTCTAGCCCTGAAGGTGGTCTGGCCCTGAATGGGCCGCACGACGCCAGCCGTAGGCTGGCGCCATGGTGGCGAACGGGGGGAAAGGGATCAGTCCGAACGGGGCGGATGAGGAACGTCCCCGGGAGAAGCAGCTGGGGCCGGTGGTGTTGCGGCGGGAGCGCCGTCATGAGGCGACCACCACCGATCAACGGCTGCTGGACTCGCGCGGACCGAGCGCCTGGGTGCACACCGACCCGTGGCGGGTGCTGCGCATCCAAGCCGAGTTCGTCGAGGGCTTCGGTGCGCTCGCCGAACTGCCGCGTGCGGTGACCGTCTTCGGTTCGGCGCGCACCGACCGCGACCACCCGGAATACGCCACCGGTCGCGCGCTGGGCGCCGCGCTCGCCGATGCCGGCTTCGCCGTGATCACCGGTGGTGGCCCCGGCAGCATGGAAGCGGTCAACCGGGGCGCGTCCGAGGCCGGCGGCCTGTCCGTGGGCCTGGGCATCGAGCTGCCCTTCGAGCAGGGACTCAATCCCTGGGTAGACCTCGGAATCAACTTCCGCTACTTCTTCACCCGCAAGACCATGTTCATCAAGTACGCCCAAGCCTTCGTTTGCCTACCCGGTGGATTCGGCACCCTCGACGAGCTGTTCGAGGCCCTCACTCTGGTGCAGAACAAGAAAGTCACCAAGTTCCCTGTAGTCCTGTTCGGGCGAGACTACTGGGGCGGGTTGTACACGTGGCTGGCCGAAACGGTGGCGGCGCAGGGCAAGCTCCGGGAGGCCGAGCTCGCTCTGCTGCACATCACCGACGACGTCGACGACGTGGTCCGGCTGGTCGGGGAGTCCTATAAAGCGTGGCAGGACACCCATTGACGGCACGCAACATGGGGAAACGTGAGGCTAGGGTGCCACGACTTCCCAGCGGGTCGGCTGCTGGTTTGATGGCGGTGATCAATCGAACCCTGACTCAATTCTATGACAAAGGAAGACACTATTCGTTGTCTAACGCCTTGAGCGCCGTCGACACGGCGGTTGCCGACGGTGCGGATATCGTCGACATCCGGGTGCCAAGGCCGAACCGGGGCCCGAGATACCTGCGCTTGTAGAGATCGAACGTGTCGTTCCGCTCATCCCCAGGACGGAGCGGCTGGAGGCAACGCTGGCCGTGCTCTCGCTCTGCGGCTGGATGGGGGTGCGTGTTTTTCTTGTCACAATGTCAAGGAAGCTCGGCGCGCTATCGATATGGTAAACGTCCTCATGGGAAAAACAGCCCCTGATTGCGAAGCGTGCAACGAGCTGAGGGAACCGCATCTTATGCTTCTGAAGACCCGGCGGTGGTTCAGTGAAGCCACCGTGCAGAGCGTGACCTGGACCTCCGAGCAGCTCGTCGCGGCCAAGCGGGGTCGGACGGTCAGCGTGGTATTGCCCGCATTGAACGAAGAGGCAACGGTCGGCGCACTGGTCGGCGAGCTGCGACCGCTGGTCGGCGGTTTGATCGACGAGCTGGTGGTGATGGACTCCGGGTGCACAGACCAGACTGCCCAGGTGGCCCGCCAGGCCGGTGCCCGGGTAGTGCATCGCACCGACGTGCTGCCCGAGCTGGAGCCCTGGCCCGGCAAAGGGGAGGTGCTGTGGCGCTCCCTAGCGGCTACCTCGGGCGATCTGCTGGTCTTCATCGACTCCGACCTGATCGACCTCGATTCCGGGTTCGTGGCGGCGCTGCTCGGGCCGTTGCTGCTGCCTCACCGGCCGGGACACCGAGTCGAGCTGGTCAAGGGCTTCTACCAGCGCCCACTGCGGATCGAAAGCGTCGAGGCGGGTACCGGCGGCGGTCGGGTCACCGAATTGCTGGCCCGGCCGCTGCTCAACGCGCTGCGTCCCGAGCTGGCTGGAGTGGTGCAACCACTGGGCGGCGAGTACGCGGCGACTCGCGGCTTGCTGGAGTCGGTGCCCTTCGCCGCCGGCTACGGCGTGGAGATCGGGCTGCTACTCGACACGCACACCCGCTGCGGGTTGGAGGGGCTGGCACAGGTGAACCTCGGGGTGCGCAAACACCGGAATCGCTCGTTGCTCGAGCTCGGTGTGATGTCCCGGCAGATTCTCGGCGCCGCGCTGCCCCGGTGCGGGGTGGCCGAGGTACCGGGAGCTACCGGCATCACCCAGTTCGCCCAGCTCGGCGCCCGCTTCATGCCCACCGAAAGCGGGATCCTGGTGGCCGACCGGCCGCCGATGCGCGACGTCCTCGCCGCCCGCTCAGCCTGAGTTGGTCGCTCTTCAAGGACGGCCAACCCCGGGTTCGGATGGTTAATGGCAGCCTCAAGGGGGGTTGGCCGTCCTTGAAGAGCAACCAACGTGCACGATCTCCGAACGTGGGCACGGTCCTGGTCTACCTCATCGTCGCGGCGGTAGTAGCCGCAGTGGTGTTTCTGGTCGCCTCGCTGGTGTTCGGTCGCGGCGAGGAGCTGGCCGCGCTGCCGCCGGACGCTACGGCTACCTCGCTGCCGGCGGGACCGATTGTCGGCGACGACGTGCGCGCCATCCGGTTCTCCCAGGTGTTGCGTGGGTATCGGATGTCCGAGGTTGACTGGGCGCTGCAGCGGACCGCGGCCGAGCTCGACGCGCTGCGTGCCCGGGTGGCCGAGCTCGAGGCCCGGCGGTGAACCCGATGGCCGGAACCGATGGTCGGATGCGCTGCCCGTGGGCAGTGTCGGCGCCCGACTACTGCATCTATCACGACGACGAGTGGGGGGTACCGGTACACGGCGAGGTGGCCCTGTTCGAGCGGTTGAGCTTGGAGGCGTTCCAGTCGGGTCTGTCCTGGCTGACGATCCTGCGCAAGCGCGACGCCTTCCGGCGCGCCTTCGCCGGCTTCCACCCCGCCTCGGTCGCCGCGTTCACCGCAGACGACGTGGCGCGATTGCTCGCCGACGCAGCCATCGTCCGCAACCGAGCCAAGATCGAGGCGACGGTGCGTAATGCCCGGGCAGTCACCGAACTGGGCGAGGATTTGAATGCCCTGCTGTGGTCCTTCGCTCCCGACCGCGCCGGGCGCCCCGCGCCGCGCACTGTGGCTGATGTGCCGAGCCGAACCCGCGAATCCGAGGCGATGGCTGCCACGCTGCGGCGGCGGGGCTTGACCTTCGTCGGTCCCGTCACCTGCCATGCGCTCATGCAGGCCACCGGGATGGTCGACGACCACCTGGTCGGCTGCTTCCGCCGCGCCACCACGTGAGGTCCTGCGTCGCTAAACCGGCCGCTGAACCAGCGGTCCCAGGTGGACAGTGCGATGGGTCCAATGTGCGCGATCATCGGTTGCTTTCCGGGCGTCGGAGCCGATAGGGGAGAATGCAGGGGGTCACCGGTGTCGCGTGGCCAGCTGCGGTGACGAAAAGCACGAAGGGAGCACGCTATGGCGGCCATGAAGCCCCGGACCGGCGACGGTCCCCTCGAGGTGACTAAGGAGGGGCGGGGCATCGTGATGCGCGTCCCACTCGAGGGCGGCGGGCGACTCGTCGTCGAGCTGTCGAAGGACGAGGCTGGCGAACTTGGCGAGGCGTTGCGAGCCGTCGTGGAGTGAGGCCAGCGCACTAGGTCCGTCGTTCTGTGGCCTCGTTGACGCCGAAAGGTGCACCGGGGCCGCGCCGTGAGCTGATCCGGAGATGCCCGTGCACGCGATACCCGAAATCCCGACTCCGCTGGTTGAAGTCCGGGTGCGGGGGCGGCGCGACTCGGGGGTTCCTGATGCCGTGCTGGTCGGCCAGCAGCCCGCACCGGCGGAGGCTCAGTTGATCTTGGGACCTGGTGCTGGCGAGCTCGGGGTGGACGAGCAGTGGCTGGCCCGGTACCGGGTGACCGGCAGCGCGGGCTCGGCGCAGGTCGTGCCATCGGCCACCGGACGCCACGAATACGGCTGGCTGGTAGGCACCGGTCGGGGCAGCGCAGCGCACTGGCGGGCGGCCGGTGCCTCCCTGACGCGGGCTGGCTCGGACCGGGAGGACAGCGGTGCGGTGCAAGTGCACCTGCCGCCCGGCACGACAGCCCGGCAGGCGGCGTCCCTGGCCCTGGGGTGCGTCGTGGGCTCGCATCACTACCGCGTCACCGGCTCGGCCGGCGGCCGCCGGATTGCCGGCTCCGCCGGCGGCCGCCTGCCGTCGATGACCACCGTGACGCTCATCGCACCGCCCGGCGACGGAGCCGGACCAGTCGCCGAAGCCGTCGCCAGGGCCCAGGTGCTCGGGCGGGCTACCGGACTGGCCCGGGACCTCGCCAACACCCCGAGCGGCACCAAGGACCCGGCGTGGCTCGCCGGCACCGCTGCCCGGTTGGCTGGCACCGTGCCCGGCCTGCGGGCCACCGTGCGCGACGAGCACTGGTTGGCTGAGCACGGCTTCGGGGGAGTGCTGGCGGTCGGTGGCGGTTCGGCTCGGCCGCCACGGTTGCTCGAGCTGGCCTGGGATCCCCCCGGCGGAAGCCCGGAAAACGGCGAGCATCTGGTGCTGGTCGGTAAGGGCGTCACCTTCGATACCGGGGGAATCTCGATCAAGCCGGCCGATGGCATGCACCTGATGCGCACGGACATGTCCGGGGGAGCTGCGGTGATCGCCGCACTGCTGGCGGTCGCGCAGTTGGCGCTACCGCTCCGGGTGACGGGGCTTGTGCCCTGCGCGGAAAACCACGTGTCCGGGGCGGCGTACCGGCCGGGTGACGTGGTGCGGCAGGTGGGCGGCACCACCACCGAGGTGACCAATACCGACGCGGAGGGTCGGCTGGTGCTCGCCGACGCGTTGGCTCACGCGGTGCGCACGTGCAAGCCCACTACGCTGGTCGATGTCGCGACGCTGACCGGAGCGATGAAGGTGTCGCTGGGCTTGCGCACCGGTGGTCTGTTCGCCACCGAGCGCGCGCTCGCCGAGCGTATCCAGGCCGCTGGTGAGGCTGCCGGCGAAGCCTGGTGGCCAATGCCGCTGATCGACGATCACGCCGAAGCACTACGCTCCGATATCGCGGATCTGCGGCAGTGCCCGCCCGGACCTGGTGGTGTCACCGCGGCGATGTTCCTGCGGGAGTTCACCGGCGGCCTGCCCTGGGCGCATCTGGACATCGCTGGTCCGGCCCGCGCCGAGCAGAGCTACGACGAGGTCAACGCGGGGGGCACCGGCTTCGCCACCCGGACCCTGATCGAGTTGGCTTGCTCATTGACCAGCTAGGCTCCGCGCCGATGGCCACTCCACCAGCCGGGACCGGTCGGGTCGTGATCACGGGGGGCGCCGGCTTCGTCGGTCGTGCCGCCGTCGCCGCATTTGCCTGCCGGGGCAACCCGGTCACCGTGGTCGACCGCAGCCCGTACCCCGACCCGGCGGTCCGCAGCGTCGTCGGTGACCTATCCGATCCAGGGTTGATCGCCGAGGTTTTGCACGGCGGTGAGGTGGCCGGTGTGGTGCACCTGGCCGCCATCACCTCGGTGCTGCGCTCCGTGGAGTACCCGGTCGCCGTGTATCAGGAGAACGTGGCGGTGACTCAGGATCTGCTCGAGAGCTGCCGGCAGGCCGGTATCGAGCGGTTCATCATGGCCTCCACCAATGCGGTGGTCGGTGACGTCGGCTACGCCACGATGCACGAGGGGGTGCCGCTTCGCCCGCTGACTCCTTACGGCGCGACCAAGGCTGCGGCCGAGATGCTGCTGTGCGGCTACGCAGGTGCCTACCGGATGGCTACCTGCGCGCTGCGCTTCACCAACATCTACGGTCCCGGTATGGGGGGCAAGGACAGCTTCGTGCCCCGGATGATGCGCGCCGCGCTGGCCGGCAAGGGGGTAGAAATCTATGGCGACGGGTTGCAGCGGCGCGACCTCGTGCACGCCGATGATGTTGTTACCGCGCTGCAATCAGCGTGGGATCGGCACTTCACCGGTACCGCGATTGTCGGCTCCGGCCAGTCGGTGACCGTGCTGGAGCTCCTCGACGCGGTGCGCACGGTCACCGGCTGCCCGCTGCCCGCCGAGCACGTCGCAGCCAAGCCGGGCGAGATGCCCGCGGTGATCGTCGACATCAGTCGAGCGCGCGATCAGTTGGGTTACCAACCGTCGGTCTCGCTGGTCGACGGGCTGACCACGGTGTGGCACGACTTCGTGACCGCTGCCGCAGTCACCGCAGGCGGTCCCCCCCGGTGACCGGGCTGCTAGCACGACCGGAAACCGGCGCCTCAGACTCTGGTGCCCTCATGTTGGCCTCCCGGGCGCCGCGGTGGCTGCGGCTGCACTGGATGCTGCTGGTGGTGGGGGTACTCGGTGCTGGCTTACGGGTGCTCACTGTGCTGGCTTATCAGCCCGCGATCCTCTACATCGACTCATTCAGCTACCTGGACAATCTCCATGACCTGCGTCCCGACATGCTGCGGCCGATCGGCTACGACCTCATCCTGAAGCTCCTGCTGCCGGTCGGTGGTCTGCGTGGGGTCGCCGTCGTGCAACACCTGCTCGGGCTGGGTATCGCGGTGGTGATCTACCAGTTGTTGCTGCGGCACGGGGCCCGGCGCTGGCTTGCTGCGCTGGCGACCGTCCCGGTGCTGCTCGACGCCTATCAGGTGCAGATCGAGCACAACATCATGCCCGACGTGTGGTTTCAGGCGCTGCTGGTGTGGCTGATCTGGGTGCTGACCTGGCGTGGGTTGCCCAGTCCGTGGCACGCTGCCAGCGCGGGCGTGCTGATCGGCTTCGCGGTGATCGTCCGGCTGGTCGGGATCACAATGCTCATCCCGGCAGTGGCCTACCTGATCGTCTCCGGGTCACTGTGGGCCAGCCGGACCGGTTGGCGTCAGATCGGTTTGCGGGCGGCCGCGATGGCCGCCGGTTTCGCGATCCTGCTCACCGGTTATGCCGGTTACTACCGGATCGCCACCGGTGTCTGGGGCATCAGTGGCGCCAGCGACGGCGTGCTGTACGGCCGCGCCGCGGTCATCGCCGACTGCGAGCAATTCTCGCCGGGGACTCCGCAACGCGCGGTGTGCCCGGCCGAGCCGTTGGGTCATCGTTTCGGCGTGGACTACTACGTTCACGATCCCGCGTCGCCTGCTTTGGCTGTGGCGTTGCCGCCTGGCGAGTCGATGGACGCGACCCAGGCCTCATTCGCTCGCACGGTATTCGCCAACCAGCCACTGGATCTCGCGGCGGCGGTCCTGACTGACTTCGTCAAGGGTTTCCGCCCGGTCCGCGTCGACGACGCCAACGACGTACCGGTGGAGCGCTGGTACTTCCAGACCGCGTACCCCTACTTCGGAATCCAGGACCGGGTCGACGCGAGGGCGCTGCAATTCGGCGGCGTGGCGATCGGGGTCAACCGGCCGCTGGCGCAGCTGCTCCGGGGCTACCAGCTCACCATCGGGTACACCCCGGGCCCGCTGCTCGGTCTGGGGTTGTTGGCCGGGCTGCTCGGTGGGTTCGGGATCGGCAACGCCCGCCGGTCCGGGATTCGCGCCGCCAGCCTGCTGGTGTCCGGGGTCGGCGTCACCGTGCTGATGACGGCGGCGGCCTTCGAGTTCTCCTGGCGTTACCAGCTGCCCGGATTGGTGTTGTTGCCGATGGCCGGGGCGCTGGGCGTCACCGCCTTCACCGGCCCGCTGCGCAGGCCGGGCCCACGGCGGAAACTGAATCCCCCGATGGCGCCCTACCCCGATCCGGTGGATTCCGCGACGGTGCGCGAGCTCGTCCGGACCGACGGCGAGGTGACGTTCGCTCCAGTGGTGGTGATCATCGCCGCCTACAACGAGGAGCGCTGCATCGGTGCGGTGCTCGCTGCCGTTCCCCCGATGAGCTGCGGTGTGCCGGTGGACACGCTGGTGATCGTCGACGGGGCCACCGACGGCACCGCCGAGGTAGCCCGCAGCCACGGCGCGCGAGTCTGCGAGCTGCCGAGCAACCGGGGCCAAGGCGCGTCGCTGCGGCTTGGTTACGCGCTGGCCCGGCGTGGCGGCGCGCGATACATCGTCACCACCGACGCCGACGGTCAATACGACATGGCCGAGTTGGCGCTGCTGCTGCAACCGTTGATCGACGACGAGGCCGATTTCGTCACCGGTTCGCGGGCCCTGGGTCGGCGGGAGACCTCGGATCCGGTGCGGCACCTCGGCGTGGGTGTGTTCGCAGCGCTAGCCAGCGCACTGACCCGGCAACGGCTCACCGACACATCGTTCGGCTTTCGCGCCATGAGAGCTGAGGTCACCGAGGTCGTCACGCTGGTGCAGGCTCAGTACCAGGCCTCGGAGCTGCTGCTCGGGGTGATCTCGCACGGCTACCGGGTACGCGAGCAGCCCATGACGATGCTGGGCCGCACCGCGGGTAAGACGAAAAAGGGCAACAACCTGATCTACGGGATGCGTTACGCTCGGGTGCTGGTCGGCACCTGGTCCCGAGAGACTCGGGCCCGGCGCCGCCGGAAAGCGTCGTCTCCACCGAACACCAACCGATCCAGCAACGCGAACTTGAGCACGAAGAGCGGCAGGTAGCTGAGACTGAAGACGATCGCGATGACGGCGGTGTGCACCACGTGGTCATGGAGTTCGGCGCCGACCAGCCGATCAACGCCAGTCGTGAGGCTGGTCGCCACCAGGCCGCTGAAGGTGATCACCGCGAGGTAGGGCAGCAGCTCGCGGCGCATCCCCACCGGGCCTGAGCGTCGCCACGTCCAGAACCGGTGGATGAAGAAATTCGGTATCGCCCCGGCCAGGAAAGCCGCTGCCCCGGACGCCGCAGCGCCGGCCTGGACAACGCCGAAGAGCAGCACAAACGTCAGCTGGCTACATGCCGTAGAGACAGCCGTGCCCGCAGCGAACCGAGTGAACACCCGCACTACTTGAGACTGCCCGATCCTCCGCAGCACCCCGTCATCTTCGCAGACGCCCCGCATCGCCCCCCGCTCCGACCACCACGCGTTCTGGATGCAAAAGTGCCCGGATTCCGCAGTCTGCATCCAGAACGCGGAAAATCAGGCGAGGAGTTGCTGGTAGAGCGCAATGGTGCGGTCGGCGACTGCTGACCAGGAGAATTCGGTGATCGCGCGCTTGCGGCCGGCGTGGCCCATCGCCGCAACACGGTCCGGGTCGGCGAGAAGCTCGTTGATGTGGCGCGCCAGGCCGCGCCGAAAGCCGTCCAGGTCCTGTTCGTCATAGGGCACCAACAGGCCGGTGACGCCGTGGTCGACAACCTCCGGGATACCCCCGACCGCGGAGGCGACCACCGCGGTACCGCAGGCCATCGCCTCGAGATTGACGATGCCAAGCGGCTCGTAGACCGACGGGCAGGCGAACACGGTGGCCGCCGACAGCACCTGCCGGATGTCCTCGATGGGCAGCCTGTCCGGCACCCAGATCACCCCGGGGCGGGTCGCTGACAGCTCCTCCACCGCGGCGCGGGCCTCGGCTTCGATCTCCGAGGTATCCGGTGTGCCCGCGCACAGCAGCAACTGGGCACCGCGGTCGATGTGATGAGCCGCAGCCAGCAGGTGCCCGACTCCCTTCTGCCGGGTGAGGCGCCCCACGAAGGCAACGATCGGTCGCGCTGGGTCGGCTCCGAGCCGGCGAAGCGCGTCGGTTTCCTGGACCGGGCGGTAGAGATCGGCGTCGATCCCGTTACGCACCACGTGCACCCGCTCTGGGTGCACGGCGGGGTAGCAGTCCAACACGTCGGCCCGCATGCCATCGCTGACCGCGATGATCGCGTCGGCGTGCTCGTAGGCGGTGCGTTCCACCCACGAGGACACCCGGTAGCCACCGCCGAGTTGCTCGGCCTTCCACGGCCTGCGGGGTTCCAGTGAGTGGGCGGTGACGACGTGCGGCACGCCGTGCAGGGTCCGGGCCAGGTGGCCGGCCATGTTGGCATACCAGGTATGCGAGTGCGCCAGGTCCACACCGCCCAGGGCGTCAGCCATCGCCAGGTCCACTGACAAGGTCTGCAGGGCCGGGTTCGCGCTGGTCA
Organism: Pseudonocardiales bacterium; assembly: GCA_003244055.1. Classification (GTDB taxonomy): domain Bacteria; phylum Actinomycetota; class Actinomycetes; order Mycobacteriales; family Pseudonocardiaceae. The sequence continues at coordinate 16,374 of QHBZ01000053.1, read as the reverse complement.
ACCCCGGCGCCACGGCGTGGTTCTGCGCATGTGGGCGAGGCGCGCCGAAGCAATGAACCTCGACATCGCACCGTTGCCGGAGCTCGGGTACCAGATGGCTGACGTGCACCCCGGCGCCGCCATACACCTCGGGCGGGTATTCCCGGGTCAGCACTCCGATGCGCACGCTGTGTCACGCTAGCGTCCCACCGGGTTGCGCCGGCAGTCAGACCACGCCGGCGATCAGACCGTCCCAGCTGGTGAGTCACCTCGCGGAACCGGTGAACATTCAATGACCGGGGGCGAATCTCACGTGGCTCCGCGGTGCGACCGGGGCTAGGGTGACCAGTTGTGAAGGGACAGCCGCACGTGCTGGGTATCGTTCTCGCCGGCGGTGAGGGAAAGCGGTTGTGGCCGTTGACGGCGGACCGGGCAAAGCCGGCCGTACCGTTCGGTGGCAACTATCGGCTGATCGACTTCGTACTCTCGAATTTGGTCAACGCCGGATATGTCCGGATCTGTGTGCTCACTCAATACAAGTCGCATTCGTTGGATCGGCACATCACCACGGCGTGGCGGCTGTCCTCGATGCTGGGTCAGTACATCACTCCGGTGCCAGCGCAGCAGCGGCTCGGTCCGCGGTGGTACACGGGCAGTGCGGATGCGATCTTCCAGTCGCTCAACCTCGTCTACGACGAAGCGCCGGAGTACATCGTTGTCTTCGGTGCCGATCACGTGTATCGGATGGATCCGTCGCAGATGGTGGAGCAGCACATCGCCACCGGCGCGGGCGTGACCGTCGCCGGAATTCGGGTACCGCGCAAACAGGCCAGCGCTTTCGGATGTATCGGCGCTGACGTCTCCGGCCGGATCACCGAGTTCCTGGAGAAACCGACGACGCCACCGGGCACGCCGGACGACCCTGACATGACCTTCGCGTCGATGGGTAACTACGTTTTCACCACCAAGTTGCTGGTCTCCGCGCTGCGTGCTGACGCCACCAACCAGGATTCCGATCACGACATGGGTGGCGACGTGATCCCCATGCTGGTGGATTGTGGCGAAGCGTCGGTTTATGACTTCGCCGACAACGCGGTGCCCGGCGCCACCGACCGGGACTGCGGGTACTGGCGTGATGTCGGCACGCTGGACGCCTACTACGACGCACACATGGATCTCGTGTCGGTGCATCCGGTGTTCAACCTGTACAACCAGTCGTGGGCGATCCGCACCGCGCTGCCCCCGCTGCCACCCGCGAAGTTCGTTCAGGGTGGCAGCGCCCAGGAATCGATCGTGGGGGCGGGCTCGATCGTCTCCGCTGCCCACGTGAGTCACTCGGTACTGTCCGGCGACGTGGTGGTTGAGGCTGGCGCTCACGTCGAGGGCAGCGTGCTGATGCCCGGTGTGCGGGTCGGCAAGGGTGCCATCGTGCGCCGCGCGATCCTGGACAAGAACGTGGTGATCCCCGACGGTGCTCAGGTCGGCATGGACCCTGACCTGGACCGGGAGCGCTACACGGTCAGCGGTGGCGGCGTCGTGGTGTTGGGCAAGGGAGCTCACGCGGAATAGGCCGGTGGGCTAGCGTGGCGCGGTGCGAACAGTGCCCTGGTGGGCTGTGCTGTCATCGGCCTGCGCTCCGGTGCTCCTGATCGGTGGTTGGCAACTCGCCGCAGCCCGCCAGCGGGGTGGTTTCGATCAGGTGAGCCACACGATCAGTGAGCTGGCCGGTCGCGGCGCGACTGACCCGTGGATCATGACGACGGCCCTGGTGGGGGTCGGCGTGTGCCACGCGATCACGGCCACGGGGTTGGCGCCTGCGGCCGTCCCAGGGCGCCTGCTGTTCGCCGCTGGGGGGGCCGCCACTGTCGCGCTGGCCGCATTGCCGCTACCGGTCACCGGGGATTCGCCAGCTCACGTCGTCGCCGCCACGGTCACTTTGCCCGCGCTGTCGCTGTGGCCCGCGCTGGCGGTGCGGCGCGGCATCAAGCCCCGACCGGCTGTCTGGTTCTCCGCCGCCGCGGGCCTGCTCGTCCTGCTCGGCTGGTTTGGGATCGACTACTTCGGCGACAGTTCCCGGATCGGGCTGTCCGAACGCGTACTTGCCGGAGCCCAGGCGCTGTGGCCACTGGCGGCTGTGCTGCTGGCGCGCCGCCGCTGAACGCACCTGTAGCCCGCACCCCTGAGACCCGGCAGTGTGGTCCAATGTGCCGCAGACTCACGTAGGGGAGACCGCTGATGACATCCCATGATGGCCAGCCATGTTGATGGCCACTGACTTATGACGGACACAGAGGCGGCCGGGCGGCGGCCGACCAGTTCGCTCACCGAGGCCATCGTCGAGTACTACGACGAGACCTGGATCGACTATCGCGTGCTGTGGCTCAACAAGGACAACCTGGCCGTCCACTTCGGTTATACCGATGACAGCACCCACGGGCACACCGATGCGCTGAAGAACATGAATCGGGTACTGGCGGACCGGGTGCAGATCCAGCCTGGCGAGCGTGTCCTGGATGCTGGCTGCGGGATCGGTGGCAGCAGCCTGTGGCTGGCTGCTGAGCGCAAGGCTGAGGTCGTCGGGATCACCTTGGCCGCCAAGCAGGTCGCGATGGCGCGTACTCACGCTGACCGCCGAGGCCTGGCTGACCGCGTGCAGTTCCAGGTGGCCGATTTCACCGCGACTCCGTTCCCGGACGCGAGTTTCGACATCGTATGGGCGGTGGAGAGCCTGTGCCATGCGCCCCGCAAGGCCGCCTTCTATCAGGAGGCTGCCCGGCTGTTGCGTCCCGGCGGACGGGTGGTCGTCGCGGACTTCGTCCGGGTCGCCCGCCCGGTGGACCCCGCCGGTGAGACGCTGCTGAGCGAGTGGCTCGAGGGCTGGGCCGTGCCTGACATCGACACTGCGGGCGAGCATCTGGCGCACCTGGCGGCGGCGGGATTCGTCGACCCTTGGCTCGCTGACGTAACTGTGCACACTCGTCCGTCGCTACGCCGGTTGTACCGCATGGCTTATTGGACGTATCCACTGGCCGTGTTCGGCCGCGTCACCGGGATCCGCTCGGATGTCCAGCACGGCAATGTGATCGCCTCTATACGCCAGTACCAAGCGCTGCGCCACGGCGCGTGGTTCTACAGCATCCTCTCGGCCAGCACACCAGCAACCAGTCGCGGACTCTGACTCTCGCGCACGCGGCGCGCCGGCGAGGTTTCGGGTGAAGGTCCAGACTTGGTCGGCCTTGTCGGCCCGGCGTGTGGCGAGGTTGTATCCGGGGTGGTTGCCCTTGGGCCAGTGGCGGTGGCGGTTGGTGGTGATCCCCCATCCGACTGCTTTGTCGTAGCGCTGACGCAGGTCGGTGAGGAGTTGGGGGTCGAGGTGATCGCACCCGTCGGCCGTGGCGGTCGCTACTGCGGTGTTGGCCTCGCGGAGCACGGTGATGACCTCGCTGGCCCAGCTCTGCTGGGTGGGGTGCAGGTCGAGCACACCTTCGGCGGCGAATCAAGTGGGCTACGCATTGTTGGACTCCGCCGAGTTGGGCGTCGAACTGGTGCCAGCCGGCGTAGTCGTTTCTGACCAGGTAGCCGGCGTAGCCCCCCAACACACCCAGGCCCGCCATGTCGGCCTTGGAACGGGACCCCATCGCGGCGTAGGAGACCAGCCGTGCATCGGGGTGCGCACGGTGACCGCGTGCGGGGCCCCGGGCAGGGGTTGGCCGTGCTCATCGGTGTTGTTGCTGATCACGTTGGTCGGGTGACCCGCCGCCGCTCCTTGGCGAAGGAGAACTGCGAACGACCGCGGCGGGCCGCCTGATCCAGGTGCGGTCGCATCACCTCGACCTTGCGGTCGCCGCGTCGAAACCGCACCACGGGGATGTGGTTGGCCCCGGCGTATCGCCGCATCCCCACGCGGAACCGGGCACCGATCTGCTCGAAGATCGCCGGAGATGCGATCGGCATGCCCAGATGCTCGCGCAGGAAATACACCACCCCACCCGGCGTTTGCAGCTCCTGCACGAACCCCGGCAGGTACAGCCGATCCAGACACGACAGGTCCAACCCCGTGTGCCCGTCCAGCACGTCGTTGACCGTCACCACACGCGAACCCACCGACCGCGACCCCCTGGTCACCTCCCCGCAACCGTGCCTACGGTCGCGAGAGTGAACCCATCCGCACTGTTCCCACCAGGTCGATCACCCGCCTAGGCGGTCCGAGGCGGCGCCTCTCTGGATTATCATCTACGGAGTTACAACGCTTGACCAACCGCTTCTGCTGGTGTCACTATATTTCGAATGTCATCGTCGCTGGAAGGTGGCTGCAGATGCGGTTCGGCACGCGAGCCCTTCCCGTGGTCGGTCTGCGCGCGCCTTTGAGCGGTGGCCGCTACAACCCCGCACCACGTCAGCCCGGCCGCTGTCGTGGGTAATCGGCGACTGGGCCCGCCGGGTCGCACTGACTGTGGCCAAGCTACAAGGATCCCGAGGGGGAAGGATAAGAGATGATTCTTATTGTCTTGACGGTCGTCGTCATCGCGTTGTTGATCGCCGCTCTGGCGATCTTTCTCTTCAGGATCGGCATGCTACTCAACCGCACTGCCGACGACCTCGAAGACTGCGCGCAGAGCGTGCAGACTGTTTCCCGCCAGGCCGAGGCGATTGGGCCTGGCGTCGTGCGCATCAACGAAACCGGCACAACGGTGTTAGGTGCGCTGCCGCTGTTGGTTGATGGTGCTGAGAGCGTTGCCGTAGCCAAGGGGGCTCCCTATGGGGCTCCTCCCGCGGCCGCCCCGGTAACTGCTCCTGCTCCAGTTCGTCCGGAGGCTCCTCATGTAGCTGCTCATGCGGCTGCTCCTGCTCTGGTTCCTTCGCGGAGTGTGGGATACCAGGATGATGAAAGGGGGAGTTTGGGTTACCTGGATGGCTGACAACGATACCGGACCGTTGTGAGTTGGTTTCGTCATCATCAGTATGCCCAGGCTGATGATGACGACGGCGTGCGGGGGGAGTCTCCGAGCGTGGCACGTCCTCGCTGGGAGTGAACGATTCGTGAGGGAAAGCAGAGACGGATATGATCTTGTGGTGGGTGGGTGACCTTATTCTGGTCTTCGCGGTGCTGCCTATCGTGGTAGTGCTGATGAAGCGCATCGTCACGCCAGTGGATCGAATTCGGGCGGCGGTGGATGAAATTCTACATGACGGCGTCGTCCTGACTGGGAAACTCGACAATGTGCCAGAGTTATTGGCTGTGACAGACGGCGCAGTCAAGCAGATCGCCATCGGCGCGACTGAATACGTGAAACGCGTTGGCCATCTGCTGGGCGCACTGGGTGTCTAGTGAGCTGATGACCTGAGGAACACGAACCAGAAGTTAGGAGGAAGCTGTGCCTTTAGTCGCGTGGGTCACGTTGCTCGCTGTCGCGTTGGTCGTGGCCGTTGTCGGTGTCTCGCTGTTGAAGGTGATCTTTCAGTTGAAGCACGTTGCCTGGACACTCGGTGCGGTCATCGTGGGGGTCGACGCAATCGCCTATCAGACGAGGACTGTTCCCGAGGTCCTGCCCTCGGTCAATGCCAACCTTGCGCCGGTACGGTCCATGGCGGAACAGGTTTAAAAACGAGAGGAGGGCTGTGAGGTGGTGTTGTTTGCGGAACAGGCTCCCGGGCCCGGTGAGGCGCATTTGTTCGGCTGGTACCTGGGTTTCGCGATCGCCGTCGTGGTCATCGTGGTGGTGGTCGCACTGGTAGCTCCGATCCTGGTCCTCGCAGCGCGGATCGACCGGCAGGCTCCACAGATCAATCGGGCCCTGCGGCAATCATATCGGAACACGCTCCCGTTGACGGATCTACGACAGACTATCGACCATGCCGAGGTCATTCTCGGAGGTCTGGAACGCGGACGAGCTAGGCTTGGAGGTTAGCGATGATACTTCTACTCGGATACGCTGGTGGGCCTGATGGATACGCTCCTGAAGAGATCACGTTTTGGTGGGTCGCGATAGCCATGGGCGTCGGCGTCTTGATTGTAGTGATCCTATTGTTGAGCTCTCTTGTGTCGATGGTGAAGTCCATCCGGCGAAGCGTGGCGGAAGTGCGGGACACCCTGCGGGCTCTCCCGGAGAATACCGCGAACGCCGCGCTTATTCCTATCACGGCTGACCGGCTCGATTCGGTACTGGCAGAGGGTCTGCAGCACCACGCGTTCCTGACGAAGGTTCTGGCTGGTTGAGGAAGGCTCCTCGCTGTATCAAGTGGGTTTGGTGATCAAGTGGGGGTGGACCCGGTGTGGCGGGTTGACGAGGGGGTGATGGTTTCGTTGGTGCATGACTGTCCGTGATGGTCATGTAGCAGGTGGTTGTCAGGTATGGTTCGCCTGTCCGGCCAAGGACTGTGCGTAGGGTGACGCTCCGGTGCACGACTGCGTGGACAAGTCGTGGCGGCATCTGGACTTCTTCCAGCACAAGGCGTTGCTGCATGCCCGGCTGCCGGGGGTGCGCTGCCCCGAGCACGGGGTACGGTAGGTCAGCGTGCCGTGGGCACGCCCGGGGTCGGGGTTCACGCTGTTGTTCGAGGCGCTGGTGCTCACCTTCGCCGCGGCGATGGCGAAGGTCGCTGCGATGACTCGCGAGCATGACACCAGGATCTGGCGGATCGTGGAGCACCACGTCAACGCTGCTCGTGACCAGCTGGACTGCTCGGGCAACGCGAGGATGACCTTCGACCGCTTCCACCTGGCCGCCAAGCTCAGTGAGGCCATCGATACCGTGCGCCGCACCGAGGTCACCACCCGCCCCGAGCTCAAGCACACCCGCTGGCTGTGGCTGAAAAACCACGCCACCCTCTCGGACAAGCAGCAAGGCCAGCTCCACCGGCTGATGCGCCCGTCGGCGCAACTGGCCACCGCCCGGGCGCTGCGCTGGCGGGAGGATTCCAGGCCTTCTACGACCAGGACCCCAGCTACGCCCCCGAGTACCTGCGACGCTGGTGCTACGGCGCCAAACGCTCCCGCCTGCAACCGATCAATGATTTCGTCGCCCTGGTCGAGAAGCACTCGACGGCATCATCGGCTGGCGCACCAACCACCTCAGCAACGGCCTGCTCGAAGGCATCAATTCCCTGGTCCAGGCCGCCAAAGCCCGCGCCCGAGGCTACCGCAACAAAACAAAGATGATCACTATCGTCTACCTCACCGCAGCCAAACTCCACCTCCCCACCCTCGCCAACCCCACACCCGCCTACATGACATCACACTGAGTAACCCACTGAAAACAGCGAAGAGCCTTGAGGAACGCCGAGCTAGTCGGCGCCGGGTCGCTTAGTAACTGTAAGAAAATAACTAGTCCGATAGCGTGAATTTTTGCATTGCGGCGTGTCGACTCCAGTTGAGATGATCAGTTTGTGAGATTGATGCGCATCGCGACGACCAAGGATGACGACGCCTTCCGTGCAATGCAGTCACGTTTGGCGGATCTGCTGCCCCCGGTTGAATGAGCGGGATCGTCGTGCGGCGATGGCGACCGAGGCGAAATCGTGGGGTCGCGGTGGAATCAGCGCTGTGCAACGGGCCACTGGAGCATCGCGGAGTACGATTCGGCGTGGCCTGGCCGACCTGGCCGGTGACGTTCCCGAAGAGTACAGCCTACAGGGAACAGCGGCGACCCCGTGATCAGCGTCGATACAAAAAAAAGAGCTGGTTGGCCGGTTCTCTCAGCCAGGCAAAGAATGGCAACCGGAAGGCGAGCCAGTCGAGGTGTCCACCTACGACTTGCCCAGCCAGGCTGACGGCAAAGAAATTCCATATGGGGTCTACGACCTGACCGACAACAGCGCCTGGGTCTCAGTCGGCATCGACCACGACACGTCGGTCTTCGCCGTAGCCACCATCGAAAAATGGTGGCAAAAGATCGGCAAAGAAAAATACCCCGGCGCCCGCCGGATCCTCCTCCTCATCATCATCACCGCCGACGGCGGCGGATCCAACGGACACCGCCCCTGGCTCTGGAAATACGAACTCGCCCGCCTGGCCAAGGCAACTGGACTCCACATCACCGTCTGCCACTACCCACCCGGTACCAGCAAATGGAACAAGATCGAACATCGGCTGTTTTCCAGGATCACTCACAACTGGCGCGTCAGCCTCATCGCCAACACCACGACCACCATAGGATTGACCGTTCGCTGCGAACTCGACCCCAACCTATACCCTACTAAAATCAAACTCACAGACCAACAGAAGGAATCAATACCCCTCACTCGACACGAGTTCCATGGTGAGTGGAATTACACGACGGAACCGCTCCTTGAATAGGTTAATTCATTCCGGCTCCTTAGGAAGGCGTTAGCGGGTGTGTGGCGTTAGGACGTGCGCAGCGCGAGGAGCAGGCCGTCGCCCAGGGGGAGCATCAGGGGGATGAGCGTGTCGTCCTCGCGCACCATGGCGCCGATCTCGCGCAGAACGGTGCAGGACGGGTCGCGATGTGCTGGATCGGCCACCCGGCCACCCCATAAGGCGTTGTCGAACGCGATCACCCCGCCGGGCCGTAGCAACCGCACGCCGGCCTCCAGATAGCGCGGATATTCGGGCTTGGCGGCGTCGACGAAGACCAGGTCGTAGCCCCCGTCAGTGAGCCGGGGCAGGACGTCCAAGGCCTGCCCCATGATCAGCCGGTAGCGCGACGGCGGGAACCCCGCCTCGGCGAATGTCTGCCGGGCGGCTCGTTGGTGCTCGGGTTCGACGTCGATGGAAGTGAGCACCCCTTCGGGGGTCATCCCGCGAAGTAGCCACAGCCCGCTGGTGCCCGTGCCGGTCCCAACCTCGACCACGGCGCGGGCGGCGAGTGCGCCGGCCAGGAATCGCAGCGCCGCGCCGCCAGCAGGCGCGATCGGAGTGCAGCCCAACTCCTGACCGCGCTCGCGCGCCGCAGCTAGTAACCCGTCCTCGGTGACGAAGCTGTCCAGGTACTCGCGCACGCCGCCGTCGGAGAGGGCAGGCGGCCCGCCTGCGCTGCCGGTCGACCTCACGCTGCGCAGCGTAGCGCTGCCGTGTGCACCATCCGGGCGACGCCGCGCCGGATCAGCCCCAACACTCCAACCGAATCAGCCCCACCCGGACCGGCCGACTCTCAGGATCTTCTTACCTGCCGCTTACCTGGTGCACACGCTGGCACCCCATCATAGGAGCGGGAATCGTTGCGGATCGGTGTGCCGGGTTTCCCGCCCCGGGGAGTCCGCGATGGAACCTCGGAAACATTGGCCGCCATCCCAGCGTTGCACTACCCGTGCGTGCCCTGTGACCGGCGCCCTGTCGTCAACCCGGAGGTGGGAGACCCAGCCAATGGCTACCCAGACTCGCTTTTCCGACCCTGCTGCTCCTGGGCAGACGATCTCGCCCGCCCGGGCGCAGGACGAAGCAACCCTGGCAGCCGAGTCATGGGTACCGCCCTCATGGGACGAGGTGGTGCGTGAGCATGCCGACCGGGTCTACCGGTTGGCCTACCGCCTGTCCGGCAATCCGCACGACGCCGAGGATCTTACCCAGGAAACGTTCATCCGGGTGTTCCGCAGCCTGGGGTCCTACAAACCGGGGACGTTCGAGGGTTGGCTGCACCGGATCACGACCAACCTGTTCCTGGACATGGTGCGTCGCCGTTCCCGGCTGCGAATGGAGGGCCTACCTGAGGACACCGACCGGCTCGTCAGCGGTGGGCCGAGTCCGGAGCAGGTCTACGTCGCGACCCACCTCGATCCGGATCTGCAGCAGGCATTGGACGACCTCGCACCAGAATTCCGCGCAGCTGTCGTACTCTGTGACGTAGAGGGTCTGTCCTACGAGGAGATCGGCGCCACGCTCGGGGTAAAACTCGGGACGGTTCGCAGCCGGATCCACCGCGGCAGGCAGGCGCTCAAGGCGGCGCTCGAAAAGCGACGCGCTGACGCTGAGTGAGGAGGCTGGATGACGGACCTGCGCGGCCGCAGCTTCTCCGACTTGGTGGCGAGCCTCAACGCAGGGCAGCACCTGGCAGTGGACGCCGTGGTGGCCTTCGTTGACGGAGAGCTCGGCCCGGTTGCTCGTGACCGTGCCGCCGCCCATCTCAGCATGTGCCAGTCCTGTGCCGCGGAGGTCGCCGCTCAGCACCAGGCCAGCAATGTCGTTCGTTCGGCGCAGTGTCCGCCGGCCCCAGCCGACTTGCTCGCCGCGCTGCGCGAGATCCCGCAGACCGCGGACCTGCCCAACGCGCCGGCCGGACTGGCGGTGACGGCTGAGGGCGCTATTGTCGAGCTCGCTGATCCGAGCCTGGCCCCCGGGCCGCTGGGTGCGAGCCCCCGTTGGGGTGCCGGACCCTCGGTGCTCGGTCGATTGATCGGGCGATAGCAGCGCTACGCACATTTCACCAGGGCGCGGGAACACTGGCTGATCGCCAGTACCCGCCTGACCCAGGAGACCATGGCCACGTCGCAGGATCACGACTTCTACCAGCCCTTGACGACCGAAGGGCATCCGGGGCCGCCGCCGTTCGTCTCTAAACCGGCGCCGCGGCCCACGGTCGACCCGGCCGCGGCGCAGCTGTTCGGTCGACCTCCTGGAGTGCTCGGAGCCTTTGCCGATCAGCCAGGTGAGGCCACCGGTGAGCCGGCCGCCGCGCCACCAACCCCGGAGGCGTTGGCGGCCGCGTTCGGTAGGCCGTCGCGGTCCGATGAGCGGTTGCAGCGGCCTCCCGGGCGCAACGGATCGAGACCCTCGGCGGGGTTGGTTGAAGACGGATTCTGGCCGCAGGGCGCCGGACGTGACCCGTGGCGTGATCCCTGGGCGGCAGCCGTGCTCGGGGCCCCAGCAGTGGGGCAACGCGATGTCGACGCCGACGAACCGCCACGACCAGGAGCGCGGCTGAGCGTGGCGGAAGTGCTGTTCGGTCGTCGGTTGAGCAACCGGGCGCTTGCTACGCTCGCGGCGGTCGCGCTGCTGATCGGCGGGTTCGGCGGACTCGTGGGCCGGCTCACCGCCGAAGGCGGCACCTTGCTCAACGATCCGGGGATCACGCTGGCGCAGGTGCAGCCGTCGATCGACAGACCGGCCGGCTCGGTGGCGGCGGTAGCCGGTCGGGTTCTGCCCGCGGTGGTGTCACTGGAGTATCGGGTCGGCGATCAGGGTGGTTTCGGCTCTGGTGTGGTCATCGACGGCCACGGCTACGTGTTGACCAACAACCACGTGGTGGCCCCCGCCGCGGACATCCCGCACGCCACGTTGGAAGCGGTATTCAGTGACGGCACCCGGCTGCCGGCGCGGATCGTGGGCCGGGATCCCAAGACGGACCTCGCTGTGGTCAAGGTGGAGGTCGTCAACCCCACCGTGGCGCAGCTCGGCCGTTCATCGGCGCTGAAGCCGGGTGACCCGGTCATCGCTATCGGGTCGCCACTCGGCCTCGCCGGCACGGTGACCAGTGGCATCGTCAGCGCGGTAAATCGGCCAGTGCGGCTGGAGGCTGAGGGAAGTAATGGCAACGCGGTGATCGACGCGATCCAGACCGACGCGGCGATCAACCCGGGCAACTCCGGTGGGGCGTTGGTGGACGGCGCGGGTGCGGTGGTGGGAATCAACACCGCGATCCGCACCCTGGGCGCTGTCGAAGGCGGTGGCTCCATCGGGCTCGGTTTCGCCATCCCTATCGATACGGCCAGAACGATCGCGCAGGAGCTGATCCGCACCGGGCATTACCAGCACGCCGATCTGGGCGTCAACGCCGCGTCGGTGACCGACGGCAAGTCCGACGGTGCCCGCGTGCAGAACGTTCAGCAGGGCAGCGCCGCCGCCGAGGCCGGCATCTTGGAAAACGATGTGATCACCAAGGTCGGCAACCGGACCGTTGGCACTGCCGACGCGCTGACGGTCGCTATTCGTGAGCGGGCTATCGGCGAGCGGGTACCGATTTCGCTGGTTCGCGACGGGCGACCGCTGGTGGTGACCGTCGCCCTGAAGTCTGACTGACCGGTTCCAGATCGGCTCGGCCGGTGTCCCCGTGTCAGTCGAGGTAGCCACGGAGCGCCTGGGAGCGCGAGGGCTGGCGCAGCTTGGTCATCGTCTTGAACTCGATCTGCCGGATCCGTTCCCGGGTGACGCCGTAGACGTGGGCGACTTGGTCCAAGGTGCGTGGCTCGCCGTCGGTGAGTCCGAAGCGCAGCCGAATAACGCTGGCCTCCCGTTCGGACAGCGTGGCCAGTGCCGATCGCAGGTCGTCTTGCAGCAGGGGAAATGACACCACGTCGATCGCGGCGACGGCCTCGGAGTCCTCGATGAAGTCGCCGAGTCGAGAGTCACCCTCCTCTCCGATGGTCTGATCCAGCGAGATGAGTTCCCGGGCGTAGTGCTGGATCTCCAGCACCTTCTCCGGGCTGATGTCCATCTCGTTGGCCAGCTCCTCCGGGGTGGGCTCGCGGCCCAGGTTCTGAACCAGCTCGCGTTTCCGGTGACCCAGCTTGTTGATCACACTGACCACCTCCACCGGGATCCGGATAGTGCGAGCCTGGTCAGCCGTCGCCCGGCTGATGGCTGCCCGGACCCACCAGGTGGCGTAGGTGGAGAACTTGAATCCCTTGGTGTAGTCGAATTTCTCTACCGCACGGATCAGACCCAGGTTTCCCTCTTGGATCAGATCCAGGAATAGCACGCCGTGGCCGGTGTAGCGCTTGGCCACCGAGACGACGAGGCGAAGGTTGGCTTCCAGCAGGTGGTTCTTGGCACGTCCGCCGTCACGGACGATCCAGCGCAGATCCCGGCGCAGCTGCGGGGCAAACTTGTCGATCGAGTCGTCGGTCCGGCGCACCCGCTCAGCGGCGTAAAGCCCTGCCTCGATCCGCTTGGCGAGTTCCACCTCCTCCTCCGCGTTGAGCAGCGCCACCTTGCCGATCTGCTTGAGATACGCCCGCACGGAATCGGCCGAAAGTGTGAACTCGGCCTCCCTGCGTCCCTGACGTAACGCCTCTGACTCCTCCTCGTCCCAGTCGAAATCGCCGGATTGCTCAACTCGACCCAACGGCTCCTGAGGGTCCCCGGCACCCTCAATGAGGAGCGGGACATTCTCCCTCAGTAGACCCAGAAACGCTGGACCAAGCCCACTGCGCTCGAATTCCACATCCTTGGCTGGCGAGTCTGGTGTCTCCCTGGCCGTCTTGGCCACTCGATGTCCTCTGCGGGATCCGGCGGCGACGCTCAACATCCACACCTCCGAAACAATCTCTACCAACGTCTATCCATACGAGCGCCTCGGCGGGGGTCAGCGATACGACGCGCTCCCATGGCTCCAGCATGAAGGTGGTGGGTCACCATTTGGCGCGGGTATCCCGGCCCGCCGGGGATCCCCGCGACTGTCGTCGGGCGGCAGAAGCCGGGACCGCGTCTCCGAGTACCGACGCACCTAGCAAGTGCGCGCGGTGGTGCTCGGTCAGGAGTCTGCGGGCGTACAATCCGATCTCCTGGGCCCGTAGGACGTGTTGCACATCAAGGTCCCGCAGCATTGTGTTGTGCACATCGATCAGCAGCTCGGTGTCCCCGTGCGCCTCGGGGTGGGCCCACTCATCGGCACGGGCCAGAGTGAACCACCACTTATGTTCGCAAGTGCTCAGCAGGGTGGGCGTGGAGCGGTGCTGAATGTCGATGTCGGTGAAGCGGCAGTAACGCGGGTCGCACCAGCCGGGGTGGACAGGCTGCATCAGTTGCCTCCGGAGTCTCTCTTCGTCGTTGAGGCGACAAAGAGCCGATCAGGTACTTGCCGTACTGATGGGGTCATGGCCGGTCGTCTTCCGTAATGACGCGCTAGCGGCCACGGTCGTGGCGTCCGTGGCGATGAGTACGTCGATCAGTTGACTGCGGGTTGCGAACGGGGGATTGGCTAGGAGATTGCGGAACGCGTGGTCCAGCCGGATCTCTGGCCGCCCCGTTTCTGGTCCGTATCCGCTGCGCCATCGCCGCCCGCTCAGCAGCCATACCTCGCAGCAGGTCCACGTAATAGCCAGAACCCAGGGCCCGCTCCTCCTGGATGGCCCGATGCCGGTAATAGGCGGCCTCGGCGTCCAGATCATCCGCGCGGTCGCGGACGAAATCATCTCGGATGACCGTATCGCCTACCACCACGCCATCAGCGCCGGGTGAAACACCGGCACCGACGAGTGCGCCGCTGGGGTTAACGCCCCGCTGCGCACGCTGCCGACTAGCCGTCATTTGATGTCCCCGGGCCGACACCGACACTTCTTCAGCCACCGGGGTCTGGGGCAGCAACGCTACCGATCCCTACTTCCCCGAGGGGGCTGCGGGGCATGAGCGCTGGTATTGAGACTACCAGGGGACACCGAGAATTGCTGCCACCTCCTCGCGTCGTGACCGTTCTAATCGGGCATGCCCGTTAGGTTCAGACGGGTACTCGGCCGGCCCGTCGTACGGTGTCGATGAGGATGTTGATCAGTTGACTACGGGTTTGCGAGCTGATGCCGTTGAGCACTGCCTGCAAACGTCTGGCTGTGTCCGTGTCGGTGCCGCCGACTATCGGTTCGGCGGTCGCGGTGATGGTCAGCTGGACGCGCCGATGGTCCTGCGGATCCGGCGTGCGAGACACCATTCCGGCGTGGGTCAGCCGATCGACCATCGCGGAGGTGGCCAGCGGTCTGGTACCCAGCGCCTGGGCAAGGTCGGTGACGGTGATCGGTGCGTGCGCGCTGACGAGGTGCAGCGCTGCGCGCTGTAACAGCGTCATCCCGCTGCCCGCCCAGACGGCGGGGCTGGCCGCGACTACCGCTCGCAGGTGGGCAACGAGCCAGCGCACATCCTCGGCGGTTACGACTGCGAATTCGATTCGCCTGAGCCGAGCGCGACCGACGCCGCGCGGGTCGCCCTGGTCCTGAGGCTGGGACGAAACGAGAGTAAGTGTCACGAGGACAGATATGGAACGCCTGGTGTCCGCGCCAACTGCGTCACCGAGAGCTCGGGCGACACCGGAACATCGGGGAATACCGGCTAGCGCTAACTATGGTACGCGCAACGACGGTTCTCGGATACGCGATCCCGGGGTTGTCCGGGCAACGCGCCAGGACCGGACCGGCCGGCTGCCCATGCGCTGGACATCCGGCCGGTCTTGGTACTGGTCCTGCCTAGCGGCTATCGCCGATCGTGCTCGATCTGGTCGGGCGTCGATGCTTTTGTCCGCGATCCTGTCGAAACGTGGTCGCGGCTGCGGTGCTCACCGCTGGTGCTGTCCTTGGCGTGGGGGCTCGCGGCGCCGATCATGCTGGCGAAGGTCTGCTGCTGTGCCTTCACCATGGTGCCCGCCAGTTCGCACCAGGACGCGAAGACCTGGTTCCAGGCGCCCAGCACGGGGGCGAAGGTGTCGAACCCGCTGGACATCGCTGGCCGCTGCTCGCGCCGCAGGCCCTGCTCGGCGCGCTCACCAAGCTGACCCCGCTCGGGACGCTCGCGGTTCTCGCCGAACTCGCGGTCGCCCCGGTTCTCGCCAAGGTGGTTTCGGTTCTTGCCGCCCTCGGTGATCAGGCCCTGCTCGCGACCCTCGTCGTTGTCGCCCAGGTTGGCGAGCTGGCTGTGCTCTTCCCGCTGACCCTGGTCATCGAACGGATCGGGCCCGTTGGTCGCCGACACGTCCGTGCCGGTGCTGCGTCGAGATGCCGAGGACGGCCGGTCAGTGATGCGCGCCATTGCGCTCCTTCGTCGTGAGGTCAGTGCCCGGCAGTGCGCCGAGGTCGTGTCGCGGGTGGACCAAAGATCGATCCTGCGCTACATTGTATACGTTACGCGTCGTCCGACGATGTAGCAATCGGCCGTATATGAACCGGACCCCCATCGAGGAGGATTTCGATGCCGAGTGACACCAGTCAGGTCCGGCCGCCGACCGTCCCACCGCCGACGAGACGGCGCCCCGCGCTGACCCGAGAGCAGGTGCTGACCGCCGCACTGGAGATCATCGACAACGATGGTGTCGAGGCGCTGACGATGCGCCGGCTCGGGCAGGTCCTCGATCGCAACCCGATGGCCATCTACCGCCACGCCGCCAACAAAGACGCTCTGCTCGACGGGGTCATCGAGCACGTCATCTCCGAACTCGTCGTACCCGAACCCGGCGGTAAGGGGAACCAAGATTGGGAAGGCGCCCTACGCCGCACCGCCCACGCGTTCCGGCGGATCGCGCTAGCCCACCCCTACGTAGTGCCGCTACTGGTGACCCGGTCAGCGTCCGGACCCCTCGCCCTGCGGCCTCTGGGCACACTACGACCCATCGAAGCGCTCCTGGAGTTGTTCATCAGCGCCGGGTTCGACCAGCACGGCGCGCTACACGCTTCCCGCATGTTCACCGGATTCCTCTACGGTCACGTTCAGGACGAACTGCAGGAACGCGTCCACGACCCCGACGA